>JAJPKB010000485.1 GCA_021323915.1 Chloroflexota bacterium | reverse complement strand
GACGGGATGCCTCGCGCGCGCGCCATCGAGCAAAAGAGGGTGGCGAAGTCTCGACAACAGCCGACCAGACGCTTTTCCGGAGGTCGCGGCTCGAGGAGCGGACGCCCGTCGAGATCGACGAGGCGATCGAGCATCTTCGCCACGTGGCGCAGATTGATCTCGGGCAGCCGCTCCGGCTGGATCAGGTAGTTGTAGAGTGGACCGCTCCGGTAGTGGATGACGAGTCCCTGCACGATTTTGCAGAGGTCCGCGAGGTTAGACGGCAGATTGTCGAAGCGGCACGCGTGATGTCGAGGGTCGGTGAACGGGCTATGCGCCGCGTAATACTCGAGTGGATCCACCGTTTGCCCTCAACGTCGCTGCGCCGCGAGATAGCGGCGAAACGTTTCCCCCAGGATAACCGGATCCTCCAGCAGATAGGGAACCTTCGCGTTCTCCGGGCCGATCCGGACCCGGAGCAGGATCGGTCCCGGGGCGGTCCGGCAGCGATCGAGCTCGCGCGCGAGGGACTGGGCATCGTCGACGTCCGCCGCGTCGATGCCGCAGCCTCGCGCGACTGCGCTGACGTCGATCGCCGCCGACGCCGTCTTCTGGCCACCGGTCGCCGCATAGATGCCATTATCCAGAACCAGCAGGAGAAGCTTGGCGGGTTTCAGCAGCCCGATCGTCGCGAGGGTGGAGAAGCCCATCAGCAGGCTGCCGTCGCCTTCGATCACCAGGCACTTCTCGAACGGCGAATCGTCCAGTCCGAGGCTCAGGCCGAGACCGATCGCCGTCGGGAGACCCATGGAGTCGAGGACGTAGAGGTGGTTGTCCGAGCGGGCGACCGCGGCCAGCTCACGCGCCGTGGCGCCCAGGGTGACGACGATTGGCTCGCGGGGATAAGCCGCGACGATGGCTTCGAGCGCTTCGAGGCGAGTCATCACGGCTGGCCTCCCATCAGGTCGCAGAAGACGGCGACCGGTCGTCGGGTGACCTGGCTGTGCTCGAAGGCTTTGGTGATCGTCGAGGGCCAGAGCTCCAGCGGCACGCGGCCGTTCAGGCTGAAATAGCGCAGGTCGGCGGCGTCGGCGATTGCCTCGACGCGCTCGCAAAACTGGTGAATCATCGAGTTGTATTCGTTGAGTCCGCCCCGTCGCGACACCACCATGAACAGGGGAATGTGGTAAGCACGCGGAAACGTGTTGAGCGCGGTGAGGAGGTTTCCCAGGCCGTTGTCCTGGATCACCAACGCGGCTTTGCGTCCGGCCAGCGCGAGGCCGGAGGCGATGCCAACTGCTTCCTCTTCGCGGGTGATCGGGAAGCTCCGCGGCCGCGACTTGCTTTCGAGATGGCGGATCACGCCAGCCAGGGTGCTCGAAGGGAGGTGCAGGACGAAGTCGAGGTCGATCGCGTCCAACCCGTCGATTACCGCCTGCCCGCGTTCCTGGGGGCTGCTCATTCGACCCATTCCTCGCCGTCCGGACCGATTTCTTTCTTCCAGATCGGCACCTCTTCCTTGAGCCGGTCGATCGCGTATTCACACGCTTCGAATGCCTGCTTGCGGTGGGGCGTGCCCACGGCGATTATCACGCTCGGCTCGCCGATTCCCAGTCGCCCGATCCGGTGGGTCATCGCGACCTGCTGGATGTTCCAGCGACGCCGGATCTCCTCGGCGATCTCGGCCATTTTCGCCTCGGCCATGTCCCGGTACGCCTCGTACTCGAGGAAGCTGGTTTGTCGGCCACTCAGCGCATGATCGCGGACGACGCCGTAAAAGACGCAGATGGCGCCGTTCCCGGGGTCGCCGACGCGACGAACGACCTCTTCGGCGACGATCGGTCGATCGACGATCTGAAAGCGCCGGTCGATCTCAGTTACCATCGTCAGTCACCCCCTCCGGCGACCGGTGGGATCAACGCCACCTCGTCGCCGTCGTGCAGGATGGTCGACGGGGACGCGTACTCACGGTTGACCGCGATACGCGCCGCCGCGCCAAGGGATTCAAAAGCAGGAAACCGGGCAACGAGCGCGCCAATCAGTTCGGATACCGGCGCTTCCGCCGGCAGATCGAGCGTCAGACGGTCGGTTCCCAGCCTTTCTCGGTGCATCGCGAAAAAGCGGACTTGGATCTGCATGTCAGGCCCTATGATCTATCATTTGGGCGGAATGAGCAACTTCTGCCCTTCCGCCAGGCTGTTCGGGTCGCCCAGATGATTTGCCCGGGAAATCGCGTCGGCGGTCACGTTGAACCGGCGCGCGATGCCGTCGAGCGAGTCGCCCGCCTGGACGACGTAGAAGATGGGCGTCGGCGTCGCGGTTGGCGTCCTGGTTGGGAGGGACGCGGTGGCCGACGCGGTTGGCGTTTCGGTGGCCAATGGCTCGGTGGGAGACGGGGTGGGCGTCGCGAGTTGCGCGATGAGGGTTGGCGCGGGAGTGAAGGTGACGGCCGGGGCGACCGTCGCGGTGGGAGGCTCGACCGGCGAAGGAAGGGACGGCGTGGGCGTTGGCTCGCGACGCTCCGCGAAGCTCATGCCGCCGTACCCGAGGACGAGCGCCAGGACCACGACGATCAGCTCGACGAGGAACGACCGCGTCACCATGCCTCCGGCGTCTGAATTGCCCAACATTCTAGTTGAACGAGAGAACGGAAGGCAAACCGTTGACTGGCGTTCGTTCGCGCGCGTAGAATAGAAGGTAAGGAGGCGACGGGCGAGGTGCCGGAGAAATACGAACGCGAAATCGAAGAGATTCTTCGGAAGACGTCGTTTTCGAGCCCGGGAAGGAAGCAACCGTTCCCGGGACCGATGGACGGTCTGGCCTCGGCCTGGCGGCAGTACACTGCCGACGTGTCGCCCACGCGCTTGCTGGTCCTGGGGATGGCATTCGCGCTGATCGGCTACGTCCTGCGATTCGTGATTCCAGAGCTAGGCTTCCCGATGAGCTTACTGGCGGTTGCCTGTCTCATCGGGGGGTTTGTTCTATCGATGAGCCGACGAAGCTCCCGCCAGCAGCGCTGGCGTGGACAAGCCATTGATACACCGATGAACGACGTCTGGGCCGCCTTGAAGAGGCGGTGGGACGACTGGCGCCGTCGACGAGGGTCGAACGGCCCCGGCTGGCGTTGAGCTTCGGTCTCCTCATCGGCAAGTGGTGGGTTAACCGACAGGGTGGTTGGGCAGCGGTACTAAGGCAGGCTCTCTCGCCCTCGCTGACCTCGGGGATGAGGGTTGGCTGTGCCCAAAAAGCGCCTCAGCAAGAGCAGTCTCCTCTGGTTCATCCGCAGCCGGTCGTACGTGAGCGTCCCCGATATTCGTCGTCGGTTCAATCTCGCCAGTGAAGAAGTAACGCCGCTCGTGAGTCCTCAGGGCCGGGTTTTCATCGGTCTGCCACCGGACGCCGCGAGGATTCTGGGCGATCTGGTGCGCGAGGGGCGGGTCGGGTTGGAGCTACAGCCCGAGATTCACGCTCGGGCTGCCACCGGAGTCTACGTGATTCCACACCATAACGATCGCTTCACGGCGCCGCCGGAGGGCGAAGAAGACGAGGCCGGCGGAGAGCCAGCAGCCGCGTCGTGAGCGAGTGGATCAGCTCACCGGACTGGGAGGGGGTGGCGCTGGCGTCGGCGCGCTGGTGGGCGGCGCCGTCGGTCGGCCAGCGGCCGACGTCAGGATCATCGACATCGCCCGACCCTCGACAACCGGTGGTCGCTCGACGCTGGCAACTCCCTGGAGCTTGGCGAGAATCGAATCCAGAATCTGTCGCCCCAGCTGCGGATGCGCCATCTGCCGTCCGCGAAACCGAACCGTGACCTTGACCTTGTCGCCTTCCTGCAAGAACTTCTGAATCGCCTTACTCTTGAAGGTAAGGTCGTGCTCATCGGTCGCCGGCCCCATGCGCACTTCCTTGAGGAGGGCAACTTTCTGATTCTTGCGCGCGTCGCGCTCTTTTTTCTCTTGCTCGAACTTGAATCGCCCATAGTCGAGAAGGCGACAGACCGGGGGAATTGCCGTCGGGGCAACTTCAACGAGGTCGGTGTTGTGCTCCTGAGCGAGCCGCAACGCCTCGTAGAGGGGAAGGACGCCGAATTGCTCGCCATTTTCTCCGATGACCCGGACTTCCCGGGCACGGATGCGCTCGTTGATGCGGAGATCTTTGCTAATAGGTTGGTACCTCTTGCGATTTTGATTTTCCCAGTCTGTAATATAGCATGGGCCCCGATTGGCGTCAACCGTGACCTCAAAACCCGCGCGCTCGCGCGACATCGTGCAGCGGTCAAGCAGCCGACAGGCCGACCTTGACAAGCGGGCGCCGGGGCGTAGAATTGGGGGCTGATTTCACCTGAACCTGAGCTCACTGAGAAGGAGACGATCCCATGTCCGAGAAGGTTGGCTTTGTCACCATGGGTGACGCCTCAGGCCCGTCCGGCGACATCCCGTCGATTGGGGTCGGCGTTCTCGGGTACGCCTTCATGGGTAAGGCCCACGCGAACGGATACAAGAAGCTTCCGTACATCTTCTGGCCACCCGCGGCCATTCCTCGGCTGGTGTCGATCGCCGGTCGCTCGAAGGACGCCGTGGCCACGGCGGCTCAGCGCTACGGCTTCGAGCGATACACCACCGATTGGCGCCAGCTCGTCGTCGATCCGGAGATCCAGATCTTCGACGACTCCGGCCCGAACAATCTGCACGCCGAGCCGTGCATCGCGGCCGCCGACGCCGGCAAGCACATCATCTGCGAGAAGCCGCTCGGGCGAACCGCCGCCGAATCGAAGCAGATGTGGGAGGTGGTGAAGAAGGCGGGCGTCAAGCACACCTGCGCGTTCAACTACCGCTTCGTGCCGGCGATCCGTCAGGCGCGTCAGCTCATCGAACAAGGCGCGCTGGGCCAGATCTATCACTTCCGCGCGCGTTACCTCCAGGAGTGGATCGCCGATCCCGAGTTCGCGATGGTCTGGCGGTTGAACCGAGACGTTGCCGGCTCCGGCGCCCTCGGCGACCTTGGCGCCCACATCATCGACCTGGCTCGATTCCTGGTCGGCGAGCCACGCGCGGTCAACGGGCTGACCAAGACGTTCATCAAGGAGCGCCCGGCCGAGTCCGGCTCCGCGCGCAAGGCCACCGTCGACGTCGACGATGCGTTCGTCGCGCTGGTCGACTTCGAAAACGGCGCGCTGGGCACGCTCGAGGCGACCCGCTTCGCGACCGGGCGAAAGAACATGAACACGTTTGAGATCAACGGATCCAAGGGCAGCCTCAGCTTCAACCTGGAGCGCTTGAACGAGCTCGAAGTCTATTTGACCGACGCCGGCCCGCGCGAGGCGCGTGGCTTCACCGACGTGCTGGTCACCGAGTCGTTCCATCCGTTCTACAAGAACTGGTGGCCGCAGGGACACATAATCGGCTGGGAGCACACCTTCGTCCACGAGATCAACCATCTGATCGAGGCGATCGTCCACGACCAGCCGATCGAGCCATACGGGGCGACGTTCGAAGACGGGTACCGCTGCGCGGTCATCTGCGACGCGATCGTCCAATCGTCGGAGAACGGCGGCGCGCGAGTTCCGATTTCGTATTGAACGCTTACGACGTCTTCGCACGGTTCTACGATCTCGACACCGCGGACTGCGATGACGATCTGACGTTCTGGATTCAGCTCGCGCGCCGGACCGGTGGTCCGGTTCTCGAGATCGGTTGCGGCACCGGCCGGGTGGCGTTGCCGCTGGCGAAGGCCGGACTGCCGGTGGTGGGCGTCGACGTTTCGCCGGCCATGCTCGCGGTGGCGCGGGAGAAGATCGCCGCCGCGGGCCTTTCCCGGCGTGTCGAGCTGGTGCGGGCGAACGCCCTTGATCTCAAGCTGGAGCGTCGCTTCCCACTCGCGTTCGTCGCCCTCAACTCTTTCGGGCACTTTGCCGAGCCCGGTGAGCCGGAGCGCGCCCTGGCGATGATGCGCGAGCACCTGGAACCCGGCGGGCTGATCGCGCTCGATCTCACCAACCCGACGCCGGGCGCCTTCGGCGAAGGGCATGGGGTGGTGATCCACGAATACACCCGGGCCGGACCGCGTCCCGACTGGCAAACGGTCAAGCTCCGCAGCCAGTGGCAGGATGATCTCGCTCAGCGGATCGACGTGAGTTGCATCTACGATGAGATCAGCCCGACCGGCGAAGTCCGGCGAACACTGGCGGCGTTTGTTCTGCGATACTTCTATCCGAACGAGCTACGACTCCTCTTCGAGCAGGCTGGCCTAGCGCTCGAAGCGATGTACGGGAGCTACGACCTGGACGCCCTGACCGACGAGAGCGACCGATTGATCGTCGTTGGGCGTAAGCCGTGAGGAGAAGCCATGGACACGATTGACGTTGGCATCGTCGGGACCGGGCTCAGCGCGACCATGCACGTTCAGGCCCTGGCCCAGGTGCCCGGCGTCAGGGTGGTCGCGGTGGCCGGAACGAGTCAGGAGAAGGCTGATGCATTCGCCCTCCAGCACCGAATCCCCGGAGCGTTCGCCCGCTTCGAGGATCTCCTGGCGACGCCGGGTCTGCAGGCGATTCACCTCTGTACCCCGCCTTTCGCCCGTGAAGAATACGCGAAAACGGCCGCTGGCGCCGGAATCCACGTGCTGATCGAGAAGCCGATGGCTCGGAACGTGGCGGAGGCGGATCGAATCATTGCTGCCTGCGAGTCGGCCGGCGTGGTCCTGGGCGCGTTGTTTCAGTTTCGCTTCACGCCCCTGCCGCGCCAGATCAAGCGCGACCTGGACGGCGGCCGGCTCGGCCGAATCTTCCTGGCCGATTGCTACGCCAAGTGGTGGCGGGAGCCCGCTTACTATGCATCCAGCGCCTGGCGCGGCCGACGGGATCTCGAAGGCGGCGCGGTCTTGATCAATCAGGCCATTCACAGCATCGACCTGTTGCAGTGGCTGGCGGGACCGGTTCGTCGGATCGCCGGTCGGGTGAAGACGGCGGTCCACCTGATCGAGATGGAGGATGTCGCGACGGCGACCCTCGAGTTCGCGTCTGGAGCGCTGGGAACGCTGGTGGCCAGCACCGCGACGTACCCGGGCTACTCGGAGCGTATCGAGCTTCACGGCGACGGCGGCTCGCTGATCTTGAACCAGGGACAGGGGGTCGCCGATTGGAACCTCAAAGGACGCGAGCCGGAGCGGGTGACCGCGTCGGACCAGCGCGGGGATTCAGCGCGCGATCCGGCGAAGGTCTCGCTGGTGGGCCACGTCGCCGAGTTCGTCGACTTCTACGACGCGCTGCGCTCGGGCCGTGCGCCGGCCATCGACGGGCGAGCGGGTCGGGCGGCGTTGGAGATCGTCGAAGCGATTCGTCTCTCGAGCGATCGCGGTGGGGCGCCGGTCGAGCTGCCGCTGAAGCGGGAGGCGTAAGTGGAGACCGAAATCAAGATCGAGGTGACGGACCTGGCCCCGATTCGAGCGCGCCTCGCCGCGCTCGGCGCCCGTCACCTCAGCACGGTGGACGAGGAGAACGCCTACTTCGATCGGGATGGCGAGCTCAAGGCGCGCGATCAGAGCCTGCGGCTGCGGCGGGACCAGCGCGTCCGCCTCACCTGGAAGGGCCCGAGCGACTTCCGCGACGGAGTAGTCGCTCGCCCGGAGGTGGAGATCACGGTGTCGAGCTTCGACGACGCGGTGGTTATCCTCGAGCGCCTGGGATTTCGCCCCACCGAGCGCCTGGAGAAGCACCGCGAGACCTGGCGACTTCGCGACGTCGAGGTAGCGCTCGATTCGTTTCCGTTTGGCCACTTCGTGGAGCTGGAAGGGGCGCGCGCGTCGATCGAAGAGGCGGCCGGTGAGCTCGGCCTCGATGCCCGTCAGGGAATCGGCATCTCGTACCGGAAGCTGAGCAAGGAGCGGCAGGCGGCCGACGGTGTATAATCCGGTCAGACAATGATGTCACCGGTTGTTCGCCGGAAAGGAGAACGATGTCGTCCTTGAACGTGACCGTTTCGGCGCAAGAGCCATCCAGTTGTGCCGTCGACGCCCT
Source organism: Chloroflexota bacterium (assembly GCA_021323915.1). GTDB lineage: Bacteria > Chloroflexota > UBA6077 > FW602-bin22 > CADDYW01 > JAJPKB01. Next base: position 7,267 of record JAJPKB010000485.1, on the reverse strand, counting down.
CGTCGTGAACGTCTTCGAAGACGAGAAGGTCTCCGAAAGCACCCTGGCGTCGCTGGACCAGAAGCTCCAGGGAGCGATCTCTCGCCTCGCCGACCTCGGCGAGCTCGACGGCAAGCTCTTTCACACGACGTTACTCCCCACCGGCGGACAAACCTATGCGCCACGCCTGCTGCTTGTCGGAAGCGGCAAGCGCGTGGACTTCGGGAGCAACCGAGCGCGCGACGTGGCCGGCACGGCGATCCGCGCCTTGCTCAAGCGCCCGGTCGCGACCGTCGCGATCTGGATGCGCGGCGCGGCCGATGGGGGCGATCTCGCCGAAGCCGTCGTGACCGGCGCGATCCTCGGCACGTTCGACCCCGGCGAATACAAGACGAAGCGTGAGGAGCCGCTGACCCGTCTCACCAGCCTGACGGTCCTCGAATCGAGCGTCCAGCGTACCAGCGCGGCCGAGGAAGGGGCGAAGCGTGGCCAGGTAATCGGCGAGGCGGTCAACTTCGCCCGTCACCTGGCGAACGCCCCCGGCAACGTGCTGACGCCCGAGAAGCTGGCGGCCGCGGCGACGCGCGAGGGCGCGGAAGCAGGCTACAGCCTCGACGTTCTCGATCGAGCGCGCATGGCCGCGCTCGGCATGGGCGCGCTGCTCGGGGTCTCGGAGGGCAGCGAGCAGCCACCTATGACGATCGTGATGACGTACAAGGGACGCGGAGGTGACGGCGTCGACCTGGCTCTGATCGGCAAGGGAGTCACCTTCGACACCGGCGGCATTTCGATCAAGCCGGCCTCGGACATGCATCTGATGAAGGAAGACATGGCCGGCGCCGCCGCGACGGTCGGGGCGATGAGCGCCATCGCCCGGCTGCGCCTTCGGGTGAACGTTCTCGGCATCGTTCCGGCGGTTGAGAACATGCCGTCCGGCCACGCCATGCGCCCGGGAGACGTGGTGACCGCGCTCAACGGCAAGACGATCGAAGTGCTGAACACGGACGCCGAGGGAAGGATGATCCTGGCCGACGCGATTTGTTACGCCCAAAGACTGGGAGCGAAGCGCCTCGTCGACGCCGCGACGCTTACCGGCGCGGTGGTCGTCGCGCTCGGTAACCAGGCGGCTGGCCTGCTGGGAAGGCCGCAAGAATGGGTCGACCAGGTGAAGTGCGCTTCGGAAAAGGCGGGCGAGCGCGTCTGGCAACTGCCGCTCTTCGAGGAGTACGCCAGGCAGCTGAAAAGCGAGATCGCCGACGTCGCCAACGTCGGCGGGAGGGCGGCCGGTACGATCACCGGCGCGGCCTTCATCGGGGAGTTCGTCGACGAGGGCAACGCCTGGGCCCACCTGGACATCGCCGGCACCGCTTGGACCGAGCGGGAGGAGCCTTACCTGGCGAAAGGGCCAACCGGCATTCCGCTGCGGGCCTTCGTGGCGCTGGCCGAGGGCCTCCAGCAGTCTTGAGGTCGGCCTCAGACGCCGACCGGCCGTTTCTCCAGCGTAAGCTTTGCCGCGAGCCGGACTGCCTCGACCATGCTGCCGTGGCTCGCCTTGCCGGTTCCGGCGATGTCAAAGGCGGTTCCGTGGTCGACCGAGGTTCGGATGATCGGCAGGCCAGCGGTGGTGTTCACCCCGGCCTCGAACCCGAGCATCTTCACCGGAATGTGCCCCTGATCGTGGTACATCGCCACCACGATGTCGAATTCCCCCTTACTCGCCCGGTAGAAGATCGTATCGCCGGGCCACGGACCGGTCGCGTCGATGCCCTCCGCGCGCGCCTCTTCGACGGCGGGCCGAATGTGATCGATCTCTTCGCTGCCGAAGAGACCATTTTCACCCGCGTGGCAGTTGAACCCGGCTACCGCGACGCGCGGCGCGGCGATTCCGAGGTAGCGACAGAATCGATCGGCGAGGCGGACAATCCGCAGCACGCGTCCCCGGTCGATCAGGTCGAGCGCCTTTCGCATGGACACGTGGGTCGTCACGTGAATGACGCGTAGCTGGTCGGCAATCAGAGTGAGCGAGAAGTCAGTGGTCCCGGTCAGGTCGGCCAGCATCTCGGTGTGGCCGGGATAGTGGTAGCCGGCCTGGTTCAGGGCGTCTTTGTTGAGCGGAGCGGTGGCGATCGCGTCGATCTTTCCCGCCAGCGCCAACTCGGTTGCCTTGATCACGCACTCGGCGGCCGCTTTTCCGGCGGCCGGCTGAACCTCGCCGGGCACGATACTCTCGAGATTCTCGCTCGTCGCCTGGAACACGTCCAGAGTGCCGTGGGAGTATGTCCCGTTCGCCGGCTCCGACGTCACGCTTACGCGCGCGTCGATGCCGAGGGCGGCGGTAGTTCGGCGAAAGACCGCCGCGTCGCCGATGGCCAGGGGCCGGCACCGGTCATACAGCGCTTCCTCGTTCATCGCCTTGACCACGACTTCCGGCCCGATGCCGGCCGGATCGCCCATGGTCAGACCGACGATCGGTCGGTAAGGTGAGCTCATCGCCGCATCTCCTCCAGTTGCTTCACGACTCGGGTCAGGGTGTCCACCGTCCCGAAGCCACCCGCCTTGGTCACGACCGGCAGGCCGTCCCAGCGGCCACCCTCGAGCAGGCAGATCGGAATACCCGGCGCGGCTTCACGGTGGACGTCCAGTCCGTTGGCCCCCAGGGAGGCGCAGACCGATCGCGCGGTATCTCCGCCGGTCAGGATCAGGGCCGCCGGGCTGACGGAGGCGAGGGTGAGTCCGGTCGCCGATCCGAGCGCTCGAACCAGCCGATCGGTCGCCGGGCCAATTTCCAACCCGCCCTGAGCGGCGACCGCGCCCAGGTCCGTCGCCTCGGACGTTGGATCGACGAGAGCGAGCGCGAGGCAACCGCCGTCGCGAAACTCCCGCGTCAGCTCGGCCGCGGCTTTCCCGGCGGCCCGTTCCAGGTCGCGTAGCGCGTCGGCCGGCGAAAGTCGGACGAGCTTGACCCCACTCTCAACCAGACGTGCCAGCTGGGCGAGGCCGGTCCGGTTCACGGTTCCCGCGACAAGCAGAATCGGCTCGTGGCTCAAATGGATCTCCCGGGGTGGACGGGCTGGCCGGGCCAGCGATCCGACGAGCCACTCGGCGAGCCCGGCCGAGCCGACCGGCAGGATCCTTCCCTCGCTCTGCCGCGCTGCTTCGACCAGACAGCGGAGATCGATCGGCGACTCGCCATCCCCGACGATCAAGCGGACGCCGTCGCGCAAGAGATCGGCGAGGCGACTTCGGACGTGGGCAGGGCCGCGGCGGACGTCGTCGGCGCGCAACTGAGCGATCGGCAGGGACGTCTGGCGCCGAAGGATCTCGGTGAGCGACGCGGTGGTAGCTGGCCAGAGGGGGTCGTTGGCGAACTCCGACCGATCGAGCGGAACGCCATGAACCATGACGTTACCCTCGCGGATCGTTCGGCCCAGGCGCGGAAAGGCGGGGCAGATCAAAGCGCCCGGCAGGCCCAGCGCCTCGAGCATCGCCTCGATCTCCGCGCCGAGGTTGCCCCGGGCCGTGGAATCGATCTTCTTGTAGAAGCGCTGGGTGCCCGAATCGCGCAGTCGTCGCGTTGCCGCCCGAACGCGCTCCCGCGCATCGGATGGCGCAAGGGAACGCGAATCGGAATCGAACACGAGGACATCGCAGGCGACGCTTCCCGACCCGGTGAGTGAGACGTGGGTTCGCCACCCGCACTTTGCGAACTGGAGACCGCTATCGGTCGCGCCGGTCAGGTCGTCGGCCAGGATTCCGAGCTCCGGGTGCACCAGCTCTCCTCGCTACCGGATAGCCGGATTGTAACCGGAGGACGATTTTGGCGCAAACCGACAGCGGTAGCACCTAACTTGACTTTGAGCAATAACGATGGTAAAGCCGCCATTGCAGGTTTTACTCAAGGAGGACGTATGGCGCGGCGCACCCACGAATTCCTCAGCGGCGCGACGGCTTTTTGGAAGCGCTTCCTAAACCGCCCCGCCCCGGCCGGTCGTCGCGGTTGCCCAGGCGCGCAGGAGATCGGCGGCCATCGCGTCGCGGGCCGCTTCGTAGTTCGGTCCGCGCAAGCGCAGCAGGTAGGACGGGTGATAGGTCGCCGTGAGGAGCGACTGCTCGGGCCCGGGAAACCAGCGACCGCGCTCGTCGCCGACTTTGAAGTTCGGGTGGATCAGCGCCGACGCGGCGGTCACCCCGAGGCAGAGAATCACCCTGGGGCGAACGATTCTGATCTCCTCGCGGAGAATATCGACGTGGGCCGCGATCTCCTCGGCGCTCGGCGGGCGGTTGGTCTTGTTCCGGCGAGTCTCGACGGTGGGCCGAATCTTCACCAGGTTGGTAATCCAAAGCTCGCGGCGAGGGAGGTCGACCATTTCGAGGAGGCGATCGAGAGTCTGTCCAGCCGGCCCCTGAAACGGCCTGCCGGTCGCGACTTCTTCCTTCCCCGGCGCTTCGCCGACCAGCATGAGCGCGGCGTCGAGGTTGCCTTCGCCAAAGACCTGAATTCCTCGTTGAAACGCATCGCGCTCCAGGGCCCTGATCTCTGATTGCTTCGTCGGTTGTTTCATCTCGACATAAGTAAGGGCAGAAAGTGGGCCAGAGGCTTTAAGAGTGTTATAATCGACCGGAATGAGCGCTACCAAGCGAATTCCGCGGAAGCCCAATCCACTCGTTCGCTACAGCCGGCCGCGGCGGCGCGGCGACAGTTTCCTGAGCTCGCTCGCGGTTGCTGTCCTGGGTATCATGCTGGTCACGACGTTCGCGGTCAGCGCGGTGCTCCTCGCGCTGTTCGGGTTCCGCGTCGTTGGCGAGCTATCGGATTATCTCACCCGCGACCTTCCGCCGGTCGATCAGGTCTTCTCCAAGAGCGTCTTCCAATCCACGATGATTTACGACCGCAAGGGGCGGTTGTTGTACGAGCTGTTCGATCCACAGGGAGGACGGCGGACGCTCGTGCACCTGAACCAGATCCCGCCGGCCCTCATCGACGCGACGATCTCGACCGAGGATCCAAATTTCTATACGAACCCGGGGGTCGATCCACTCGCGATCATGCGAGCGCTGGTCCAGGATACGGTTCACCGTCAGATCGTTTCGGGCGCCAGCACAATCACCCAGCAGCTCGTCCGAAACGTGCTCATGACGCCGCAAGAGCGCCAGTCGCAATCGCTCGGTCGGAAGGTCGAGGAAGCGATTCTCGCGGTGCGTGTCTCCGAGCGCTACAGCAAGGACGAGATTCTGGAGCGGTACCTCAACGAGATCAACTACGGAAATCTGGCCTACGGCGTGGAGGCGGCGTCCGAGACCTACTTCGACAAGCCGGTCGGTCAGCTGACGCTGGCTCAGGCGGCGCTCATCGCCGGTCTGCCGCAGGCGCCGGCGGCCTACGATCCCTATCAGCACCCGAACGCGGCGAAACAGCGCCAGCTCGAAGTCCTTCAGCTCATGGTCAAGCACGGCTATCTGACCCAGGCCCAGGCCGACGCGGCCGCGGCCGAGCCGCTCGACTACCACTCCGCGCCGACGGTGTTCGAGGCGCCCCACTTCGTTACCTACGTGCGGAGTCTGCTTGAGGACCGATTCAGCCGTCAGCAGTTGTACGAAGGGGGGCTGCGGGTTTACACCTCGATCGACCTGGACCTGCAGAACCAGGCCGAAACGATCGTGAAGAACCGACTCGCCACGATCAAAGCCGACAACGCGAACAACGCCGCGCTGGTCGCGATCGACCCTCGGACCGGCGAGATTCTGGCGATGGTTGGGAGCGCCAACTTCTACGACGACTCGATCCAAGGGCAGATCAACATGGCGTTGACCGCCCGTCAGCCCGGCTCGACGCTCAAACCGTTCAATTACCTCTACGCCTTCGAGCATCGGATCGCCACGCCGGCGAGCATCTTGATGGACTCGCCGATCGAATATTCGATGGGAAAGGGTCAGCCACCCTATCAGCCCCACGACGCCGACTACAAGTTTCGCGGGCCGGTGACGGTCCGCCGCGCCCTGGCGAACTCGCTGAACGTACCTGCCGTCGAGATGCTGAACAAGATCGGGATCAACCAGCTTCTGTACACGCTTCATCTCTTCGGGATCACGACCCTGCAGCAGCCGCCCGGATACTACGGCCTGTCGTTAACGCTGGGAAGCGGGCCGGTCCGATTGCTCGACCTCACGTTCGCGTACGCCACGCTCGCCAACGAAGGGTTGCAGATCGGCGAGCCGGTAGCGACTCCACAGGCGGGCCAGACCCAGCTCGAGCCGGTGGCGATTCTCCGGGTGACCGACGCCTCGGGAAAGGTGCTGTACAACTATCGGCCGCCGGCCGGGATTCGCCTGGCAAGCCCGCAGGCGACCTGGCTGATCACCGATATTCTTGCCGACGACGCCGCCCGCGCGGAGACGTTTGGTCCCCACTCCTACCTCGAGATCAACCGTCCCGCCGCGGTCAAGACCGGCACGACCGAGGAATTCCAGGACTCGTGGACGGTGGGATATACGCCCCAGCTGGTGGTGGGGGTATGGGTTGGAAACGCGAACGATCAGCCGATGAAGAACGTTTTCGGCGCGCGGGGCGCTGGCTTGATCTGGCACGAGTTCATCGAGGCGGCGCTGAAATCTGCGCCGGTGATGCAATTCGCTCGACCCTCCGGGCTGGTTCGCGCCTCCGTCGACGCCGAGACCGGCTTGCGACCGGTGCCGGGCCGCCCCACCGTCACCGACTGGTTCATCGACGGTACCTTGCCGACCGAGTCGGCGCCCATGCCCACGCCGACACCATTGCCGCCGACGCCGGTTCCGACCGCCACGCCGGTCCCGCCGACGTCGACGCCGGTCCCGGCGCCTCCGGAGCAGGTGACGCCAATCGCCGCGCCAAGCAACCCGAACCTGGTCGTGGTGCCGAGTCTCGTCGGTCTGACCGAGGCCGACGCTCAGCGTGTGATCACCGATTCCGGCTTGATGACCAGCTACGTCAACTATCAGACGATCAACGACGTTCCGGATCGAAGCTTCTTCCTGTCGATCCCGCCCGGACGCGTGCTCAGTCAGCTTCCCCAGGCTGGGCTGCAGGTTCCCCGGGGAACGAGGGTTTACATCGCGGTGCGGAAACCCTAGACCAGTTCCGTGGTCCAAGCAGCAGACGCTCGATAAACCGGTAGCGCGGGGGCTTGTCCCATAGGAGTGGGCAGGATGGGGGAGAGCGGGCGTAGCGCGGGGCATACTGGGGGTGTCGAAGACTCCGGACCCCGAGGTGTGCCGATGCCCTCCCCCGCCGAACTGTACCCGCCGGTGCGGG
>JAJPKB010000240.1 GCA_021323915.1 Chloroflexota bacterium | reverse complement strand
GATTCCCCGGGCGATCGCCAGCCCCAGGCCGGTGCCGCCCGGAGCCGTGCTGAGCCGATAGAACTTGTCGAACAGCCGCTCGAGATCGGCCGGCGGGATGTGGCTTCCCTCGTTGAAGACGCTCACCCGCAGCTGATCGCGAACGACCTCGGCGGAGATCGAGATGCCCGCTTTGTCCGGCGAGTAGCGCACCGCGTTGTCGAGCAGGTTTGTCAACACCTGGCTGATCAGCACGAAGTCCAGCGGCGTATCCGGTAGCCCATCCGGCAGACGGACTGCCACCTTGCGTCCCTGGAGAACCGGCTCCATCCGGTCAAGCACGTCCGCGACGACGTCCGCGATCGATACCCATTCCATGCGCGGGCGAAGCGTTCCGGCCTCCAGGCGCGACATGTCCAGCAGGTTACTCACTAACCGGGTCAACCGATCGGTCTCGCGGTTGATCGATTCGGCCAGCTCGCGCCGGACCACGGTGTCGGTCGTCCCCTCCTCCAGAAGCGCCGTGGCCGACGCTTTGATCGCGGTCAGCGGCGTCTTCAGCTCGTGGGACACCGACGACACGAGGGCCAGCTTGAGACGGTCGCTCTCTTCCAACGCCCGCGCCCTAGCGCGCTGGTCGGCCAGCCGATTACGCTGGATCGCGCTGGCCAATTGATTGGCGAACGCCCGGAGAAATCGCGCCTCGTCGGGGGTGAGCGCTTCCGCAGACGCCTTGCCCCCCACCGCGAGCAGGCCCTCGACCCGTGATTCGATCGACAGCGGAACGTCGACTTCCTCCAGGGTACCACCCTCGGGCGAGCTCGCCTGTCCCGCGCCGATGTCCAACTCGCTGACGATTCGCACGTTGTTCAATTTCTGGCGCCAGATTCCGAGGGGCTGCGCCTCCTCGACCACCCTTTGCCGGAGGTGTCGCACGTCCGGGCTGTCCGGCGGTGCCCCAAACGTCGCGACTTCGTCGAGTCCGGAGTCGCTTCGGACGTACAGGCGACTCCAGTCAAGCCCGAGCGTCTCGCTCAGCCGCCGAAGCGCGAGCGCGTACACGTCCGTGACGTCCGAGCTTGAGAGCGCGGCGCGGCTCACTTCGTACAACAGTTCGGTCTGGGTCTGTTGTCGACGGGCCTCCCGCGCGCGGTGCTGAACGCGCGCGAGGAGCTGACCGATCAGGACCGAGGTGACCAGCAGCGTCACCAGCTCTACGTACTCGCTCGGATCGTCGACGGTCAGCGTGTTGATCGGCGGGATGAAGAACCAGTCATACACCAGGAACGAAAGAACCGACGCGAGGACGGCCGGGTACAGGCCGCGCCGCGCGGCCAGCGCCGCCGTGCCGATGATGTACAGATTGGAGATGTTGATCACGTGGGTCTGGGAATCCACCAGCTTGATCAGGAGCGATGTCGCGACGACGACCAGAATCGCCAGGGAGGTGTCGACGAGCGCGTCCTGGACCTGGGCGGCGCGGATCTGGAACCGACGCTCTCGCCACTTTGTTCCAGCTTTCACTTTGCTTCCGCCCGCTGGACGACGTGGACGTCCACGTCCTTCGTCCGTCGCAGTATTTCGCGGGTGATCGAGCCTTTCAGGATCTCCCGCAGCCACGAGCGCGTGCTTTCCCCAAGCACGATCTGCGTGGCGTTCACGTCCATCGCGTAGCGAGCGATCGCCTCCCCGACGTTTTCCCCCTCCTGGCTCACGACCTCGGCCCCGAGCTCCCGGGCGAGCTGCAGGGCTTTCTGAACGTCCTGATAGCCCCGCGCGCGCCGTGGGTCCAGTCGCTGCCCCGGACGCGCAACGTGAACGGCGACGAATCGCGCCTGAAGACGCGCGGCGAGGTGCGCGCCTCGGCGCACCAATTGCTGCGCCTGTTCGTTCGGCGGAACGCAGACGAGCACGGTTTCGTTGCAGTGCCACGGGCCTTTGATTCCCCGACTCCGCATGTAGTCGTGCAATCGCGAGTCGGTGTGCTCGAGCACCCTCCGCAGGGCCAGCTCGCGCAGCGCGGAGAGGTTGCCTTTTCGGAAGAAGTGGCTGAGCGCGTCGTCCACCCGCGTCTTCGGATAGATGTTGCCGTGCATCATCCGCTTCTGAAGCGCTTCCGGAGAGATGTCGGCCAGCTCCAGCTCGTCCGCGTCGTCGACGACCCAATCGGGGAGCGTCTCACGGATCCGAACGCCGGTGATCCGCTCGATGGTGTCCTTCAGACTTTCGAGGTGCTGGATATTCACCGTGGTAATGACGTTGATCCCGGCGTCGCGGATGTGAAGAACGTCTTGATACCGCTTCTGCCGGGGCGAGCCGGGCGCGTTGGTGTGGGCGAGCTCGTCGATCAGAACCACCTGGGGTCGTCGGGCGAGAATCGCGTCGACGTCCATCTCCTCGACGACCACGCCCTGGTAGCTGATCTGCCGACGCGGAATAACTTCGAGGTCGCCGATCGCCTCCATCGTGTGCGGACGTCCGTGGGTCTCGACCCAGCCGACTACCACGTCGGTTCCGCGCTGCCTCCGGCGCTGCCCCTCGTGAAGCATCGCGTAGGTCTTCCCCACACCCGGCGCGTAGCCGAGATAGACGCGCAGCCAGGCCCTGGCCTCGCCCCGCTCGACCAGCCGCACTCGATCGAGCATCTCTTCAGCCGTGGGTCGCTCGTCGTCTGCTCGTCGCGTTTCCTCAGCCATCAAGAGCCTACACTAAAAACAATAAATACGTTACATCGTTCATGATACCACTTTGGCTACCAACAGCCGTTAATGCGACGGCGCCAATCGATCGAGCGCCAGGTTCAGCTCCAGCACGTTGACCCGCGGATCGCCAAAAATACCCAGGTCGCGACCGGTGACGTGGCTCTGCACCAGCGCCGTCACCTGCTGCTCGGTCAGATGGCGCGCCTGCGCCACCCGCGGCACCTGCGCCATCGCGCCCTCCACCGAGACGTCCGGATCCAGCCCCGACCCCGACGTCGTCAACAGATCCGCCGGCAGCACCGTCAGACTTGGATTCTCCTTGCGCAGCGCCGCCGCGGCCACCTTCACCCGATCAATCAGCGTCTTGTTCGTCGGTCCCAGGTTCGAGCCGCCCGATTGCGTGGCGTCGTAGCCGTCCGGGCCCGCCGCCGACGGCCTGGGGTGGAAGTATCTGTCCTTGTCGAATGCCTGGGCGATCAACGCCGATCCAACCGGCTTGCCGTCCGGTCCCATGACGATACTCCCGTTCGCCTGGTAGGGGAAGAGCGCCTGGCTAATCACCGTCGTCAGCGTCGGGTAGATCCCGCCCAGCAGGATCAACAGGACGACCGAGATCCGAATCGCCGGCAATAACGTCCTCATCATCGCTCACCTCTCCGCACGCCCGCCGCGTCCTACACCTTTACCACGTTGAGGACGCTCAGCACCAGGTCGATCGCCTTGATCCCGATGAAGGGCGCGATCACCCCGCCCACGCCATAAATGGCGATGTTGCGCCGCAGCAAGTCGCTCGCGCTCGAGGGCCGATAGGACACGCCGCGCATCGCCAGCGGGATCAGCGCCGGAATGATCAACGCGTTGAAAATTAGCGCCGAGAGGATCGCGCTCTGCGGGGTCGCCAGTCGCATGATGTTCAGCGCCTGCAGCTCCGGAAAGATCGCGGTGAACATCGCCGGGATGATCGCGAAGTACTTGGCGACGTCGTTGGCGATCGAGAACGTCGTGATCGCCCCCCGGGTGATCAGCAACTGCTTCCCGATCATCACGACTTCCAGCAGCTTGGTCGGGTCGGAATCCAGGTCGACCATGTTCGCCGCTTCCTTGGCGGCGCTCGTCCCCGAGTTCATCGCCAGCCCAACGTCGGCCTGGGCGAGCGCGGGAGCGTCGTTGGTCCCGTCGCCGGTCATCCCAACCAGCTTGCCCTGGGCCTGTTCCGCCTTGATGATCCGAATTTTGTCCTCCGGCTTCGCCTGGGCGACGAAGTCGTCGACGCCCGCCTCCTGGGCAATCGTCTTCGCGGTGAGCGGGTTGTCGCCGGTCACCATGATCGTCCGGATACCCATCGCCCGCAGGTCGGCGAAGCGCTCGCGAATGCCCGGCTTGACCGTATCCTTGAGGTAAACCAGACCGTAGACGTCCTGGTTGACCGCCACCGCCAGCGGCGTCCCACCTTCGCCGGCGATCCGGTCGGCGTAGCCTTTCACGTCCGATGGCACCTGTCCGACCATCCCGCCGATGGCGTCGACCGCGCCCTTCATGATCTTGCGCCCATTCTCGGCGATCCCGCTCATCCGCGTCTCCGCGCTGAACGGAATCAGCTCGGCGTTGGCCACGATGCCGTCCGGGTGCAGCCCCTCCCGCTCCGCCAGGGCGACGATCGACTTTCCCTCCGGCGTGTCGTCGGCCACCGACGAGAGCATCGCCGCCTCGGCCACTTCATTCTCGGTGTGGCCGGCGACCGGAATGAACTCGGTCGCTAAGCGGTTCCCGAAGGTGATCGTACCGGTCTTGTCCAGGATCAGGGTGTCGATGTCGCCGGCCGCCTCGACCGCCTTACCCGACATCGCCAGCACGTTGAACTGGGTCACCCGGTCCATGCCGGCTATGCCGATCGCCGAGAGCAATGCGCCGATCGTCGTCGGGATCAGGCACACCAGCAGCGCGATCAAGGTCGCGACGTCGACCGGCGCCCCCAGGAAGGCGGCGAACGGGTACAGGGTGACGCAGACGATCAGGAAGATCAGGGTAAAGACCGCCAGCACGACCGTCAGGGCGATCTCGTTGGGCGTTTTCTGCCGCTTCGCTCCTTCGACCAGCGCGATCATCCGATCCAGGAAGGTCTCGCCGGGGTTCGCGGTGATTCGTACCCGCAGGGTGTCGCTGATGACCTGGGTGCCGCCGGTCACCGAGCTACGAATGTCGGTGCCCGGCTCCTTGAGCACCGGGGCCGACTCGCCGGTGATCGCCGACTCGTTGACGTAGGCGACCCCCTCGATCACGTCGCCGTCGCCGGGGACGATGTCGCCTTCTTCGATCAGAACGACGTCTCCCTTTCGCAGCGCGGCCGACGAAACCGTCTCGATCGAGCCGTTGGCCCGCACCCTCTTGGCCGGCGTGTCCCGCTTGGTCCGGCGCAGGGTGTCGGCCTGGGCTCGGCCCCGGGCCTCGGCCACCGCCTCGGCGTAATTGGCGAAGAGGACGGTCAGCACCAGGATCACCGTGACGATCAGGTTGTAGCCCCGGCTGGCCGCCGTGCCGCCGAAGATCGTCGGCGAGATCGTCAACAAGAGCGTCAGGACGGCCCCGATCTCGACGACGAACATCACCGGGTTACGCACCATCCAGCGCGGGTCGAGCTTCCAGACCGCCTCGGTCAGGGCGGGAACGAGAATCGCGCGGTTGAACGTGCGACTGCGGCTCTTGTGTTCCTTCATCTCAGAATGCCTTTCCAGCGAACATCGCCAGCTGCTCGGCGATCGGGCCGAGGGCGAGCACCGGGAAGAACGTCAGCGCGCCAAGGATCAGGACGGTACCGGTCAGGACGCCGGCGAAGAGACCGTCGTCGGTCCGCATCGTGCCGATGCTCGTCGGCACCGGCTTCTTCGCGGCCAGCGAGCCCGCCAGGGCAAGCATCAGGACGATCGACACGTACCGACCGAGGATCATGACGATCCCACCGCTGACGTTGAACCAGGGCGTGTTGCCGTTGATCCCGGCAAACGCCGACCCGTTGTTCGCCGCCTGCGACGTGTACATGTACATGAGCTCGCTAAAGCCGTGGGGCCCGGGGTTCGCGATCGAGTCGAGGTTGATCCGTAAAGCCAGGGTGATCGCCATGAAGCCGAGGATCAGGAGCGGGTGCATCAGAAAGGAGAGCGACGCCAGCTTGACCTCGTGCACCTCGATCTTCTTGCCAAGAAATTCCGGCGTCCGGCCGACCATCAGGCCGGTGAGGAAGATGCCCAGGATGGCGAAGATGATCAGGTTGATGAATCCGACACCCTTGCCGCCGAACACCATGTTCAAGAGCATCTGGCTGATTGGCGTGATACTGGCGAGGGGCGTGAGGCTGTCGTGCATCGCGTCGACGGAGCCGGTCGTGAACGCGGTCGTGGCCGTCACAAACAGCGTCGTTCCGGCCTGACCGAAGCGGACCTCGTGACCTTCCATGTTGCCCTGGGACGGATCGAGACCAATCGCGGTAAAGAGTGGGTTGCCTTCGGTCTCGCCAACGTAGGTGACGACGAGGAAGGCGAGAAAGAACGCCGACATCACCGCGAAGAAGGTGATCGCCTGCTTCTGCCGATTGATCATGTACCCGAGGGTGATGATGATCGAGGTCGGAATCAGGGCCATCAGCAGGATCTCGAGGACGTTGGTGATCGGCGTCGGATTCTCAAACGGATGGGCCGAGTTGGCGTTGAACCAGCCCCCACCGTTCGTCCCCAGGTGCTTGATGCTCGCCAGCGACGCGACCAGACCCCGAGTGATCGTCTGCTTCCCCTGGGATGTCTCGGATGGCGCTGGCGTCGCGGTCGGCTCAACTGGGGGTTTGGGGGAAATTCCCCCAAGATCTCCTAAATCCGGGGTGGGGTGGCCCGGGGACACTTGCGAAAGTGTTCCCTGATTCTGCCCCGGCGGCCCATTGAGCGTCGAGACCGTCAAAGCCCCCGAGAAGGTCTGTGGCACGCCCAGGCCAACCAGGACGACGGCGGCGGCGAGCGAGATCGGCAGCAAGATGCGGGTGATCGACCGAGTCAGGTCGACGTAGAAGTTCCCAAGGTCGGTGCTTCCGCCCAGGCCTCGGATGAAGGCAACCCCGGCGGCAAGGCCGGTCGCCGCCGAGGTGAACTGGGGGAAGATGATCGCGAACATCTGGCTGAAGTAGGAAAGGGTATTCTCACCGCCGTAGTTCTGCCAGTTAGTGTTGGTGATGAAGCTGGCGGCGGTATTGAAAGCGAGAAACGGATTGACCGTCCCCTGGCCGTCCGGGTTGATCGGGAGAATCTGTTGCGTCTCGAGAATCACGAATTGGATGATGAACATGACCAGGTTCGTCAGCAGCAGCGCCACGACGTAGGCCGGCCACCGCATCCCCCGACGGTCCACGCCGCTCAGCCGATAGATCAGGTTGTCTACCGGATCCAAGACCGGATCGAGGAACGTGTGGCGGCCGGTGAAGACGGCGGCCATGTAGCGCCCGACCGGAATGGCCAGGAGCACGATCAGGGCGAGAACAATCGCGATTTGGAGAACGTCGGTCACCATCTCAAAACCTTTCCGGCCAGAGCAAGGCGTACACCAGATAGATCAACGTGAAAAGGACGACCACTAAGAGAAATGCCACACCCATCGTCTGACCTCGTACATTCATCTGACCGCGGTTCGCGGCTGGTCATCGACCACGTACCGCGACCGAACCTTGACCAGCGAGAAGGCGATGAGTTCCAGGATCCTTCCGACCATCGACGTTCCAGCGAGAGCCACGAGTCGAGCCCTCGCGACGCCCCCGGGCGAGCCAGATCGCTCCGGACGACCGGATAATCGAGCTAGATCGTCGTCCGGGGCTCGGCGAACGAGCTGCACCGTTAGATACTGCCCTTCACGGCGCCCTCGCGTGCCGAGCGGGTAGCTTGTCCCCACGCCAGGGCATCGCCGAGCTGCTCATACGGGAAATCCTAGAAGCTGGGTATTAGCAAAGTGTTCGCAACGAGGACGGCCGGGGTTAGGAAAACGTTAGGCCGGGGAAGCTCGGAGATATCGCACCTTCGCGCGATGGTACGCCCGCCCGCGATTCCGTCTCAGGCCCCGGTCATCTCGATCTCTTGCTCCTGGCTCGGCGCGACGGTACCATGGCTGGGTAGATCTCTGCGTCACACGCATTTCGGTAGGACAGTGATGTTTTGAGGGCAGGGTGGCAAAGCCACCCTGCCCTCAAAACAGAATCACCCTCTACCCGAAAACGGTATCAGACGTCGCGCTCCGGGCTATCAGGTCCGGCGATGGGAGCTGGGTTGATCCCCGGGATTGAACGCCGCAACTTTATCTGCTTCACCGTCGACGCGGCGGTTTTCACCTTCGCGCTTTCTTTCGTCGATCTGTCGAGCGTGATGCCGTCGCTGATGGGCCATCTGACAGCCGAGCCGGTCCTGATCGGCCTGCTCGGCTCGGTCCAAACCGGCTCCTGGCTGCTGCCCCAGTTCCTGGCCGCGCGCATCGTCGCCGCGCAGCACCGAAAGCAGCCGACGGTCCTCGTCGCCACGACGATCAGCCGGCTGAGCTGGTGCCTGCTCATCGCCGCCCTCATCTTCTACCGGCAGGTCGGCCCCACCGCCGCGATGATCGCCTGCTACCTCTCGGTGGGCTCGTTCATGTTCTTCGACGGGGTGGCGTCGCTCGCCTGGTACGACCTGATCGCGCGGGCGGTGCCGCCGACGATTCGCGGCCGCCTCTTCGGATCGATGTCGTTCAGCGGCGGCCTCCTGGCAGTTCTCGGCGGACTCGTCGTCCAGCGCATCCTCGGCAGCATCGGCTTCCCGTTTCCGGTCGACTACCGCGTCCTGGCGATCGTCGCGCTCGTTCTTCTGACCGTGGGAATCATTCCCTTGCTCCTGATCGTCGAGCCCGAGGGTGAGGAGCCACCTCCACGTGAGCCGCTGGGCAGATACCTGCGCCGCCTGCCCGGGCTGGTGCGGGGCCAGCCCGGGTTTCGGCGTCTGGTCGGAGTCCAATTGCTGGTCGGCGCGTCCGGGCTGGCGGTTCCGTTTTACGCCCCGTTCGCGATCCTGCGGCTTGGTGTACCCGAGGCGGACGTCGGGGGGTTCGTCATCGGCGTCACCGCGGGCGTCATGGTGGGCGGCGCGGCCTGGGGTTACCTCGGCGACCGGCACCGGAAACAAGTGGCGATTCGTCTGCTCGCCGGATGCGGTCTGTTGGCCCCGCTCGTTACGCTTGGCCTGCGCCTCGCGCCAGCTCGGTCGCTGTCGGCGGCCGCCATCAGTGCTCTGCTGGTCGTTAGCTTCTTCTTTTTCGGCTGCGCCATTCGCGCCGGCTGGGTGGCCTACGCGAACTACGTCATCGAGATCGCCGAAGAGACAGAGCGGCCGGTGCTGATCGGGCTGATGAACACGCTCAGCGGCGTGCTAGCGATCGCGCCACCCATCGGCGGTCTGCTGGCCAGTCTCTACGGCTACGAAGCCGCCTTCGCCGCGGCGGCGATCTGCGCCGGGGCCGGCCTGGTGGTCAGTCTGGGACTGAAGGTCGCCGAGGTGCCATCAGTGGCGGGACGCCTGGCAGGGTCACCCGGGTGAGCCAGGATCGCCGAGACTCAGTTCGACAAGCCAAACGTGACCGGGCCGTTGATCCCCCAGCTCCCGCCCGCGACGTGCCCGCCGGCGATCGGCGGCTTGGTTAGGGGATTCACCCAGTAGCCAACAATCGTCTTTTGAGATCCGCCCGCGGCGCTCACGATGTGAAACCAGGCGAACTCGGTAACGGGAGCCTGGCAGTTTGGGCAACCCGACTGTGAGCCAAGATTCACCAGCGGGACGAGAACGTCTGACCCGGCAAAGTTTGAACCCATCAGATCGTAGTCGACGGCTCGTTGACCGGGAGCAATTTGGATGTTGACGCCGTCGCCTAACTGGAGTACGTCGCTGGCGTAGGGATTGTTGAGCGCCAGTAGCTGCTTGATGACACTATTCGAGTTGGACGTCGTGACGTTCAGGTCCGACCAGTTGAACCCGGCGGTCTGAGTGACCGAGCTGAACGACTGGGTAATTGGCTCGCTGAAGGTGATCTGGGTGTTGTTGAAGCCATCGGCATTCACGGCGTCATTGTAGCTCTGCTGGCTGACCGCCATTGGCATCACGTCTGGCCCAGACGGCGGCTGAAGCGCGGTGGAATAGAGCGCGCCATACGTTGCCGTCGCTCGTCCCGTCACCCTGACCGTATTGATGCTTACCGCGCGTAGGAAGAAAGTGTTGTGGGTATGCGAGACGGTCAGCGAGACGCCCGCGACGGTCGGCGCGTTTCCAAGGCTCACCGCCGGGATCGTGTAGCCGCTGCCGATCGCCACCACCACGGTGCCGTTGCCGTCCACGTAGTGCCCGCTCACCGTGCTACCGGGCAGGTTCGTCGCCGCGTAGCTGTCCATCAGCGACACCATCGTCGAATCGGAGATCGACGAGCTCATGTGCGAGGCCAGGTACTGGGCGGCGGCAAGTGAAGCCGCGTCCGCGGCGTTCTGGGCCAGCCGCTCCTGCTGGTAGGAGTACCCGGTGTCGACGATCAGGCCGGTTCCGATCACCAGAACAGTCAGCATCACCGCGAAGAGGATCAGCACTTGACCGTGCTGGCCACGCTTGGCGCCGCCTATTATCCGACTGATGGTTCGCCTCCCACGATATGACACACCATCCGGTTCTCCATTCACCATCCGACGGTTACCTCACTCGTTCACTTCACGAGGCCGAAGGTGACCGGGCCGGAGATGACCGTGCTGGTGCTTGGCACCGAGCCGCTCGACAGCGGCGGCTCGGTGCGCGGATCGACCCAGTATCCCTGGACGATTTTCGGATTTGACTTTCCGTTGACGTAGGTCACGTGAAACCAGGCGAATTCCTGGACTCGGACCGAGCAGTTGGGACAGCCGTTGTTCTGCACGTCCGTGCTGTTGAGTAGGGGCACGACGACGTCCTTACCGGTCCAGTACGTCTGCAGGTAGCTGAAAAAGTCGGTGGCCCGCTCGCCGGTGCTGACCTGAACGTAGGTCGTTCCTGGAATGATCGGATTACTGTAAGAGGTCCCCGGCAGGAGCAGCGACTTGGTGACCGAATCCGCGTTCGAGCCGCCACCGTCGTTCAGTGGACCCCAGTCAAAACCGGCATC
>JAJPKB010000119.1 GCA_021323915.1 Chloroflexota bacterium | reverse complement strand
TGCGGATCAAAGAATTGAGGCTACGAGGCGTGGCGCCGGGACAGCGCGCGTCGGTTCGCCGGGCGATCGAGCGCGAGCTGGCGCGGCTCGTCCGGGAAGAGGGCACGCCGCGGTCGATCGTCTGGGGCCGTCGGCTGGCCCCGCGCCCGCTCACCCGGATCGAGACCGGGCCGAACGCGAAGCCGGACGAGATCGCGGCGCGGGTGGCGCGACAGATCTATCGAGGGCTGGGCGAAGGATCGTCTGGCCCGGGCACCGGAGGGCACCATGTTCGCGACTAAATCGAAGATGAGCGGGTCTCGCGCTCGGTCGCGGAGCGCGCCGTCGAGTCAGACGGCGGGCGGGAAGCCGATTCAGCGACAGCAGGCGGCTGGCCGGGATAGAAAATCGTCGCACCCGACCCACCCGAAGGACTCGTTCGGCGGAGCGCGCGTTCAGGGCGACGGCGGCATACCCGGAGTTTCCGGGCGTCCGCTCGACGACGATCTTCGGTTGAAGATGGAGACCGCCTTCGAAACCGATCTCTCCGACGTGCGCGTTCACGAGGACCCGACCGCCGACGAGATCGACGCCATCGCCTACACCCGAGGGCGGCGCATCCACTTCGCGCCGGGCGCGTTCCGGCCGAACAGCGCCGCCGGCCAGGAGATCATCGGGCACGAGCTCACCCACGTTATCCAACAACGCCGGGGACGAGTCGACGCCCCGTCGGAAGCCGAGCGGACGATCGACGAGGATCCGCGCCTGGAGGGCGAGGCGGAGCGACTCGGACGGCGGGCGGCCGAGGGGAAGCCGGCGGCGATCGACGGCGGGTCGGCCGCGGGGCAGCCGGTCGCGGCGCTGGCGGGAAGCGGCGCCCCGATCCAGCGGGCGAAGAAGCGAAAGGCCGTCTCCGCGTCGAGCGACGAAGAAGAGGAGAGCGAGTCGAGCGAATCGGAGAAAGAGAGCGAGGAAGACGAAGAAGAGGAGGAAGAAGAGGAGCGCCCGGCGGAGGTCGAGCGCCTGGCGCGGTCGCACCAGCGGAACCTGTTGAGCAAGGCGAAGCCGGCTCACGAGCGGAGCAACTACGAGGGTCAGCAAAAGCACAACTACGGCTACGACGAGCCCGAGATCGACGAAGGGCTGGTCAAGGCGAGCTTTCGCCGCGGTTACGGCGGTCAGCCTTTCTTCTCGATGAAGAAGGAGGACTACGGCGGCGCGGTGGTCGCCAGCGACTACGACGCCCTGGCGAGCAAGCTAGCCAAGGGCGGCGACGCGGAAAAGGAGACCGCCCAGGATATCCTCGACACGATCACCAGCGGCGGCGACCTCGACGCGACCAAGTACACCGACGAGGAAAGGCGGGCAGCGGCGACCCTTAGCGGTCTCACCCAGTTCATCGAGCCGCACAGCACGCGGATACCCTCGACCGACAAGTACGCCCGGGCATCGCTACGCCGAATTGCCGAGGGTGACTCGACCTTCAAGCGGGAGTTCAATCGCAAGTCGGGCAACTTTGTACCCGCGCGAGCGAAGAAGGGCGGCAGCAAGTTCGGCGGCCAGGAGGCGACCCGGGCGCTGCTCGGAATGGGGAAGGAGAGAGACACCGCGACCTTTGAAGACGTCTACAACTCCGACGTCGGCGAAACGCTAAAGTACCTGTCGTCGTCGAGCGAAGAGGAAGGGTCGTCGTCTGAGGAGTCAGACAGCGAAGAGGAGAAACGGAAGAAGCGGAAACGGACGTGGTAGTCCGTCAAAGCGAGGGTTGAACGGGTCTTACCCCTTTCGAGAGTAGTCTGACCGAGCAATAGCGGGCGACGGAGATCGACGGTGAACCTGAGAGGAGCGGTGGCGGCCTGATGACCGATCAAGCGCGCGGACCGCGCACCCTGCGGGGGGCGCTGGTCTCGATCCCACAAACCGGCGGATCGCCGACGGTGATCTCGTTTCAGTACAATCCGGCGACGCTCAGCCGGGGCTTGCAGCCGCAGATGGTCGGCGGAGAGGAGAACGACCGCTCCCAGGCAGTTCGCTTCACGGGCGCGCCGGTGCAGACGATCCAGGTCGAGGTCGAGATCGACGCGACCGACGGGTTGGAGCGGAACGACCCGATCGCCCTGCAGTACGGCATCGCCCCGCAGCTCGCGGCGCTCGAGCTGCTGATCTATCCGTTGAGCAGCGACGTCCTCCAGCAGCAAGCGTTGCTGGCCACCGGCACGATCGAAGTCGCGCCGCTCACCGCGCCGCGAACGCTCTTCGTCTGGGGCCCGCGCCTTTGCGTCCCGGTTCGCCTCACCGCCTACTCGGTCTCGGAGGAGGCGTTCGATTCCGCGCTCAACCCGATCCGGGCGGTGGTGTCGCTGGGAATGCGCGTGCTCACCTACTCCGACCTGGATTCGGACACCCGCGACTACCACCAGTTCCTGGTCTACCAGCAGAGCCTCGAGCAGCTCGCGCGGATCGCTAACACCGGCCGATCGAGCCAGCCGATCGGCGTCGACGTGAGCTCGTTGTGAGCCGCTTCCGAAACGTGCTGAACGTCGGAGGAGCCCGTGTTTGAGCCAACCAGCCGGTACTACCGCCTGAAGGACGCGCGGTACACCGCGCCGAACGGGGCGCACGTTCTCTACAAGCGGCGGCGCTTTCTTCCCCGGGGCGAAGCGATGCCGTCGCCGCTCACCGCGCGCGTCTTCGCCGGCGATCGCCTCGACCTAATCGCCGCGCGCACCCTGGGAGATCCCCAGCAGTTCTGGCGCATCTGCGACGCGAACGACGCGATGAATCCGTTCGATCTGGTCGCCCGCCCGGGCAGCACGCTGCGGATCCCCAACCCCCAGGCGGGGGCCGGATGAGCGTCGCCGGCATCAACCTGGGCATCTCGATCGGTCAGTTCGTTCCGTCGCCGGCGCCCCAGCAAATCGCGGCGGCCCTTCAGAGCGTGGAGGTCTCCTTCAGCGACGACGGACCGGCCGCGTTTCAGCTGGGCTTCCACGCCGATCGGACGCTCGGCCTGTCGCTGGATTACTCGCTGTTGAGCAGCCCGCTGCTCAAGCCGTCGAACCGGGTCGTGCTGACCGTCACCTTGAACGGAACGCCCTACGTTTTGATGGACGGGATCATCACCCGCCAGGAGCTGGTTCACGACGCCGAGCTCGGCGCCGCGACGCTGGCGGTCACCGGCGAGGACGTTAGCGTGATGATGGACCTGGTGGAGTACTCGATCGAGTACCCGGGGATGGGCGACGCGGTGATCGCCGCGTTGATCCTCGCCAAGTACACCACGTTCGGGGTGGTTCCGATGGTCGTTCCGACGCTGTCGGACCTGGTGCCACTGCCGCTCGAGCGCGTTCCGCAGCAGAACGCCACCGATCGCAACCAGCTCAAGCAGCTCGCGTCCCAGCACGGGTACGTGTTCTACGTGCAGCCAGGACCGGGGTATCTGGTCAACACCGCCTACTGGGGACCGCCGATTCGGACCGGCTCACCCCAGCGCGCCCTCACCGTGGACATGGGCCCGGCGACGAACGTCGAGAAGATCAGCTTTCAGTATGACGCCCTGGCGCCGATCCTGGTCGCCGGAATGGTCCAGGATGCCATCACCGAGATCGACGTGCCGGTGGTCACGACCGGCGCGTCGCTGACGCGCCTGCCGCCGTTGGCGAGCCAGCCGGCCCTTCCGACCAACCTGCCGTTCGTTCGCTACCGCCAGTTTACCGGCTCCGGCCTGAACGCTCTCCAGGCGTACGACTGCGCCCAGGCGGTAACCGATCAGTCGACCGATCAGGTCGCGGTCGTCCAGGGCACGCTCGATTCGGTCCGGTACGGCGCGATTCTCCAGGCGCCCGGCGTGGTCGGGGTGCGCGGAGTGGGCTACACCTACGACGGTAATTATTATGTAAAGAAAGTCACTCACCGGATCCGACGCGGCGAGTACAAGCAAGAGTTTACGCTGACCCGCGAGGGGGTCGGAAGCCTGACGATGGAGGTGCAGCCGTGAACTGCGATCCGAACTGCCCGCACAACGGCCGCTTTTACGGAAAGTATCGCGGCAAGGTGCTCGAGAACGTCGATCCGCTGGTGCTCGGTCGGATCATCGCCGAAGTGCCGGCCATTCCGGGATCGATCATGAACTGGGCGATGCCCTCGACGCCCTACGCCGGCTTCCAGGTCGGGTTCTTCGCGATTCCACCCCTGGGCGCGAACGTCTGGATCGAGTTCGAGGAGGGCGACCCGAACCGGCCGATCTGGAGCGGCTGCTTCTGGGGCGAGGGCGAGGTTCCCCTCGAAGACGCGCTGCCGACGGTCAAGATCTTCAAGACCGAGCTGATCACGATGATCCTCGACGACACGCCGGAGGCCGGTGGTTTCACCCTGAGCTGCGTGCCGCCCGCGGTCAACGTGCCGCTGACGATCACCTGCAACCCGGAGGGGATCACGATCAGCTGCCCCGAGGCGACCATCAACATGACCCCCGAGACGATCACCCTCACCGTCCCGGAGTCGGTCATGACGATGAATTCCGAGCTGATCGAGCTAACCGTGCCGGAGTCCACGTTGTCGTTGGTGCCGGAGGCGATCTCGATGGGAGTGCCACCGTCGGTGACGACGCTGTCGGCGGAAGCAATCGCGATGGAGTCGCCGGAGGTCAACGTCACCGCGAACGTCACCGTCCAGGGGGCGGTCGAGATCACCGGCAACACCGAGGTGGGCGGCGCCATGGAGGTCGAGGGCAACACCGAGATCGGCGGCGCGGTCGAGATCCAGGGAAACGCCAACGTGCTCGGCGCGATGGAAGTCGAGGGCGAGTCGAACGTGGGCGGCGCGCTGACGGTGGAAGGGGAGACGAACGTGGCCGGCGCGTTGACGGTGGAGGGCGACGAAGCGGTCGTGGGGCTCATCGAAGGCGTCGTGGTGCCGCCGATCTGATCGTCGAAGACAGGAGCGAAGTCAATGCAGATCGCCTATCCTTTTCATCTCGATCCGGACGGGCTGGCGGCGAGCGCGGACCGGGACGCGCACATCCGTGACCTGATCGAGCAGGTGCTCTTCACCTCCCCCGGCGAGCGGGTTAATCGGCCGGACTTCGGCTGCGGGCTCGAGCAGCTGGTGTTCGCGCAGATCGGCACCGAACGGGCGACCGCGATCCAGGGACTGGTTCAGGGCGCGCTCCAGCAATGGCTGCGCGATCTGATCCAGGTCGAGCGGGTGAGCGTCGCGGTGGACGACGCGACCCTCCAGATCACCATTCAGTACGTGGTTCTGCGGACCCAGCAGCGCCAGGTCGCTCGGTTCGATCGGTGATGACGATGTCGACCTCGCCTCCGTCGTCCGCCCTGCTCTCTCGCGGCTGGCGCCGCGCGGCGCTGAGCCGCCATCCGACCCAGCGCGGAATCGACTTCGTCGAGGTCGCGGACCGGCTGCCGGATGGCCTGGTGCTGCTGGTCCACTTCGTCCGCAAGCTCGGGGTATCGCCGCGGGACGCGATTCCACCGGGCCTCACCGCGGGAGATATCAGCGTCCACGAGCTGTGGGGCCCCGGCCGCGCGCTGCCGGTCGTCTCGGTCAGCTATCCGGACGACGACCGGACGATCCTCACCGTGCAGGTCAGGCGGCCGGACGACTTCGACGAGGTGGACGATTTCGCCACCTACGTCCTTGAGCTGCGACCGGGCGCCGGCCAGTCGATCGATCCGTTCTTCGCCCGGGCGACGTTCACGATCAGCGTGGACGCCCCGCTCGACGTGGCATTCCCGGAGGCCAACGGACGCGTGGGAAAGTCCGAGGTCGAGATCAACTACCTCGCCAAGGACGACGCGAGCTTTCGCCGCTTGATGCTCGACCACCTGTCGCTGCTAGTGCCCGAATGGAAGGAGCGGCACCCGGCCGACTTTGGGATCGCGCTGGTCGAGCTGCTGGCCTACGCGGGCGACTACCTCAGCTACTACCAGGACGCGGTCGCCACCGAGGCTTACCTGGGAACGGCCCGCCGACGAATCTCGGTCCGTCGTCACGCTCGCTTGCTCGACTACGACGTGCACGACGGGTGTAACGCCCGCGTTTGGGTCCACTTTCAGGTCGACGCCCCCACGGTAACGGTTCCGGCCGGCACGCCGTTGTTGACGCGGCTGCCGAGACAGCCGCGTCGCCTGCCGACGCTGGCGTACCTGTCGCTGGAGAACCCCCAGCGGCTGGGCGTCTTCGAAACGGTGCACCCGGCCAATTTCTTTCAGGAGCACAACCGGCTCCGGTTTCACGCCTGGGGATTCCCGGACTATTCGCTCGAGCCGGGCGCGACGTCGGCGACCCTCACCGGACACCTGCGCCATTTGAAGACCGGCGACGTCCTGCTCTTCGAGGAGGTGATCGGGCCGGCGACCGGACTGGCCGGCGACGCGAACCGGGCGCACCGTCACGCGGTGCGGCTTGCCCAGCCGCCGATACTGACCGTCGACGCTCTGCTCGACCGGGAGGTCACCGAGATCACCTGGCTGGCCGAGGATGCGCTGCCGTTTTCGCTGCCGGTCGCCGGCCACACCGCCGACGGCCGCCACCTGACGGACCTGAGCGTCGCCCTCGGCAACGTGGTGCTGGCCGATTCCGGCCGGACGATCCGCGACGAAGCGCTGCCGGAGGTGCTCGAGGAGGAGCTTTACACGCCGACCCTGCGCTTCAGCGACCTGACCTACCGCGTTTCCGACGACGAGACGCCGCCGTCGACGATCGCGGCGAGCGCGGCGCTGACCCAGGACCCACGCGCCGCCACGCCGGCGATTCGCCTCGACGAGGGGCCGGTCGGCGCGTCGAACGAGTGGATCGCCCGGCGCGACCTCCTGACGAGCGATCAGTTCGCCCGCGAGTTCGTGGTCGAGACCGACAACGACGGCATGGCCCGTCTGCGCTTCGGCGATGGCGTGCTGGGGAAGAGGCCGAATCCGGGCACCCGCTTCCGGGCCACCTATCGGGTTCACAACGGGCAGGAGGGAAACGTAGGGCCGGAGGCGATCTCTCACGTCGTCAGCGACGACGGCCGAATCGTGGCGGTGCGAAATCCGATGCCGGCGCGCGGGGGCATTCAGCCAGAATCGACCGATTCGGCGCGATTGAACGCTCCCCAGGCTTTTCCCACCCAGGAGTCGTGCGTCACGCCGAACGATTACGCGGCCGCGGCCGAACGGCATCCGGAAGTTCAGAAGGCGGTGGCGCGGAAGGACTGGACCGGCAGCTGGCGGGCGGTGCGCATCTACGTCGACCGGATCGAGCACCGACCGGTCGACGCGAGCTTTCAGGAAGCCCTGCGCGCCTTTCTCGAGCCCTACCGGCTGGCCGGTTGCGAGCTGGATGTCGTGGCGCCGTATTTCGTTCCGCTCAGCATTCAGCTGACCGTCTGGCTCGAGCCCGACGCCCTGCGCAATCTGGCCCGGCGCCGGCTCCTCGACACTTTCAGCGACTCCGACCTTCCGGACGGCCGACGAGGCTTCTTTCATCCAGCGAATTTCAGCTTCGGCTGCCCGGTTTACCTGAGTCCGATCGTCGCGGCCGCCCGACAGACCACCGGCGTGGTCGACGTTCGAGTCGACGAGTTCCATCCGATGGGGGAGCCGCCGCGGGATGAGATCGCCGCCGGTCGGATCGAGATCGGTCCTTTACAGATCGCGCGCCTCGACAACAGCGCCCGTCAGCCGGAGAACGGCATCATCCGCTTCCGCCTGGAGGGCGGGCAGTGAACCGCGCGGTCGACATGCCGCGCCACGAGGCGCCGACGGCGCGCGACGAGGACGAGGCCCGCCGCTTCAATCCACCAGGGCGGACGGCGCTGGTCTACCGGGCGGGAACCTATCCGACGTTCCTGCAGCGCATGCTTGACCTCGCCCACCAGGTCACGATTCCCGACGGTCCGAACCGGGGGAAGCAGCCGCTGGCGAATCTGAACACCGGCGCCGAGCGCGACTGGGTCGTCTCGATCCTCAAGGCCTGGGCGATGGTGGGCGACGTGCTCACGTTCTACCAGGAGCGCATTGCCAACGAGGGATTTCTCCACACCGCGACCGAGCAGCGGTCGGTGATGGAGCTCGTGCAGCAGATCGGTTACCACGTCCGGCCCGGGGTCGCCGCCAGCACGTTTCTCGCCTTCACCGTCCTGGATGGACGTGGCGCGCCGGAGCGGCTGACCGTGCCGGCCGGCACCGCCGTCCAGAGCGTGCCGAGTGCCGGCATGCTGCCGGTGACCTTCGAGACCAGCGCCGACGCGGAGGCGCGACCGGTCTGGAACGCCCTGACGCCCTACGTTCCGACAGTCTCACGGCCGCCGAGCCTCGGCCCGGGCGCGACCGAGGTGCGCATCGCCGGCGTTCGCCCCGGACTCCAGCCGGGCACGTCCCTGTTGATCCTCGGCGACGCTCCCAGCAATCAGTCGACGACCCCGTCCTGGTACCTCCGGGTGGTGCGGAAAGTCGAGGCGAGCCGCGCCGAGGGAGCGACGCGCCTGATCTGGAACGAGCCGCTGGAGGGTAGCACGCCGCTGACCAACCCCAGCGTGCTGCTCATCCGCCAGCAGGCTACGCTCTTCGGCCACGACGCGCCGTCCTGGAAAGATCTGCCGACGGCGACGAAGGAAAAGTACGCGACCCGCGAGGGCGGCCTCCTTCGCTCGACCGACCGCGGAAGCTCCTGGCAGCCGGCGAACCGGGGACTGCCCGAGGCGACGGTGCAGGCGCTGGTGGTGGACGGACAGGGACAGATCTTCGCCGGAGCCCCGAGCGGCGTGTTCCGCTCGACCGACGACGGCCAGAGCTGGCAGTCGGCGTCGCCCGCGGCGATGAAAAACGTGCTCTGTCTGGCCCTCGACGTCGACGGATACGTGCTCGCTGGCACCTCGTCCGGCGAGGTGTTTCGCTCCGTCGACGGCGGCGCGAACTGGAACTCTCTGCGGGGCGGCGTTCTGCTCGAAAAGGGCGGACTGCGATTTCAGCCGGTGA
Organism: Chloroflexota bacterium; assembly: GCA_021323915.1. Lineage (GTDB taxonomy): Bacteria > Chloroflexota > UBA6077 > FW602-bin22 > CADDYW01 > JAJPKB01. Next base: position 1,599 of record JAJPKB010000119.1, on the reverse strand, counting down.
ACGCGCGGTTCCCGAAGACGGTGGTCCGAGCGCTTGCCGCCGTGGACGTCGGCGACGGCCGCCGCGACCTCTTCGCCGGCACCGACAAGGGCATCGTCCGCTCGACCGACGGCGGAAGCTCCTGGCAGGCGGCAAACCAGGGGATTCCGGGCCGCGACTCGGCAACCGGCCTGGCCGGCGTGGTCGTCCACGCGCTGCTCGTCGATTCGTCCGGTGCGATCTTCGCCGGGACCGATCACGGAGTTTTCGTCTCGCGCGACCGGGGCGATAACTGGCGGGCCGCGAACAACGGGCTGCCGGAGCCGGCCGAGCCCTCGCCGTCGTTCTTCCGGTGGCTTCTCGAACGGATCAGGTCCCTGTTTCATTCGGCGCCGCCCGCGCCGCCGCCTCGCTCCGCGGTGGTCTACGCGCTCGCGGCGTACGTCGATCCGGGGGACCAGCGCCGCCACCTCCTGGCCGGCACCGACCGGGGCACGTTCGCCTCGAGCGACCAGAGCGAAAGCTGGACGGCCGTCGGCGCGGGCCTGCCGTCGGGATCGACCATCCGCGCGATCGTCGTCTCGGTCGATTCCGCGACCGGGACGCCCCACCTGTTCGCCGGAACCGACGCTGGCGTCTTTCGCTCCGACGATCGCGGCGCGTCCTGGAGCCGCGCGGTCGCTGGCGACGTCCAGGCGATGGCCCTCGGCGTCGGTCGGCTCTGGGCCGCCACGCCGCCCGCGGGCTTCGCCGAGACGGAATGGCCTCACTTCGGCATCGAGGGCGGCTCGATCGAACTCGACCGCGCCTATCCCCACGTGCTCAAGGGGAGCTGGCTGGTCCTGCAGCAAGGCCAGCCGAGGCCGCTCGTCGGCCTCTTTCCGGTGGTGGACGTGGCGACAGTCAGCCGCGCGGACTTCTCGCTCAACGCCACGGTCACCCGGGTGACGACCACGCCGGACCCGACCCTGACGCGGTTCGACCTTCGTGAGACCACCGCGCTCGTCTGGACCGATCCACTCGACCTCTACGCGGCGACGACGCGGCGCTTCGTTCCGGTTCAAGGGACGACGATCGACCTCGACGGGGTTGTCGCCGACCTGAACGGCGGTCGCGACGTCTGCGTCGTCGGAAAGCGGACGCGCGCGCGGCTGATCGCGGACCTCGGCGGTGTGCTTCGCCTGGACGTAGCCTCGTGGGAGATGGTCGGCCTCGCCGGCCGCTCGGTCCAGGCGCTCGCGTTCGATTCCCAGCACCGGCTGATCGCCGGGACCGCCCGGGGCGTTTTCCGACACGACGGCTCGACCTGGGAGAACCTCGGACTGACCGACCGGTCGATCGCAACCCTGGCAGTGACGCCAACCGACGGGATCCTCGCCGGCACGCCAAACGGGCTGTACCTCCTGGCCGGGGCCACCTGGGAGAGCGCTGGCCCGACCGGGCAGGCCGTGCAGGCGCTCGCGGTCGACTCGAGCGGCATCCTTCGGGTGGGGACGCCGAACGGTCTCGCCCGCTTCGGCGCGACCGGGCCATCGGAGGTTGACCTGCCGGATCAGGATATTCTCTCCCTGCTCATCGACTCGAAAGGGAATCTGTACGCCGGGACCCGCGATGGCGTGT
>JAJPKB010000203.1 GCA_021323915.1 Chloroflexota bacterium | reverse complement strand
ACGCTTCGCCCCTCCTCTACGCTGTTTATCGCGCGGTTGGCGCCATCTCCGACCAGGAGATGCTGACCTTCCGAAAGTTCGGCAGTCGCCTCCAGGGACACCCCACGCCGCTAATCCCGTGGGTCGACGTGGCCACCGGCTCGTTGGGTCAAGGCCTTCCGATCGGCGTCGGAATCGCGCTTGCCGGAAAGTATCTCGATCGGTTGCCGTACCGCGTTTGGGTATTGCTCGGGGACAGCGAGATGGCCGAGGGCTCCGTGTGGGAGGCACTCGATAAGGCCAGTCACTACGGACTGAGCAATCTGACCGGCATTCTCGATATGAACCGTCTCGGCCAACGCGGTGAAACCGACCTCGGGTGGAACAGCGCGGCGTACGCGGCGCGGGCTCGCGCCTTTGGCTGGCACGTCCTGGAGATCGACGGTCACGACCTGGCGCAGATCGATCGGGCGCTCACCGAAGCAGCTCAACCCCGAGAAGCTCCGACGCTCGTCGTGGCCAGAACGATCAAAGGCCGGGGCGTCTCATTCCTCGAGAACAAGGATGGCTGGCACGGGAAAGCGCTGAACGCCCAGCAGGCTCAGCAAGCCATCGAAGAGCTCGGCGGAACTCGGGCAATCTCGGTGCACGTTCGCCCGCCCGAGGGCGGACCAACGGATGCACCGAGGGTAAGTGCCAAATCTTCGGCCGCCCCGAAGCTTCCGATCTATGAGGTCGGCGCCTCGGTCGCCACCCGGCGAGCCTACGGAGATGCGCTGGCCGCGCTGGGCGAGGCACGTCCGGACGTCGTCGTCCTCGACGCCGAGGTGAGTAACTCCACTTACTCCGAAGAGTTCAAGAAAGTACTGCCCGACCGCTTCTTTGAGATGTACATCGCCGAGCAACAGATGGTCGCCGCGGCGGTCGGGATGAGCGTGCGCCACCGTGTCGCTTTTGCCTCTACGTTCGCCGCGTTCCTCAGTCGCGCGTACGACTTTATTCGCATGGCGGCGATTTCACGCGCGAATATCCGTCTCTGCGGCTCGCACGCCGGGGTGTCGATCGGCGAAGATGGCCCGTCCCAGATGGCCCTCGAAGACCTGGCGATGATGCGCGCGATTCACGGCAGCACGGTCCTTTATCCGTGCGATCCAAACCAAACCGCCCATCTCGTCGCGGCGATGGCGGATCAACCGGGCATCAGCTTCCTTCGGACGACCCGCGGCAACACCCCGGTGATCTATCGACCCGACGACACCTTCGTCATCGGTGGAAGCAAGGTAGTGCGTCAATCCGACCGTGATCAGGTCACGGTGATCGGAGCGGGAATCACCCTTCACGAGGCGATCAAGGCGGCCGATCAGCTTCAGGGCGAAGGAATCGCCGTGCGGGTCGTCGACGCCTTTTCGGTCAAGCCGATCGACTCCGCCGCGCTGCACGCGGCCGCCGTGGCGACCAGCGGACGCATCGTGGTCGTCGAAGACCACTGGCCGGAGGGCGGCCTTGGCGCCGCGGTCGAAGAGGCATTCACGGCGAACGCTGGCTGGAGCGATCAGGTTCCGTTGAAGCTGACCCACCTCGCGGTGACGGAGATGCCGGGTTCCGGCACCCCCCAGGAGCTCATCGAAGCCGCGGGCATCAGCGCCCGACACATCGCGAACGCGGCGCGGGAGCTCATCGCGCGATAACTCTGCCGTGTCCCGGCGCGACGCTTGTCGCGCCGGGACACGGCGCCACGGACTCCCGCTCATCGCGCCACGTGCGCCGAAGTCACCTATATAAAAAGGGATTACAAAGGGATTCGGCCCGCCCGGCGCGGTCGTGCCCACGTCGCTTGTTTACGTCTCGTCTTCACGATTCCCACCACGTTTGCCCGTCACCGTCTTTGACAATGTTACTAGCAACCTTTATACTTTGATATATCAATTTCACTTAGCATGAAACGCCGCGTGTTGGAGAGAGCCAGTGGACGCACGGGAAGCAGTCTTCATCATTAGCGTCGCGGCTCGCCTGGTCGACATGCATCCTAGCACCCTGCGCAAGTACGAGCGGTGCGGCCTCCTCGAGCCGTGTCGCCTGAGCGGGCGCCTGCGACTCTATTCGCCGGACGATATCGCGCGCTTGCGCCAGATCAAGACACTCGTCGAGGAGCGGGGGATCAATCTCTCGGGCGTCGAGATGGCCCTCGCGCTTGCCGAGCGGGTGAAGGAGCTCCAGAGCCTGGTAGAGACCGAGTCCAACGACGAAAAGCTTCGCGATCGGATTCAGGCGATCGCGAACGAAATGCTGGACGTGCTGGGTACCGGTCAGAGCGCCGGCCGACGGGCGTCGACGGAGAACACCGGCCGGCCGAGGCCATCTTGAGCGCTTAGTAAAGTTGCCCGATTGTCAGCTTACCCAGATTCCGATTGCCGGTGCCCGATCTGAGACTCAGATCCGGCACCGGCACGGGGGAGAAACAAATCCAATGAACGACGAACTGAAATCAGGTGCCGACCAGGGCGAGCGCGGGTTCGCGCTCCCCGAGGTTTTGCCGATTCTCCCGCTCAAAGATACGGTCATCTATCCGTTCACGGCAGCACCATTGGCCGTCGGGCAGGACCGTTCGCTGCGGCTGATCGAGCACGTCATGAACGCCGGACGACTGGTCGGACTGGTCGCGGTGAAAGAGCCTGGCGTCGAGCGCGGAGAGCCCGAGAACTCGTTCACGATCGGCACCGCCGCTGAGATTACCCAAATCTTGAAGATTCCAGACGGCACCGTCCGCCTGCTGGTAAAGGGCCGCGAGCGCATTCGAGTCCGCGAGTACGTGGAGCGCGAGCCGTTCTTGACCGCGCAGGTGGAGAGCTTGCCCGAGACGGTCGAGACGGGTGTCGAGATGCAGGCGTTGACCCAGAATGCTCAGTCGACGTTCCAACAGCTCGTGGCCCTGTCTCCGACTCTTCCCGACGAGCTATCCACGGCGGTCATCAATCTAGAAGACACTCTCCAGATCATCTATTTCATCGCGAACAACCTCCGCCTGGAGCTCAACGAGCGTCAGGAGCTTTTGTCGATCGACTCCGCCAGGGGAAAACTGGAGTTCTTGACCGGCATCCTGACCCGCGAGCTGAACGTGCTGGAGCTCGGAAAGCGCATTCAGAGCGAGGCGCAGGAGCGCTTAAGCAAGGCGCAGCGCGAGTACTTCCTGCGCGAGCAGCTCAAAGCGATCCGGAAGGAGCTTGGCGAGGTTGACGAGGAGCAGTCGGAGATCGCGCAGCTTCGAGCCAAGATCGAGGCCGCGCACCTGCCCGACGAAGTCCGTGGCGAGGCCGAGCGGGAGTTAGCGCGCATGGAGAAGCTGCCAGCGGCGTCGCCGGAGCACTCGGTCATTCGCACCTACCTGGACTGGATCACGACTCTGCCGTGGAACGTCAGTCAGGGAGGGGAGATCGACGTCGCCCGAGCGCGGCAGATCCTCGACGAGGACCATTACGACCTGGAAAAGGTGAAGGAGCGAATCCTCGAGTACCTGGCGGTGCTCAAGCTTCGAGACGAGCGCCGGGTTGACTCGGGTGATCCCGAAGAGGGGACGTCGTCCGAGCACCGAGAGCCGATTCTCTGTTTCGTCGGTCCACCCGGTGTTGGCAAGACGTCGCTCGGTCAGTCGATCGCCAAGGCGATGGGGCGAAAGTTCGTGCGCATGTCGCTTGGCGGTTTGCGCGACGAGGCCGAGATCCGCGGTCATCGACGAACGTACGTCGGAGCGATGCCGGGCCGCTTCATTCAAGCAATCCGACGAGCGGACTCGAACAATCCAGTATTCATGCTGGACGAGGTCGACAAGGTAGGCTCGGACTGGCGGGGCGACCCGTCTTCAGCCTTGCTGGAGGTGCTCGATCCGGAGCAGAACCGCGACTTCCGCGATCATTACCTGGACGTGCCGTTCGATCTGTCGCGGGTGATGTTCATCACGACGGCGAACACCCTGGACACCATTCCGGCGCCACTGCGTGACCGGATGGAGATCATTCAGCTGTCGGGATACACCGAGGAAGAGAAGCTCAAGATCTCGGAAAAGTACCTGGTTTCCAAGCAGCTTCGCGCCCACGGATTGAAGCCCGACGAAGTGACCTTCACCGAGGACGGGTTACGCGCGATCATTCGCGATTACACCCGCGAGGCCGGCGTCCGAAACGTCGAACGTGAAATCGCCGCCGTCGTCCGAAAGGCGGCCACCCGCATCGCCGAGGGCCGCGTGCAATCGCTGACCGTCGACGCGACCCTGGCCCGCGAGTTGCTCGGCCGGCCGCGCTACTTCGGTGAGGTGGCCGAGCGGATCGACCGTCCGGGCGTCGCGACCGGTCTGGTGTGGACGCCGGTCGGAGGCGAAATCCTCTTCGTGGAGGCGACGCTGATGCCCGGCCGGAAGGAGCTGAAGCTCACCGGACAGATCGGCGAGGTGATGAAGGAATCCGCCGAGACCGCCCTGAGCTACGTTCGCTCCAAGGCCGCCGATCTGGGAATCGATCCGTCGTTCTTCGAGACGAACGACATCCACATTCACGTTCCGGCGGGCGCCGTTCCGAAGGAGGGACCGTCGGCGGGCGTGACCCTGGTCACCGCGCTGACGTCCTTGCTCACCGGTCGTCTGGTTCGCTCGGACGTCGCGATGACCGGCGAAATCACCTTGCGCGGAAAGGTTCTACCGATCGGCGGGGTCAAGGAGAAGGTGCTCGGGGCACGTCGAGCCGGGATCACGACGGTGATCCTGCCTCGTCGGAACGAGAACGATCTCGAAGATCTTCCGGCCGAGCTTCGGGCGCAGACGACCTTTATCCTGGTCGATCAGGCCGACGAAGTCTTACAGGCCGCGCTGGTCTCGGAAGCCGCCAGTCTGCCTAATCCGACTCCGGAACCCGCGCCCGCCTCCGAAAGTGCGCTCGTAGCCTGACACCTGCCAAAGCGAACAAACCCCCTCGCCGCCCGCCGCTTACCGCGATGCGGGCGGTGGAGGGAGTGGCTCCTCACTTCATCCCGAGCCCATCGATAATCGCCGGCACGGCCGGCCCCAGGATCATCACGTAAAGCGCGGGGAAGATCAAAAAGATCATCGGGAAGATCATCTTGACCGGCGCCTTGTGAGCGAGCTCCTCCGCGCGAAGCCGACGCAGCGTCCGCATTTGCGCCGCCTGCGAGTGGAGCACGCGCGCGATGCTCACACCCAGCTGATCGGCCTGGACGATCGCCGCGATGAACGTCGCGACGTCGGAAACGTCGGTTCGATTGACAATCGCAGCCAACGCGTCACGGCGAGAAACGCCCATCCGCATCTCGGCCAGCGCGTGGGCGAACTCATCAGCGATGCTGTTCTTCCACTTTTGAGTGACCCGGACCATCGCCCCTTCGAATCCAAGTCCCGCTTCGACACAGATCGTCAACAGGTCAAGCGCGTCCGGCAACGTGCGCTGAATCTCCTTCTGCCGTGCCTGAATGCGCCCCCGAAGCCAGAGGTTCGGCAATACATAACCGATGAACGCGGCAGCGCACCCACCCAATGCCACGAAGGTCGTGGGCTGCGAACCAGCGAGAATGAACACGGTAAGCGCTCCACAGCACAGCCCACACAGCCCCTTGATCCCCAGAAAGTCTCGAACGTCCAGATTGCCGGGTGAGCCGGCGATCAACAGGTCCCGTCGGATATTGTCGAGCGTGCTTTGCGGCGTCCGCGACAGCACCAGCCGCGCCAGGCCACGGATGAAAGGGCGAACGACCCGTTGGGAAAAGGGTTGCTGCAGCTCAAGCTCTTCGAGAGAGTGCGGAGCCGGCAGCAGCTCGTTCATGCGCTCCCGGACGGGATCCGGCTTTCGAAGCAGCACCAGGCCCAGCAAGAGACAGAAGACGCCAACCGCCGAGCACGACGCCGCCCCCAGTACGATCACCGACGAGTCCATACCACACCCCCGGGGAATTAGACCTCGATTGCCACGATCTTCTGAATTGACAGATAGCCGAGCACGACCATAATGAACGCGAAGATCGGCGCGACGATCAACGGGACCGACGCGATGGTTCGAAAGCTGAAGAGAGGCATGACGTACGTAGGATTAACCAGGAACAACCCCGCGGTCACGACCAGCGGCAGCGCGGCGATGATATACCCGCTCAATCGCTGCTGAGCGGTGAGCGACGAGATCTCGCCCTTGATCCTTACCCGTTCGCGGATCGTGTCGCTGATGGTATCGAGAATCTGCGCGAGATTCCCGCCAACCTCGTGCTGGATGTTGACCGCGGTGGTCATCAGCTCCAAATCGTCGCTCCCGATGCGCCGCACAAGATTCGCGAGCGCCTGCTCTGGCGTCAGCCCTAGGCCGACTTCACGCACCACCCGCGTAAATTCACCCGACGTGGGCTGCGGAGCGTTGTGCGAAACGGTATCCATTGCCTGGAGCAAGCTGTAGCCCGACCGGAGCGCATTCGCCATCAGCATCAGGGTGTCTCCAAGCTGGTTGTTGAATGCTTTCAGGCGACCGCGTTGTCGGCGAGACAGGTAGAACCGAGGGCCGATGATACCGAAGACGGCGAGCAAGATCGAGAGCCCCACGTTACCGGCGGCCACGCCAATAAAGACGCCGAGAACGGTGAGTAACGCCTGCACGGTGAGAAACTCTCCGACCGTGAGCTGCAGATCCGCGCGGGCCAGATCTCGGGCGAGCGATGCCGCGAACCCCGATTGCGTCACCAGGCGGGTGCTGGGTCGCTTTGGGGTCGAAGGATCACGCGCCGCGACCTGGGTGTCCACGTATCCCCGCAAACGTCCCGAGAGGTCGATCCGACTGGAGATGATCTGGTTCAGGCCGACGAAGATGACGACGACCCCAAGCGCAACGGCAAGGCCGTAGATGATGGGAAGCTCACTCGGGTCAATCATCGGAAGAACCCTCGATCGAACCCGAAGATACTTGCAGGGAGGTAGATGTTGGCCGCCTCCAGGCGATTCGTGAACCGAGGTCGGATACCGGTGGGTCGTAGCTGGCCCTCGATGCGTCCATCGTCGAAACCGCTCTGTTCGAACGTGAAGAGATCCTGGGTGACGACCGTCTCGCCCTCCATCCCCACCACCTCGGTGATGCTGACGACGCGCCGGCTCCCGTCACGCATCCGTTCCTGGTGGACGATCAGGTCGAGGGCGGACGCGATCTGCTCTCGGATGGCCCGTAGCGGCAGATCCATTCCCGCCATCAGAACCATCGTCTCCAGACGGGCCAAAGTATCTCGCGGTCCGTTCGAGTGAGCCGTCGTCAGCGATCCATCGTGGCCAGTATTCATCGCCTGGAGCATGTCGAGCGCCTCGCCCCCGCGACACTCGCCGACGATGATTCGGTCGGGCCGCATTCGCAATGCGTTAACTACCAGGTCCCGGATCGTGATTCGACCCTTTCCTTCGATGTTGGCAGGCCGGGCTTCCAGGGTGATCACGTGCTCCTGGCGCAGCTGAAGCTCGGCCGCGTCTTCCATCGTTACGATTCGCTCGTCGGCTGGAATGAAAGACGACAGCACGTTCAGCAGGGTCGTCTTTCCAGAGCCGGTGCCTCCCGACACGACGATGTTGAGGCGAGCTCGGACGCACGCCTGGAGAAAGTCGGCGGTTTCCGCGGTCATCGATCCGAACTTGATCAGATCGTCAATCGTCAGCGGATTGCGGGCAAACTTCCGGATCGTGATCGTCGGTCCGGTCAAACAGAGTGGCGGAATGATGGCGTTGACGCGTGACCCATCGGGTAGACGGGCGTCGACCAGCGGCTGGCTCTCGTCACAGCGGCGACCCAACGGGGAGATGATCCGATCGATGATCCGCATGACGTGCTGGTCATCTTGAAAAGCGACCGGGGCCTTTTCGATTCGCCCCTTGCGCTCGATGAAGACGAGCTTTGGACCGTTGACCATGATTTCCGACACGGAGTCGTCTGACAGCAATGGCTCGATCGGCCCGAAGCCGAGAATGTCAGCGGCGATTTGCTCGAACAGTCGCTGGCGATCGGCTCGCACCAGGACGACGTTCTCCTGGTCGAGAATCGCGTTGAAGAGGTCTTCGATCGTGCGCCGGACCTGCGTCGTATCGCTGAGGTCCATTTTCGGGTCCATTTCGGCGATAAGCTTGCTTTGAACCCTGGCCCGAAGGTCCTGGGACACCTGAGAAAGATCACGGCCCGACTCCCGTGGGGGAGGAGTCGCGCGTGGCTGCTCGAACGTGACCACTGGGGCAGCGTCCACCTTGGCCGCGCCCCGCGGGTCTTCCATTCGTCTTAGGAGAGACATATCAACACCCCATCATCAACGTTCGCCGGCGGGTCGCCGCCTACGAGGAGGAGACTTGGCGCGTCACCTCCCGACGCCGAAACGGTACAGGTATCTTGAACATTTGGGCGGCTCGTCCCGCCTTGCTACTGCCCGAGACTTCGGACGGGGCCACCTCCGCGATCCGTCGAGCCAGATCGATCAACCCCTGAGCCACCTTGCTTTTCGGGTGTGCCGACACGAATGGCACACCGGCGTTGAGCGAAGACGCGACGAGACGATAATCACTGGGAATCTGCTCGCTGATCGGATGGCCGAGCGACTTCTCGATGTCGGAAGCCTTGATTCCCCCGGCGCTGTCGGCGCGGTTCAGCACGAGCATCAGCTTCTCCCGCGGGTATCCCAGGGCGCGCGTCACGTCGACGAAGTTGCGCACGTTCTTGATCGCGGTCATCTCGCCGGTGAACACCACCAGCACCTGATCCGAGACGTCGAGCGTGCCGAGCATAGTGTCCTGAAATGACGGGAACGTGTCGACGACGATATAGTCGAAGCTCTCTCGCAGCTTGGTGAGTATCCGGTTGAAGATCTCCGGGGTGATCAGCTCCGCCATCTCCGGACGGGCGGGGGCCAGTAGGACGCGCACCCCGGAATCGTGGCGAAGCAGCAGGTCGTCGAAGATCTCCTGGTCCAATGCCGATACGTGAGGAAGCAGGTCGACGATCGTCTTGTGCGGTTGAAGGCTCAAGAGGACACCAGCGTCGCCGAACTGCAAGTTGCCGTCGACGAGAGCGACCTCCTTCCCGGAGGCTGATCGCATCGCCACCGCGAGGTTCACCGCGATCGTCGTCCGACCGACACCGCCTTTGGGTCCGAACACGGTGACGATCCGGCCATTCTTGATCGGGGTGCTGACCGTCTGGGCGGGAGTCACCGCTACCCGGTTGGCGCTCGGCCGCTCCGAATGCTCGTAAACCCGGCGGATCGCGCCGATCAAATCTTGTCCGGTGAAAGGCTTGGTGAGGAACTCGCGGGCGCCGGCGAGCATCGCCTGGCGGAAGTACTGAACGTCGTCCTGGACCGACATCATAATGACGGCTGAACCACAACCGGACTCACGGATTGCCGCGGCGGCGGTGATTCCGTCGACGACCGGCATGTTGAGGTCCAGGAGCACGATGTCGGGGCTGGCCTTCTTCGCCATGTCGATGGCCTGCTGGCCATCGCTGGCGCCTCCGACGACCTCGATGTCCTTCTCAAAGTACAGGAGCTTGGTCAGGTTCTCTCGGGTGTCGGCCATGTCGTCGGCGATTAGCACCCGGACTTTCTTCGATTGCTGGTTCGCGCTCATCGGTTACCTCTCAAGTTGAAGCGATCGATCACCGATTGCAGCGTCACCGGCGTGGTCGAGACAACCTGATCATCCCCCGCGGCCCGGAGTACGAGCTCGGCGCGAACATTGCTGGCATCTTTTAACGCCTTCAAGTAGAGCGCGTCCTCATGATTGACGCCGAACACGACCTGGGAGGCGCCCGGCGCGGACTGCTTTCCGGACGCGCCCGACGTATCGACGCTCCCAATCGCCAGCACCCGAAGGTCCTGGAGCGCCGTCTGAGAGGTGGCGGGCAAGACGACCCCGGCCGGCACCGACGACGGACCCGACTGTTGTTGACCGGGTTCGAGGGTGATGAGCATGTCGACGTGGTCGCCGATTCGGACCGCGCCCGTCTGAATGATGTCTGCCGCGGGCATCGAGATCGCTACTTCACCCGGTTTGAGCTCGTAGGCGAACCCACTCTGTCCGGAGGTGTCCGCGAGCTGTTCCTTCAGGAGAACTTCGCCAAGGTGAACGTTTTCCGTCGTCATCTTGCCGATGGCTTCGCCCGTTTGAGTCACGGCGCCGGGTGGGACGGAACTGACCAGCATTTCCTTGGTTCCGAGGATCGGTGGAGTGATGACACTGTTGCCTGGAATTTCCTGAAGCGCGACGACCACCAGGGTGGTCGGGGGACGATACTGTCGGGCATCTTGGGCCACCCGGTAGACGCCGATGCCGGCCGCGCCGGCCAACACTATTCCCAACAGAACGAGTAACATGCCGCCACGACGCCCCATGCTCAACCCACCTCCTCGAAATCCCAGTAGCAAGCGAGTCCGGGCTCTGTCGCCCGGACTCGCTTGGCCATTGGCGCGCTCAGCGCGCAATCAACGTGACTAGGAGCCGGTGTTCAGGGTCGTCTGGATGTTGTTGAACGTGTTCTGAATGCCGCCCCGGAGGCCGATGAGCGCTGCGACCAGCATGACGCCCACCACCGCGATGATCAGGGCGTACTCGACGAGACCCTGGCCTTTCTCATCCGATAGCTCGTTGGAAATCCGAAGGTACCACTCGGTCACGGTATCGATCACGGTCGCCACTGTAGTCTCCTCTATCATTTCGTCTGTTTTATAAGTCCGACTCGATTAAAGCGCGGAATCGATCGCGTTAGCTTCCACCACTGGTGTTGATCTGGGTGCTGATGTTGTTGAAGGTAGTGTTCAGAGTCCCTCTCAATGTGACCAGGGCTGCAACCAGCATCACCGCGACGACCGCGATGATGAGTGCGTACTCGACGAGGCCCTGTCCACGCTGCTCATCGAGCACGTTCATCACGCGAAGGTATAAAGCCGTTGCGCGGTCCCAGACGGAACTCACCCCTTGTCTCCCTCCTTTCCGATCGAAAGTGTCTGCCGTATCGTTCATAAATCGAGGCGTCCCCTCGCCCAAGCCCGGGAACTGAACGTAGCGCACCTGACATGCGCTCGAGCGGCAAAGGAAGGCCCGGCCCGACCGGAGCTCCACGCTCGCCGCGGGCTCGCGGTAGTCGACCACGGTCTCCGCGTCCATGCGTTCGTTTGGTCTCCTTTCGCAAATTATTCTTGCCGCTGAATCAAGCCTAAGGCTCACCAGGAGAGCCAACAATAGGAAGCGAGTCCCACGACCGGTAGGAGAGGGGTACCATCCTCAACTTCGAGGAGCCCACTGTAGGACCATTCTCCCAGCGCAGTAGGGACCGCGTGGGGATGGCCGGCCGCACCGGGAACGGATAGCCTCGAACCGGCGAACTGCGCCCAGTCGGCAGCTGCCGCGACCGAGGGCCCGGTCATCGCCGCCCGACGTCAGAGGATCAGTCGGCGATTTCCCGATCGAGGGAGTTTTCCGCGAAGGAGGACGTCGTTGGTCGCGCCAGCCTCACGCCACCAATCGCCAGAGCTAGATGCCCTGGCACCAGCCCCCGAGCCGCTCACTCGTCGAAAGAGCGGACTGGTTCCGAGCGCCTCGGCTTCTCTGTTCGTGATCCTCGTCCTGCTGCTGGCTATTGGACGAGCGAACGCGTT
>JAJPKB010000406.1 GCA_021323915.1 Chloroflexota bacterium | reverse complement strand
CTCGCTCGGCCAGCTCGGTGGTGAGCGCCGGGAGGTCGGCTGGCTTCACCAGCGCCAGGCGGGGAAGCGGCACGGCGTGGATCAGCCGACCGATCGACGGGATCGACCGGAGAGTTACCCAGGTAAAAGGCAGCTCCGGCATGCCCACCACGACGAGGGATTCGCAGACCAGCGACGCCGGGGCGCTCCAGCCGTGAACCCGAACGTAGAAGTCGAGCGGTAGCGGCTCTCCCGAGGCGATCGCCAGGAAGTCGGCGATCGCCGGGCCAGTCCGTCCGCCGTTCGCGCACCGCTGGATCGAGTCGCGGGTGATCCGATAAAGCCGCCGGTTCGGGTCGCGATCGACCGGCTCGGCCAGCTCGGCCAGCCGGTAGCTGAGATAGGGCTCCTCCCGGCCGGGGCGAATCTCGACCAGGTCGGGATCGCGCACCCGCACGACGCCCGCGAGGGGGCCGCGATAGTCGATCTCCTGGGCCGGGGCCTTGCGAGACGCGAGCGCGGCGAGCAGCCGGTCGGCGCCGGCCGCGGGAACGAGGATGCTGGTCGGACCGAGTCGGCTGCCGAGCAGCGGCGCGATGCCGCGGTCGCTCAGCCAGGCGTCGAGCTGAGCCGGCGAGTCGGCTTCGAGCAGGCAGGCCGACTCACGAACGGTCAGCCGCTCGTAGGCGGCGATCCATTCGCGGAGGGTGAAGGCCACGTTTTGCGGGAGCGCTCGGCCGCTCGCCGATTCGAGCAGCTCGAAGATCCGCGTCTCGGTCCATCCCCGATCCAGCCCGCGCAGCAGATCAGCCTGGGCAAGGTGATAGGTCGCCGCGCGGTCGATGCTCCGACGCTGGGCGAGCTCTTCGAGCTGAGCGAGCAGGTCGGTGTTGGCCCAGGCGTCGACGACCACCACGTCGAAGTTGGGCTGGACGACCGCGGGATGGCTGTCGGATTCCGCCCGCGCCGGCGGGGGCGCGCCGGAAAAGAGCCGCTGCCCGAACGGGGTCAGTCGGAAGCGATCGATCGTGTCCCCGGCCGAGCCCAGCTCGAAGACTCCGAGCCAGTCGAGCGACTCGACCGCGACCTGGCGGACGAAGGCGCCTTCGACCTCGCGCCAGTCGCGCTCGCGTTGGAGGAGCGAGGTGGGGTAGTCCTTCGCGTTGGCCCGACGCACGCCGAAGTAGTTCTCGGGCTGTCGCCCGTTTACCAGATCGTCGCGGTAGCCCGGGTTGCCGAGAATCGCCACCGCCTGGTAACGCGGGAAGAGCATCTCGCGGTCCAACCGGTAGGCCAGGCTGGCGAGGTCGTCGATCGCGTACCAGGCGTTGCGGTTCGACTCGGAAGCGACGTTGAACGCCTCGACGACGACGGCGCGACCACGCTGGACGGTGGCGGGGATGTCGAGGGATGGGTCGGCGCCGTCCGCTCGCCACGGGTGTCGGTCCGCGCCGTCGTCGCCGTCGTCGAAGGGAACCAGCGAGGCGATCCGGGCCATCTCGTCGTAGGGGCTGTTGATCCAGCCGAAGAGGAGGCGACGAGCCCGCTCGTCGGGCGAGCCGACCAGAAACGTCGACGCGTCGGCCGAGGGAGTCATCTCCTGACCGACCGGCTCGAGGAGGCCGCCGGCGAGGAGCGCGCCGAGGGCGAACCAGAGAACCGCCGGGGGCGCGGCCGCGGCACGGCCGCGCTTGCCGCCGCGGCCCGCCGTCGCCGGTCCGGCGGCAAGCGCGTCGGCGAGCCGGGTGATCTCGGATTTGTACGGGCTTCCCTGGGCAGTCATGCGAATCGGCTTGCGCGACGCCTCGCTCAAAAGAATAAAGACCGCCCGCGAGAGCTCGGCGGCTCGTCCATCGCTCGGGGTGGTGGGCGGGGCCACCGGCGACAGGCGCGGACGCTCCTGGCGGTGCGAGCGGACCACCTCGACCAGGCCCGGCGTGAGCTGCACCGAGGTGGTCGCGAGCGCGCCGCGGAGCGACGACTGATCGAGGTTCAGGTAACCGCCGTAACCGAACGAATCGACCGGAACGACGCCGCCGACCAGCATCAGGCGCTCCAGCTCGGCAAGCGCTTCCGATGGGGAGAACTCGCGGTCGCGCAACGCGGCGAGGTAACCCTGGATCGTAAGCGCGCCGATCCGCAGCGGCACGACGTCGAGGGCCAGCCAATCGCGAGGCGCGAGCCGCTTTTCGAGAAGTCGGACGTGGGCGGGCGTGCCGAGGAACTCGGCCAGCGGTCCGATGAACCCGTCGCGCTTGCTGGCAGCCGTCGGCAGATTCAGCGAACGGGTGAGCCGTTTGAGGGCCGAAAGGCTGTAGAGACCGAGGATCGATCTCAGCTCATCGGCGAACGAGTTGACGTCTGGCTGCATCGCTCCTACTCCGCCACGACGCGCGGAGTATGGCCCAGGCGCTTGAGCCAGGTTCGGATCTCGGAGAGGCGCTCGTGGTCCACGACGATCGCCGAAGGGCCGAGGCGGTGCACGACGTACCGGGCAAATCCAGCCGCGATCAGCTCGTCGACGATCGCCGGATCGCCGGCTTCGACGATCGCGACGTTGCGAAACAACGTGGGCAATGGCGCCTCGGATGGTGAATTCGGGCGGCCGCTCGATCGATGCGGCTCCGCCTTCCGATATTTTACACGAAGACGTGGCATCGATGCCCGGGCCGCGACCGGATTTCGATCGCCAAAATCCCTGAAGTCGGGACACGGAAGGTCGCCCGACCAGCAGCTCAGCGCACGACCAGATTCACCTTGACCAGCTGGATGAACATCGGGCAGGCCTGCCCCGGCGCGCAAATCGGCCGCCCGGTCGCGGTCAGCGTCGTCTGGCCCGGCGCGTTCGCCCGGTAGAGGCCCTGCGCGCCGCGCACGACCAGGACGTTGACGACCCGGCTGACGATCGTCGGATCCGCCACCGTCACGTTCCAGTCGAGGGTGTTTCCGAGCGCGACGAGAAAAGTCTGGCCGACCCGGAGGCTGATCGTGTGTCCGTTGTCGGCCTGGGTCACCCGAAGGGAGCCGGGCGGCGTGCCGACCGCCCCGGGCGACGCGACGACGGTGGGAGACGCGAGGTCCGCCGTCGGGATTGGCGGCACGGACGGGGTATCGGTCGCCGCCGGGCTGACTGGCGTGGCAGGCGGTTGAACGGTGGGAACGGGCGTCGGCGTAAGCGGCGCGCTGGTGGGCGCCGCGGGAGCGGTGGCCGCGGGCGGAGCGACCGGCGTTCCAGTGGCGGCGCTGGGCGTGGCGCAGCCGGCGATCAAGGTCGCGCCAAGAAGGAAACCGACGAGAACGCGCGCGCGTGGAATAAACATCAAACGCTCCGATATAGAGGTACTTTGTCGACACCGGAAATTGATCGGCCTAACTATCGAGCGCCTGTTAGCCTCGCCCAGAGGGAGAGGGAGAAGCACGCCCGGCCGTCCGCTGCATCAATCGCACCCTTGCTTTACAGCGGTGAGCATAATCTCCGACCATGCTGGCATCCGGCCGTCGGTAGGGGCGATTCGCGAACCGCCCCTACCGACGCTTGACCGGCAGAGCCACCAACGAATAGGCTTCACTGCTGTAAGCCGCGGGCGCAAGGCGGACGGGAGCGGGTCTGGATCTGCAACGGGTGGGCGAGTCGAATTGTTCCCGTGGGGGGGCAGTCGAGGGATCAGACGCGCTCGGCCGAGCGCCGGCGAGACCGCCGCGCGCGAACCGACTCGGCCAGCTCGACGAGGACCGGCGCGGTCATCTCCCAGCTCATGCAGGCGTCGGTGATGCTCTGGCCGTAGACCAGGCTGGCTCGGTCGGTCAGGTCCTGACGACCCTGAACGAGGAAGCTCTCCATCATCACCCCGACGATCCCGGTCTGTCCGTTGGCGATCTGGTCGGCGACGGCGCGGGCGACCAGCGGCTGCCGCCGGTAGTCCTTGTCGCTGTTACCGTGGCTAGTGTCGATCATCAGGCGCGGAGGCAATCCTGCCGCCCTCAGCGCCGCGAGCGCGTCCGCGACGCTCCGGGCGTCGTAGTTAGGGCCGCTCCGCCCGCCGCGCAGGATCACGTGGCAATCGGGATTGCCTTTCGTCGTCACGATCGCGGCGAGCCCCTGCTCGGTCACGCCGAGAAAGCTGTGGGGATGCAGGGCGGCGCGCACGGCGTCGACGGCGATCTGCACGCTGCCGTCGGTGCCGTTCTTGAAGCCGACCGGCATCGACAATCCCGACGCCAGCTGCCGGTGGACCTGGCTCTCGGTGGTGCGCGCCCCGATCGCGCCCCAGCTCACGACGTCGGAGAAGAACTGCGGTGAGATCGGGTCGAGAAACTCGCAGCCGGCCGGCAGGCCGAGCTCGGCCAGGTCGAGGAGGAGGCGACGCGCCAGCCGCAGCCCGTCGTTCACCGCGAAGCTGTCGTCGAGAAGCGGGTCGTTGATGAAGCCCTTCCATCCGACGGTGGTTCGCGGCTTCTCGAAGTAGACGCGCATGATCACGTGGAGGTCCGACCCGAGCTCGTCGGCGATGCCTTTGAGCCGGCGGGCGTATTCGAGGCCGGCCTCGGGATCGTGGATCGAGCACGGGCCGACTACGACCACCAGGCGATCGTCCTCGCCGTTGAGAATCCGCGCCACGTGGACGCGCGCCAGAGTCACCGTCCGCGATGCTTCTTCGCTCAGCGGGAGCTGCTCGAGAAGCGTCGCCGGCGAGGTCAACGCACGGATGCACTCGATGCGCAGATCCCGGGTTATCACGTTGCCTTTACCTTCTGTCAGTCGCCAGCTGAATCGCCCGCCTCGTCGGATCGGACGTGGGCACGAGTATAGCGCAGCCGCCGGATGGCCGCAACCCGCCGTCCGTCGCGAGGTCTGCCGCGTGCCCCGGGGACGGGCAGGAGACAAGCTTCCCCTCCCTCAGCCGCGTCCCCGCCCTGCCCTACGGGATCCCGGCGGCCAAACTGTCCGCGGATGTACTCTCCGCTGCCAGGGCCACCAGACGCGCGGCGAGACCGGTGTACGCGGCGGGCGTCAGCGCCAGCAGCGTACACCGGTCGGCCTCGGGAAGGTCCAGCCCGGCGACGAAGGCGCGCAGGTCGCCCCGGGTGATCTCGGCGCCGCGGGTCAGCTCTTTGAGGCGATCGTAGGCGTCGACGTGGCCGGCCTTACGCATCACCGTCTGGATCGCCTCGGCGAGAACGCTCCAGGACGCGTCCAGGTCGCGCCGGAGCGCGTCGGAATCCACCGCGAGAGCCGGCCAGCCGCGCAGGATCGAGCGGAGGGCGATCGTCGAGTGGCCGATCGCCGTTCCGAGGTTGCGCAGGGCGGACGAGTCGGTCAGGTCACGCTGGAGGCGCGAGATCGGCAGCTTGCCCGCCAAATGGTCGAGCAGCGCGCTGCTCAGCCCGAAGTTCGCCTCGGCGTTCTCGAAATGGATTGGGTTGATCTTGTGGGGCATCGTCGACGAGCCGACCTCGCCCGGCACCGGCTTCTGGCGGAGGTAGCCAAGCGAGACGTACGACCAGACGTCGCGGCAGAAGTCGACGCCGATGGTGTTGAACCGCATCAGCGCGTGGAAGAGCTCGGCCAGGTAGTCGTGTGGCTCGATCTGGGTGGTGAGCGGGTTGTAGGTCAGACCGAGGTCCTCGACGAACCCACGCGAGATCTCCAGCCAGGGCGCGTCGGGATAGGCGACGACGTGGGCGCTGAAGCTGCCGACGGCGCCGTTGAGCTTCCCGAGGTACTCGGCCTGGCGGACCTGACGAAGCTGGCGGCGCCAGCGGTAGACGAACACGGCTAATTCCTTGCCCATGGTCGTCGGCGTCGCCGGCTGGCCGTGGGTGTGGCCGAGCATCGGAAGGTCGGCGCTGGCCTCGGCGAGCTCCGCGACGCGGCTCACGACCTGCTCGGCAAAGGGGAGCCAGCCGACGGCGATGCCGTCGCGGAGGGCCAGAGCGTGGGCCAGGTTGTTGATATCCTCCGAGGTGCAGCCGAAGTGAACGAACGAACGGGCGTCGCGGAGAGACGTCTCGGCGAGCCGCTCCTGGAGATAGTATTCGACCGCCTTGACGTCGTGCTGGGTCGCCCGCTCGATCTCCTTGATCCGGGCGGCGTCGGCCTCGCCGAACCCGGCGATCCACGACTCGAGAAGGTCGTGCTCGGCCGGGGTGAAGGCGCGAAGCTCCGCGATCTCTGGCCGCGCGGCCATGAACCGCAGCCAGCGGATCTCGACCAGCACCCGGTAACGGATCAGCGCGTATTCCGAGAAGTAGTCGGCCAGCACGGCGCTCTGGGCCTGGTAGCGGCCGTCGATCGGAGAAACAGCTTTCAACGACATCTCAGGGCTCACTCCGGCGCACCGTCGGAACCCGGTCGAAGTGTTGATCATACGAATAGATCGCGCCAAGTCCCAGGCGGTGGGTGTGGGCAACCGACAGGCAGTCCTCGAAGTCGAGGTTCGACTCACCGTACACGGCGAGCGCCTCGATAATCGATTGTTTGTGATCGAGCGTCAAACCGCGGTTCTCCAGGATCGGACGGAGCAGCTCGGAGATGACCGCGCGGCTCGTCCGATAGATCGGACCGGAAAGGACGTAAATGATCTCCGCCACGACCGACTCCGATGTGATCAATCGAATCTCTCCGCGTTCCGCTCGCTCGAGCAACGACAGACAGCGCTCGAACTTCAACGGATCGTCTTTGGTGAGGACGCGGATGAACACGTTCGTGTCCACGAAGTCGCTCATGAAGGCCCGGCCAGCTCGCGAAGAATCTTTCGTGCTCGCTCGCTGGCGTGCTCGGACTTCGAGCGGGCGATTGCTTCCTCGAGGGGGAGGCTGGGAGCCGGAATCCGACCCGCTACGTCACGCACCGTGAGTCGGCGAGCCTTGCGGATCCGCGCCTCTCCGTCCTCGACCCAGACCTCGACGCTATCCGATGGCTTGAGACCGAGCGCGTCTCGCACGTCTTTGGGCACGGTGATCTGTCCCTTGCGGGTCAGCGTGGTCAGTCGCGCCATTCCGCCTCCCGTCCGTCAATTCAACGGGGCATGGCCGCGTTTCTCGAGGGGCCGGGGCTTCCCTTACCCCCTACCCTCGTCTACCCTCTGACCCCCTTCTCCAGGGGGAACCTTCTGCCATCCGAGGGAGAGGGGACTTCAAGGAGATGCCATCCTTCAGACCCTTTCCCGCGGCTGGGGGAAGGGGCAGGAGATGAGGGAAGCTCGGCGCGGCGCGAAAGGCGGCCACGCCCCATGGGATAATCCCCCGCGCTACGGTATTTCCGGTCGCCTCATCACTCGACGGCACAGCTGCTTTCAGTAGTAAAACTAATTTGTCACGTAAGAGCATTGTAAATGGTTGATCTCGACCGGTCAAATGCCGCGATGCCGCCGCGTCAACGGTCGGGCAGCTTCGGTCGGCGCGCCCCGACCCGGCGCCGGCAAGAGCCTGAACCGGGGTCGAGCGAGCTTTCGCCTACCGCCCGTAGATCGGGGCGAAGCGCTCGCGGAGAACCGCCTTCTGGACCTTGCCGGTGGCGGTGGTCACCGGCAGGGCGTCGACGAACGCGACGTGGCGCGGTCGTTTGTAGCCGGCCAGGTGCGAGCGGACGTGTGCGACGACCTCATCCTCGGTCAGCCCGGCGTCGGGCGCCGGGACGATCACCGCCAGGACGGCCTGGCCCCATTCCGCGTCCGGCACCCCGACCAGCGCGGCGTCGCGGATCTTCGGGTGCTGCTTGAGCAGCCGCTCGACCTCGACCGGGTAGATCTTCTCGCCGCCGCTGACGATCATATCCTTCAGCCGACCGGCGATCACGACGTAGCCGTCCTCGTCGAAGCGCCCAAGGTCGCCGGAGTGCAGCCAGCCGTCGACCATCGCTTCGGCGGTGCGCTCCGGCATTCCCCAGTAGCCGTCCATCAGCGTCGGGCCGCGGGCGACGATCTCGCCGACCTCGCCGATCGGGACGTCGCGGCCGTCGGCGTCGACGATCCGCACCTCGACCAGCGGGTGGGGCCGGCCGACGGTGTGAATCTTCGCGCGGTCGGCGCGGGTCAGCCGCGAGTAGGTCAGGATGCAGCCCGCCTCGGTGAGACCGTAAGTGACTCGGACCTCGGCGTCGAAGCGGTCGAGGATGCCGCTCAGCAGGTCGGGCGGCAGGGTATCCGAGGAGCCGAGGCAGCGCCGGACCGACGAGACGTCGTAGGGGTGCGCCGCGAGCTCGCTCAGGATCCAACGCCAGACCGTCGGGACGCAGAAGATGCTGGTCAGCCGGTGGCGCTCGGCGGCGGAGAGGATCGCCGCCGGATCGGCGCCATCCTGAACGACGACGGTGCCGCCGACGAGAAAGTGCGGCAGGACGAGGCAGTCGGGGCCGCCGGTGTGAAACAGGGGATAGATCACGATGCCGACGTCGTCGCTGATCTGGCCGGTCTGGAGCGCGAGCGAGACGGCGTGCAGGTAGTGGGCCCGGTGGGAGAAGGTCGCGCCCTTGGGAAAGCCGGTCGTGCCGCTAGTGTAGAGGATGATGTGCCAGTCGTCGGGAGAGAGCGCGACGGCCGGCTCGGCGTCGGACGCCGCCTCGATCAGCGATTCGAGAACGACAGGAGACGATTCGCCGCCGAGAGATCGAGAGCGCGGTTCTCCCGGTTCGTACCAGATCGCCGTGATTGGCCGGGCCAGACTGGCCAGGGCGGCGCTGGCGACCTCGGCGAAGCGGCGCTCGGCGAGCAGCCAGCGGCTGTCGGACTGGTCGAGGGTGTAGCGGACCTCCTCGGCGCGGTACCAGAAGTTGACCGGCACCATGATCGCGCCGAGCTTGGCCAGCGCGAAATAGATCGCCACGTAGACGTCGCTGTTACGGCCGAGCACGGCCACCCGGTCGCCCCTGGCGACCCCGAGCGCGCCAAGCCCGTTGGCGATCCGGTTCGTGAATGAATTCAGCCGGGCGTAGGTCCAGGAGCGCTCGCCGAAGATCAGGGCGGTCTTGTTGCCGAAGACCTCGGGTCGGGCGTTCTTGCGCAGGATGTCGCCGAGCAGCATACGTCCAACCTCCCGGAGGGATCCGAGGGAAGTGTACCAGGTCCGAGGAGCGGAACGAAGTCGAAGCTGAGCGAGTGGCTCGTCAAGGCGGGGGGGCGTGGGGGTGTCCCTTATCACATGTATTTTAATCCGGGGCGGGGTTGGAGGGGTGTTGACCCCTCGAAGATAGATTGACTAAGCGCTATTCCAGGAGCTGGACCGGAAAGCCGAGCAACCGCAGCCGACGAGCCACGCAGGCGGTCGCGCGTATCGATCAGGCGTTTGTCCTGGAACATCTCGGCGACGCAGGTGACGATCGCCGTTGCCGCGTAAAGGATGCCGCGTTCCTGCTCGTGAGGCGGCGGCAGGTGATGGTCGACCCGGGCTGACCGCAGCGGGCCATAATGGCGGAAGGTGCTCGCCAGTCAGGTCGGTCAACGGTCGTCGGAACCGCGGTCGCCGGTTAGAGCCCGGATGCCCGGTCGATGGCCGACTTCAGCTCGTCGGCGGTAACCGTGGCGGCGCCGAGGCGGCGGATCACCAGGCCGGCGGCCAGGTTGCCCAGGTAGGCGGCGTCGAGCAACGAGGCGCCCGACGTCAGCGCCAGGAGGACCGTCGCCGCGACGGTGTCCCCGGCGCCGGTCACGTCGCGGACCTCGGCCGGCGACGCGGCCGGCAGATGCTGGCAGGCGCCGTCCGCTTCAACGACGGTCATGCCGTCGCTTCCTCGGGTGATCACGACGCCGCGCGCGTCCATCAGGGTCAGCAGATCCCGGCCGGCCCGGGCGACGTCGTCGTCGCCGCGCAGGTCGCGCCCCAGGGTCGACGCCGCCTCCTCCTGATTCGGCGTGGCGACGGTGATTCCTCGGAAGCGCCCAAGGTCGCCGTGGGCGTCTACCGCGATGATCAGTCCGTGCCGCCGCGCCAGGGGAATCGCCGTGGCGACGATGGCCTCGCTGATGACCCCGTTTTCGTAGTCGGAGATGATCAATCCGTCGAGGCCGGGCAGCGCCCGTTCGAGGTATTCGGCGATCCCGTCTCTGGTCCGAGGCACGACGTCCGCTCGGATGACTCGGTCGATGCGCGCCATCTGCTGGCTGACCACCTGGGAGCTTCCGCCGATGACCCGCGTCTTGGTCGAGGTCGGGCGGTCGGCCTCCTCGACGAGTCCGGCGACGTCGATGCCGTCGGCGATCAGCCGGCGACGCAGCTCGCGTCCCGGCTCGTCGTCTCCGATCACCCCGGCGACCGCGACGGATGCCCCCAGCGCGCGAGCATTTCGCGCGACGTTCGCCGCGCCCCCGGGGATCACGTAGCGATCGACCCATTCGAGCACCGGCAGGGGCGCCTCGCGCGACAGTCGAACCGGTCGGCCGAGGATGTACTCGTCGGCAACCATGTCGCCGAGCGCGAGAACGTGCCGTGCTCCGAAGCCCGTGAGGGTGCCGCGCAGGCGCTCGACTGACGTCGGGCCACCCGGGTAAAGTCGTTCCTGGTCGCCAGAACCGGTCGCCATCATCGTCGGGTCCAGCCTCCCCGCTGATTATCGCATCTCGGCGCGCCTCGGACTACAACGGTTGCCCCGATCCCGCGAAGGCCACCACCTCTTCCCCCTCGCCTTTTCGCGGTTTTCGCGTCGTTTCGCGCGCTTCGTGGTCCGAAGCCCCCGGCGACGCTACCGGCACAGAACTCGTCCTCGTTCCACCTTACGCGGTGCTGTTCCTGGTCATTATGTACCTCCAGGGCGTCCGCGGGCTCTCCCCGTTCGCCGCTTCGCTCCTGCTCATGCCCGGCTACGTCGCCGGGGGCGTGCTCGGACCGGTCGGTGGCCGGATCGCCGACCGGGTTGGCGCCCGGTAGCCGGCCTCGCTCGGGCTCGGATTGCAGATTCTCGGCGTCCTCGCCTACGCGTCGATCGGATTGACGACCGCGCTCTGGGTCGTGGTGATCGCCGCGATCCTGAACGGCTGCGGCGCCGGCTTCTTCTTTCCGGCGAACAACAGCGCGGTGATGGCGAACGCACCGCCCCGGGCGTACGGCGTCGCCTCCGGGCGGCTGCGAACCCTGGCGAACGTCGGCATGGTCGGCAGCTTCGCCCTCGCCCTGCTCGCGGCCGCGGCGGCGATTCAGCGCGCCGAGGCCTTCGCGATCTTTCTCGGCACCAGCACCCTGACCCGGGAACCAGCCGGTGCGTTCGTGCGCGGCTACCGGCTGGCGCTGCTCACCGCGATCGTCCCACTGGGAATCGCCCTGGCGCTCTCGATCCTGCGCGGACCCGAGGCGCGCGGCGCGGCCCCGACCCCGTAAGGTAACGATCTGACCATTGGGCATTTTTATGTTCATGTGGTCGCCCTTCCCCGACCGGGTTATTCCGCCGGCGCGTTCGAGGGCCGCGATGACATCACGAGGGCG
>JAJPKB010000469.1 GCA_021323915.1 Chloroflexota bacterium | reverse complement strand
GGCCACTTCAATCCGGCGATCACCCTGGGCTTCGTCGTCACCCGGCGGGTGAGCGTCGTCACCGGGGTGGTCTACTGGCTCGCCCAGCTGATCGGCGCCTCGCTCGCCGCCTTTCTCCTCGACGCGATCCTCGGTCGTGGCCTGGTCGCACTGGGCACTCCCGCGCTGGGGGCCGGGGTGAGCTTCTGGTCCGGCGTCATCCTGGAGGCCGTCGGCTCCTTCTTCCTCGTCCTCGTGGTCTTCGGAACCCTGGTGGATGGTCGCGCGCCCAAGTCGGTTTATCCGTTCGCCATCGGGCTCACGATCGCCTTTGACATCATGGCCTTCGGTCCGCTGACCGGCAGCGCGGTGAATCCCGCGCGCGCCTTCGGCCCCGCGCTCGCCTCCGGCCGCTGGGCCGACCAGCTGGTCTACTGGATCGGGCCGCTGGTCGGCGGCGCCCTGGCTGCGCTGCTGGATTACTTCTTCTTCATCGAGCAGGCCCCGACCGTCCCCCGTGAGCGGGGAGGCCCGACCGTCGAAGAAGAGCGCCGCGCCGCCTAGGGAATCGTCAGCCTGTCGCCCGGGCGCAGGAGATTCGGATCGCGAAGCCAGGAAGCGTTCGCGGCCGCGATGCGCGGCCAGGCGGACGCGTGACCGTAGATCTGCCGGGCGATGCCGCTCAGGGTATCCCCCGGGCGAACGACGTAGGTTCGGAGCGTCGCGCGCGGTACCGGCGACGCGACGGCCGGCGTGGACGAGCCCGGCGCCCCCACGGGAGCCGACCGGCCGGCGGTCGCGCCGGTGACCGGCGGCACGACGTCTTCGTTCACGACGCCCGGCGCGACGTTCTTTAGCTCGCCACCCAGGTGCGTCTCGAGCAGCGCCTGCTTCCGGGGGTGAATCGTCCGCCAGTCGTTTTCGAGCAATCCGCCGGTGTCGGCCGAGTTCGGATTCCAGCACCAATAGGTGTAGTGGAGTCCTTTCGCCTTGAGATAATCGACAAGGGTCCGCTGCCAGGCGCCCTCTTTATCGGCGCCGACGGATGGACCGCCGAATTCGCCGACGAGGACCGGCGCCGCGCCGGACTCGCTCAGAAAGCTCCAGTGTTGGTCCCAGAAGCTCGGCAGATTGGCGGGAAACGTCGGATCGCCGAACCAGCGCTGGTTGGAGACCGAGGGGCCGTAGTCGTGGGGGCTGTACACCAGGCGATCCGGAACGGAGAGCCGAATCGGGCGGGCTTTCGCCCCCATCAGCTCGCCTCCCTGCCAGGTCCAATCGAGAACGTTGCCGGAGGCATCGGTCAGCTTCTCGATCCCCTCGACGAGAATCAGCCAGTTCGGATTCACCGCCAGGATCGCGTTTCCACAGGTCTCGGCGGCCATCGCCCAGTCGGTCCTGGGATCTCCGCTTCCCCAGGTACACGGTCCGGCCGGCTCGTTGTGGAGGTCGGCGCCGATGACCGCGTCGTTCCCAAGGTAGCGCTCGGCGAGCGCCCGCCACTGCTCCAGCCAATCATCCGGCGAGAAGTGATCGGTGTACCAGAGCGCCGACTGGGCGTTGGTGTCGGGACGGTGCTGATCCAGAATGATCTTCATTCCGCGCTCGGCGGCCGCCACGACGATCGTGTCGAGGATTTGCAGCCCGTTCCGACCCTTGAGGTCCGGGTTCTTCGAGAAATCGATACCGTTGGGCTTGCGCGCCGGGTTGAAGAGATCGTTCGAGAACGGCAAGCGCAGACAGTTGTACCCCGCCTGGACGATCTGATCGAGCATGTCGCGGTAGCCGCGGACCCACAGTCCGTGGGGAGCGAGGGTGCTCGTCTCCATGCCGAACCAGTTGAGGCCGGTCAGCGTCACCTCCCTTCCCTGGACGTCGAGAATCGACGCGCCGCTCGCCCGCAGAAAGTTCAACGGGGGCGGCGCGGGAGTGGGCGTCACGACGCGAACGACGGGAGGGATGTCGGTCGGCGTCGGTCGCGGCGGCGGGGTCAGGGGCGGGAGCGTCGGCCGACGACAGCCGGTCAAGCCAAGCAGCCCAAGCGGCGCGGCGAGACGGCAACCGGCCAGGAGTCGTCGACGAGAGAGGCGCGACCAGAATGGCTGCGGTGACATCTCTCCCCCTCGCTACGACAGATGCCGGTCCGGCGAGCGGAACGATCGCGCGCCGCCGCGATCGATCGAGGAGGTGAGCGTCGGGGCAGAGAATCGGGGGGCGATTCGGAAAAACCAACGAGTCATCGGCATCTCCTGTTCGGTGGAATAAGGAACGTGAAGCGCCGGCGATCGATCAGAGAACGATCGTGTGAGTCTTATGTTAAGTATCGCGGGGCCGGAATGCAATTTATTGATCGGCGACTCGCGGCCGGTCAAGACGGGGTTGGAGGGGAGCTGCCCGTCGAAGTCAGATTGAGCGAGCGCTAGCCGGTCCGCGAATCCAGGACGGTCATCACCGCGTCCAGAAAGGGCTTCGGCTGGAAGAACATGAAGAGGTGGCCGCCGCCGAACGCGACGAGCCTCGATCCGACGATGCCGGCGTGCAGCTCCTCGGCGAACCGGAACGGGATGGTACGATCGCTTTTTCCGTGCAGGATCAGGGTTGGCACGCGAATCTCGCCGAGCCGATCGGAGGCGTCGTAGCTACGCGACGCCTCCCGCTGCCCGGCGTAGGCGTAGGAGGGTTGGGGATACCGGTCGCCCAGGCGTCGCAGCAGCGGGAGTCGGGGCACCAGAAAGAGCAGACTCCGCCACAAGGTGTTCGGAACCGGTCGGGCCGACGTCGCGACGAGGATGAGGCTCTTAACCAGCTCGGCGTGCCGGAGGGCGAGCGCGATCGCCACGCGCCCTCCCATCGAGATTCCCAGGACGTGGGCAGGCTCGATGCCGAGCGCCGTGAGGAGGGCCGCGGTATCGTTGGCCATCAGATCGATCGAATAGGGTGCATCCGGCTTATTGGTTCGCCCGGCGCCGCGGTTGTCGAAGGCGATGACCTTCTAGGATGCTTCGCGACCGCGTATAGGCTTGCTGTCCCGGCTGGTAACCTCGGCTCGCGTCCGGGGCTCGGGGAGCGGGCACCGCACGGCCGGGCTCCGCGTGATCCGCGGAGCCCCGATGGCGCCGGCTGGGCCGGATCGCCGCCCATCGTCGCGTTGGGGGAGGCAGGATGTTTGCTCGCGCGCGGCTGTCACCGGTCCTCGGTCGGATTGTCGTTGCCCTCGTTCTCCTGGCCAATGTGCCTGGACCGCGGCCCGCCCTCGCCCAGGCAGGGCAGGCGGGCAATGTCTCTACCGCGGTGTCAGCCAGGCAGCCAATCACAACCGCGCCAGGACCGACCGCGACGCCGATATCCACGCACCGGGTTCCGACTCCCGATCTTGCTCGACCGGTTGGTCCGAACGGGCTCCAGCCCCTGGCCAGGCCGCTTCCAGCGGATCATCGCCGGAAAACGGTGGCCGGGACGATGTTCATTCCCAACGGGACCATCCTCCGCTCGTTCGCCGCGCCCGATCCCAGCAACTATACGAATGGCCGGGCTGTCGCCTTTGACGGGACGAACCTCTGGATCACCGACGCCGACAGCAACCTGCTGACGCTCGTCGACCCGTTGGGGAACGCCACCACCAACGGCTAAGACGCCCTGAACCGCCTGACCTCGATCACCTACAGCGACCGCAAGACGCCCAACGTCAGCTACCGCTACGACGCGAACGGCAACCGGACGACCACGGTAGACGGGACGGGGACGACGTCGTACGTGAATGACGAGCTGAACCGGCTGACGTCGGTCACCAGCCCGGGCTCCAAGACGGTCGGCTACCGCTACGACCTCGACGGCGACCGGACGCAGGTGACCTACCCCGACTACACCGCGGTGACGTACACCTTCAACAAGGCGAGTCAGCTTTCCCGACCAGCCTGGGAACGGGCCACCTGATCTCAGCGGACGAGGTTGTACAGGTGGAACGCGACGAGCAGGAGCATGAACGCCGTCCAGACCAGCCCGACCGTCCCGATCCGTGGGACGAACCAGAGGAAGCCACATCCGACGAGCAGGATCCCGACGACGACCCCGGCGACCAGGATCGCCCTGGGTATCGGCGTCGGACGATGGTCGATCACCTCAGTCTCCTGGCACGGGGTTCCGCTCAGCGCCGCCGACGGATCGCCCGATCGGGACGACGGGGGATCCCGAGTGGTCTAATCCTCTCCACCTTCGTCCCCCGCCGGCTTGTCGCGCTTGGGGTAGTGATCGACGACGTATTTGGCCATGGCGTTCGCCCCGGCGAACACGGCGCGAATCTGTTCCGCCGTCCCCTGCCAATCGAGCGGCACGTCGGACGCTCGGAGCACGCCGAGCGCGTCGGCTCCGAGCGCATTGACGAGCGCCGGTTGGCCGCCCATCCGGTCGACCCGGGTGTCGTCGAGCTGGCTGCTGAGGTCCTGAAGGTGTCGCTTCCAGTAGGGAGCCCAGCCCTTCAGATTTTCTTCGATCAGGCTCTTGGTATCGCCGGCCGATGGATCCTGGAGCAGCTTGGCATCGGTGACGAGCTCCCGCGCCTCGAGCTTCGCCGCCTCGACGCAGACGTCGACGAACGACAGGGCGGCGTCGCGCACGTTCTCCTTGTCACAATACCGCAGGAAATCCGCGGCGTCGTGAAGTCCCTGGGCTTCCGCCGCGACGACGACCGCCGCTCCTCCCACCAGGGCGGTCCCGCCGGCGCCCCCGGCCGCCGTCGCCAGGAGGCCCGCCCCGGTGGTGGCCGCCTCTTCGAGCGCCGCGCCCCATTTGCCTTGACGGATATCGTCGATGACTTTCACCGCGCTGACCACGATCGTGATCACCGCGGTCACCTTCTCGACCTTTTCAAGCATCTCGAGCTTATCGCCGGCCCAATCCTCGATCTCCCACCAGCGCTTCGCCGCCTCCGCCTCTCCCTTGTGGACCGCGACCTCGATCATGCCCTCGGCGAAATGTTTCACCGTCTCCATCGAAACCTTGACGATCGCGTTCCGGAGGGCCAGCGCCTTGTCCACCAGCTCGGCGGCGGTCACCGACTTGCCGATCAGGTCCTTTTTCTTGAACTCCTCGAAGTTCTCGCGGAGCTCGCCGGGGTTCTTGACCAGCTCCAGGATCGCGTGGCCCATCCCTTTGAACTGCTCTTCGCCGAGGACCTTGTCGATGATCGCCTGCTCGGTGAGCTCGGCCCCTTTCTCGGCGAGCTTGTTGACTTCCTCGAACCCCTCGGCGACTTCCTTGAACCGTTCCACCTGGAAGAGAATGCCGGGATCCGCGAGGTCAATCGTCTTGGCCGCCTGGTTGTACTCCTCCGAGAACGCGCCGCCACGAATCAGCTGCTCGCCAACGCGTTTCAAGTCCTCTTGAATCGGACTGATATCTTCGTTGACGTACCGAGGCGCGCGTTGCATCACGTGGCGCAGGTCTCCCTGGATCGCCTCCCACTGGTGGAGCGCGGCGCGGGCCGAGCCCGGCGACTCCGTCCGGGCGAGAATCAACGCGGCGCGGAGGGCGGTGAGCAGATCGCGGTGCCGCTGGGTGAGGTGCGGCCCGAACTGCACGGCCCCGAGCTCGTTCCGCTGCTTCTCGTTGATCTCCTGGATGTTCAGCGGAACGATGGTATCGCGCTTGTCGATATCCTCCTCCTCCACCACGGTCAAGAGGCGGTTGATCCCATTCATCAGGTCGGCGTAGTCGTCCGGATTCTCCTCCTCGGTCGG
Organism: Chloroflexota bacterium; assembly: GCA_021323915.1. GTDB lineage: Bacteria > Chloroflexota > UBA6077 > FW602-bin22 > CADDYW01 > JAJPKB01. The sequence continues at coordinate 2,478 of JAJPKB010000469.1, read as the reverse complement.
CCCGCGCTGCGGCGCGTGAATGTACTTTTCGCTGACGAGAGACAGGTTGTCGGCGATGGCGGCGAGCTGGTCGCCCGGAATGCCCAGCCCCTTCGCCTGGTCCAGGATCGCCTGGAACTGTTTTTCGAGCGCTGGCCACCGGGCGATCGCGGCGCGCCGCGCCTCGGGCGACCGCTCCTGGGCGAGAATGAGCACGTGGCGCATCTTTTCGAGCAGCTCGCGGTGAGCCGCGCTGAGGTCGCCTCCGAAGCGCACGGCGTGCAGGCCGCCTATTCCTTGATTGGACACCGCGATGGCGAGATCCTCGAACCCGTTCAGCGCGTCGACGTAGTCGTCGCGTTCCTGGGCGCGGGACGGCGCGGGGCTCGGGGGCGCCGGCGCGCGTTGGATCGCGGCGAGAGCGGCGGACGCCAGGGAAGCGCCGGGGGGCCCGGCCTGTCCCGCGGCGACGCTCGGTCGCGGTCCCGCCAGCCATGACCGCGGCTGGCGGCCGTAGCGCTCCACCAGACGGTTGATCACCTGGTTACCGACCGTTCCCTGGAGGTATGCCACCAGCGCACGATCGCCGAGACCATCCTGGATCGGCAACCCGCCATCCGCGTCCGCCCGCGCCGGCTGCGGACTGGCGTTCACGGGGCGTTTGATCGGGCCGGGTTTCGCGTGGTTCATCATCCCTCCGGGAGGATGGACTACCGTGCTCATCCACCCGAGGACGTGGCGGCAGAGCGGGCATTTGACACTCAGTCTCCACCGGCCGACCGACGGACGCCAGCCCCAGCAGTGCCCCATTTGTGCCCCAATTCGCGCCCGGTCCATCGCTTACCCATCGGCGCGCGCTGGATCGCCTCGTCGGGCGGTCGTCCCTGGCCACGCCCGGCGGCGACCGCCGGCCCGGCCGGAACCGGGCAGATCCTACCCGCGGCGGACGCCGAGGTGCAAGGCGACGGTGCCAAGGCCAAGGCGACGGGCGCGCACCTCGACGAATCCGGCCTCCGCGAGCATCCGGGCGAGGTGCTGGATGTTAGGCAGAGGAGCAAGCGACGCCGGCAGATAGCGGTAGGCGTCGGCCTCGCCGGTGATGGCCGCGCCGAGGATCGGCACGACCGAGCCGAAGTAGAGGTTGGCGAGCGGCGCGACCGCGGCCGGCGGATGGGTGATCTCGAGGCAGACCAGCCGGCCGCCCGGTTTCAACACCCGCGCCATCTCGGTCAGCGCGCCGGCCAGGTCGGCGACGTTGCGGAGGAGGAAACCGTTGACCACCCGATCGAAGCTGCCATCGGGAAACGGCAGGCGCAGCGCGTCGCCGACGGCGAAGCCGACCCGGCCGTCGAGCGACGCGTCGCGCGCCTTGGCTCGGGCGACGGTCAGCATCTCCTCGCAGAAATCCACGCCGATCACCCGACGCGCCCCGGCGCGCGCCAGGTCGAGCGCCAGGTCCCCGGTCCCGCTGCCGACGTCGAGCGCCACCGCACCCCGGGGCTCGGCCAGCCGCGCTGCCGTCCGCCGCCAGCGACGGTGGAGGCCGAAGGTCATGATCGTGTTCATGGCGTCGTAGCGGGGGACGATCCGGGCGAACATCGCCTGGACCCGCTCCGCCTTGGTCCGTCCGGGCACGCCGGCCGGCACCACCTCGGGAGGGGGATCAGTGCGCATCGATCATTCCTCACCCACTCTACGGCAGGTCGACCACGACCATCCCGGTCACGTCCTTCGGCTGATAGCCGGTGGGCCAGACGTCGAGTCGCTCCCAGGATTGACCGGCGTCCGCCGATCGGTAGATCTCACCTTGGTGCGGCGCGGCGTAGAACACGTGCGGCTCGGCTTCGTTCGCGGCGATCACGTAGGCGAGGGTGCCGGTCGGCTCCGGCAGCCCGTCGCGCGCCTCCTGCCAGGTTCCCGAATTGCTCCGCCGGTAGATCGTCGACTCCGCGAATTGCCGCCCGTGGTGGGCGTGGCGCGCGCTCGGTGACGATGAGACCACCAGCGTGCGCGGGTCCGCCGGATCGACCGCCAGGCCCCAGAGATAGCGCCAGCGCAGTCCGGCATCGTCGCCCCGCCAGGTCGCGCCGCCGTCGAAGCTCTCGGCAAACCCGCCGCCGGCCGCCTCGTAGACGTAGCCCGGCGCCCGGCGCGGCGTCCGCAGGGTGTGCGAGTCCGGCTGGGAGCCGGGCTTCCGGTCCTCCCAGGTCAGCCCGTCGTCCAGGCTGCGCATCACACCGCCCAGCTCGATCCCGACGAAGATGCGCCCGGCGACGTCGGGATCCGGAGCGATCCAGCGGACGTGGTGGGTCCAGGGACGCGGCGGAAAACTCCAGGTCGGCGCCGAGGGCAGGTATTTCAGTGCCGGCCGCTCCTGCCAGGTCTGGCCGCCGTCGGACGAGCGAAACAGCGCGCTCGGCTCGGTGCCGGCCCAGACCACGCCGTGACCGTCGACCTGCTCGAGGGAGCTGACCGCGACCGCCATCACCTCGGCGGAGG
>JAJPKB010000086.1 GCA_021323915.1 Chloroflexota bacterium | reverse complement strand
CGCCAGGCGGAGCGCGGTGGCAAAGCCCACGACGCCGGCGACGTTTTCGGTGCCGGCACGTCGGCCACGCTCCTGTCCTCCACCGTGAATCAACGGCCAACAGACCGTGCCTCGGCGGATATAGAGTGCGCCGGTCCCCTTGGGCCCGTAGAATTTGTGCCCGGACAGACTGAGCAAATCGACGCCCAGGCGATCGACCGAGAGATCGAGCGCTCCGGCGGCCTGGACCGCGTCGACGTGCAAGGGCACGTGCCGGGCGCGGGTGATCCTGGCGATATCCTCGATTGGCTCGATCGTCCCAATTTCATTGTTGGCGTACATGATTGAGACGAGAATCGTGTCGCTCCGAATCGCACGTCCGACGCCGTCGGGATCGACCATACCGTGCTGGTCAACCGGCAGATAGGTCACCGCGAAGCCGAGCTTCTCCAAGAATTCTGCCGCGTGGAGCACCGCGTGGTGCTCGATCTGAGAGGTGATGACGTGGCCCGGCGCCCCACGTCGAGCGAAGGCGACTCCTTTCAAGGCCAGGTTATCGCTTTCGCTGCCGCTCCCGGTGAACACGATTTCCGACGATCGTGCCCCTAGAATGTCGGCAACGCGATCGCGCGCCTCGTCGACCGCGCGACGCGCCTCGCGTGCGATTCGGTACATGCTCGAGGGATTGCCGTAGGCACCGGTCAAGTACGGCACCATCGCCTCGAGGACCCGCGGATCGAGCGGTGTCGTGGCGGCGTGGTCGAAATAGGTGATCGCGTCCATCGTCGAGCTCAACCGCCTCCCGGCTCGTCGAACAGGCCGACGTAGAACCGGCGAACGTAGTCGGGAAGCCGCTCGAGATGGCCCATGACCCCGCTGGCGAGTCCGGCGAACATCTCCCAGTCGTTGCCTTCGACGAGCATTCCTCGCCACCAGCCGGTCGGACTGTTCGGATCCCGTTGACTTGGAATTCCGTAGACGTACTGACGGGCAAGCTCGGCGGCGCGCGCGTACCGAGGATCAGTTTCCTCGTTCAGCCTGACCACCGCGACGATCAGGTCGGCCGCGTTTTGGCCCTCCAGGCGCTTGTCGTGCCACCAGGCGTGGGCGAGCTCGTGAATCGCCGCTTCTTCCTGGGCAGTAAAAAGATCGACGAGCCGGCGGTCGGGCCACCAGTATCCACCACCGGTCGTCGACCGCGGATCCCTTACCTTGACGGTAACGCCGGACCTCTTCAGCGCCTCCCACGCCGGCGGCGTCAGGGGCAGCTCCGGCAGATTCGGATGTACCTTGATCACACTTCGTCGTCTCCTGGTGCGGTCGTCGTCGATTCGATCGTGGATCGCCTCACCATTTCAAATCCTATCACAGCACCAGCGGACACGCCCTGACGGCCGAAGCTCGACAAGCGACTCCGCCCTGTCCTAGAATGGCTTGCGCCAGTCCGAGGAGGAACGTGTCGAATGACGCTCCAAGATCTTCGCGCTCAGATCGACGAGGTCGATCGCGAGCTGGTTCGGCTGCTTAACCGCCGTGCCAGTATTTCTCAACGCGTTGGGCAGATCAAACGCGAGCAGGCGGGGCCGGGAAACGAGCCGAACGTTTACCTTCCCGATCGCGAAGCGCGCGTGTACGAGCACGTCGAAGAAGTGAACGAGGGACCCTTGCCGGGCAGCGCGCTCCACGCCATCTACCGCGAAATTCTCTCGTCGTCTCGCGCGCTTCAGCAACCCCTCCGCGTCGGCTACCTCGGGCCAGTCGCGACGTTTTCCTACGAGGCTGCTAAGCGCCATTTCGGCTCCTCGACGGTGCTCGTTCCTTGCCGTACGGTCGGAGACGTGTTTCTCGAGACCCAGAAGCACGCGGTCGATTATGGCGTGGTGCCGGTCGAGAACTCGATCGAAGGCGCGGTGACGTACACGTTCGATCGCTTCCTCGAGACGGATCTCCAGATCTGCGCGGAGGTCGAGCTGCCGGTCACGCAAAACCTGCTGTCGAAGGGGACGCTGGAACAGATCACCCGGGTCTATTCGCATCCCCAGGCGCTGGCGCAATGTCGCCGTTGGCTGTCCGAATGGCTTCCCCGGGCGACCCAGCTCGAGACCGCGAGTACTGCGCAGGCAGCGCAGTTGGCGCAAGACGCCGACGCGGCCGCCATTGCGCCGGAGGCTGCGAGCGAGGCCTATGGCCTACCCATCGTCGCCCGGCGGATCGAAGACGTGGCGACCAACGTCACCCGCTTTCTGGTGATCGGACGCCACATGAGCGAGCGAAGCGGACGGGACCGGACGGCCGTTGTCTTCGCGGTGCCGGATCGGGCTGGCGCCCTCCAAGAAGCGCTGCGCTGGTTCGCCGACAATCAGATCAATCTCACCCGAATCGATTCGCGGCCGTCACGGCGTCGCCTCTGGGAATACGTGTTCTTCGTCGATCTGGACGGTCATCCTGCCGACGAGCACGTCGCTCGCGCGCTCGACGGACTGGAGCAGTCGTGTCCGTTTACCCGCGTCCTCGGCGCCTGGCCGGTCAGTCGAACGGCTGAGGACTGATGGCACGCATGGTGCGAGGCGATCACTTACGTTGTGCGCCGCGAAGACAAGGAGTGAGATGATGCCATTATCCTGGTCTGAGAATGATCGGCGTCCGGCGTGTCCGCATTTCGAAGACCTGGCCAGCGAGATCGACCGAGCCCTCGTTGGCGTCACCCCAAGAGCGGCGGCGGTAACGTTGCTCTTATTCGACCGCGTGGTCGCGCGGTACGAGCGCGAAACCGGTCGACATTTGTCCGAGACGGAACGCGACACGATTCTCACGATCTTGCGCCACGTGGTCACGCGAGACTCCCACCGTGGCGGAAAGGCCGCCTGATCCTCAGACTCCCCGTTCCGTGGGCTTGTGCGCTTCCACGAATTCTCGAATGTCGTCGTAGGTAAGAACGGAATATACCGGATAGCCGCGCTGGCGAATCCGGTCCGCGCCTCCCTGGAGTCGATCCAGAATGACGGCGACCGCCGCGACCGTTGCGCCGGTCGCTTCCACCGCCTCGATAGCCTGAAAAATCGATCCGCCAGTTGTTAACGTGTCGTCCACGATCGCCACCCGGTCGCTGACCTGAAGCGGGCCTTCTACCTGTCGGTGCAGGCCGTGGGCCTTCGCCTCCTTGCGAACAATGAACGCGTTCAGGGGGCGCTCGCGGTGCCAGCTCTCGACCGCGATCGCCGTCGCCACGGGATCGGCCGCGACGGTCATTCCGCCGACGGCTTGAAGGTCCAGTCCGTCCAACAGATCGAGCATCGTGTTTCCGGTGAGGAACGCTCCTCTGGCCGATAAGGTCACCTTTCGACAATCGATGTAGAAATGGCTGACTAACCCCGACGTCAGTGTAAACGTTCCGAAGTGAATTGCTTGGGCGATGATCAGGTCGAGAAGCTGCTGCCGGAAGTCTTGCATTCTCCCTCGATGGATTCTGATCGCGGATGATCGTCCTCTTCACACCCGCTCGTGGTCACAATCTCATAGCACGCTCCACGGACACCTGTCAAACGTCTGGCCTGCCAGACGTGAACCGTCCCGGTCGAGGCGTTAGCCTTGACCACCGCGTCCCGAGCGTCGTCAGGGATGGCGACCGCCGAATCGACTCGGCGGCAGGATCGCCGGAGAACCTCCACGAAACATCCCACCGAACGAGAAAAAGGCTTGCCGGGTGGGCCGACGACTCGTACAATGCGAGGTGGACCGGCGCCGACCTCGCTTCGTTTGGTCGTGCCCCGACTCGTGGCTGTGTCGCGCTCGCGGATGGTTCGCGTGAGTTAGCGATATCCTCCGGACCCTTCGAGACCAGGCGGCCTGATGATGCCAGGAGATTAGCCGGTGACATTCACGAGTGGAGGTTTAGTCGATGCCATACGAGATTAATCCCTTGCCCTACGCGTACAACGCGCTGGAGCCGTCGATCGACGAGCTGACGATGCATCTCCACCACGACAAGCATTACGCGGGTTACGTCAATAACCTGAACGTGGCGATCGAGAAGCACCCCGAGCTGTTCAGCCGGAGCGTTCCGGACCTCCTCCGCAACATCAACTCCATTCCCGACGATATTCGGACGGCGGTTCGAAACAATGGCGGTGGCGACGCCAATCACGCACTGTACTTCGACATCATGGGACCGAACGCGGGCGGGGAGCCGACGGGCGCCCTGGCCGACGCCATCAACAAGGCGTTTGGGAGCTTCGATCAGCTTAAGTCACAGCTCTCGGCCGCCGGGGCTGGTCGCTTCGGAAGCGGCTTCGCCTGGCTCTCGGTCACGTCGGACGGTGGTTTGATCGTCGAAAGCACGCCAAACCAGGACAACCCACTGATGGAGGGGCGTGTCGGGATCCTCGGACTGGACGTTTGGGAGCACGCCTACTATCTCAAATACCATAACGTGCGCGCCGATTACATCAAGGCGTGGTGGAATGTTGTCAACTGGTCGAACGTCGCCCGTCGGTATCAAGCAGCGCTCAAGCGCGAATATTTGATGTAAGCCCGAACCCGCGTCGGGTTGCCAAATCGCGCCCGACGCGGGTTGGGCGCGCCTGAGCGTCCGCGCCACGGCGGCCACGGACGCTTGGTCGACTGGACCGACAAGGACTCGTTGTTCACGATAGGTTGGATTGGACCGTCCGCCCACGCCTCGCCAGCCTCTCCCAAAAGAGCGACGAGACTCTCGATCTAACTTACTTCGCTTTGCTGATGGCCCAGGAAGAACACCCCACGATGGTCGGCGCGACTCAGCGCGACCTTGCCCGGCGCAACTGACGATCCGGATCCTGTTCCAATCGCACGATTTATGATAACCTGATCGCCCATCGCGCTGCTCTCTTCGGAACGGGAGCGATCGAGGACGGTTGGCTGACGAGTTCATCGGGCGCACCCTCCTGAACGGGGAATATCTCCTCACTGGTCTTCTCGGCCGCGGCGGAATGGCCACGGTCTACCGCGCCCATTCTCGTTCGCTCGAGACCGACGTGGCGGTCAAGATTCTCTCCCCTCGGCTCGCCTCCGATCCCGGTTTTCGAGAACGCCACCACGACGAGGCCCGAAGCCTTGCGCAGCTTCACCACCCGAATCTCATCGAGGTGCACCATTACGGTGAAGAGGGTGACCTCGTTTACATCGTCATGCGGCTGGTTCCGGGCGGAACGCTCAAAGCACGCGTCGAGGCTCTCGGGGGCGCGCTCGGGCTTCTTCCCACCGCGAGACTGATTGGGCAGGTCGCCGATGCGCTTCAGCTCGCGCACGATCGGGGATTGGTGCATCTCGACATCAAGCCGGCGAACATTCTCCTTGGTCGAAGCGATTGGCCGCTGCTCGCCGACTTTGGGATCACCCGCGCGGTGCGAAGCCTTGAGAGCTCGCGCGGAAACGCGCGCATGGCGGGAACCCCGGCCTACATGTCGCCCGAGCAATGTCGTGGGCTCGACGTCGATGGACGTAGCGACCAGTACTCGCTGGCCATCACCGCGTACGAGCTGCTGACCGGTCGGCGTCCGTTCCAGGCGGAGACGACGGAGGGGCTTCTCCAGCATCAGATCGCGGATCCCCCGCCGCGCCCGCGTGAGATCAATCCCGGCATTCCCGGCCCGGTCGAAGACGTGTTGCTTCGTGCTCTGGCCAAGGATCCGGAGGATCGTTTCCCGACGATCCGAGAGTTCGCGACGGCGCTCGGCGACGCGGCTGAAAGGACGCGCGGCGTCACCCTCGAAACCAAAGAGGCCGTGGCGCGTGTCGCGCCCAACCTCGTCGGGATTTTCGCGTTGATCCTGGTTGGACCCGTTCTTTTCGGAATCTTGCCGAGCGGCGCGACCCTGGGTTCGAAAGTGCCGTTGTCGTGGCCGTTCCAACTCGTCTTCTCGGCGCTCATCGCGGTGCTGCTCCTGGGGATTCGCTGGCACGTGATCGGCCTCATCACTCGAGGCCTCAACATGCTCCTCGACGCCGGTCAGGCCCTCGGCGGGTGGTCGACTGGCTCAAATCCATCGACCTGGGATCCACTCGGGGCGAAGCGCGTCCGTAACGCGGTCGTCGGATCGGTCGAGGGCGCGGTCAATCTCTTCTACCTCGTCGTGGTCTATCGGCTGATCGCCGTTCCGATTCTCGTGATCGTCTCCACGGTGGTGGGGGCATCGCTTGTCCAGTGGCTGACCGCCGGGGCGACGGTCGTCGTCGTCCTGTTGGCCCTTGGGATGATCGTTTCGATCTACCGAAACGGGGGTGCGGTGATCGCTGGCCTCACCCTCGGGGCGTGCTGGGCGTTCACCGGTGGGCTTCCGTTTGTCGACGTGAGCGAACGACTGGCACAGGCATGGATCATTCGCGCGGCAGTTGGCGTCGTGCTCGTCGTCGTGCTGCTTTCGACGCGCCCGGCGGCCCAGGGGTTCGCCCGGCGCCTCGCCCTGGCGTCGCTGGGACCGTTTCTTGTCGAGTCGCGGGCCGGCTCATCCTCGGACGATCTTCGAGCCGCCCGCGAGCACCTGTCGAGCGTGGTCGGAAGTGCCGTTGACGTCCTGTACCTGCTCGTGGGCTACGCCCTGCTTCGCACACCGGTCGTCGACGGCCTCGGGCCGACGATCGGGGTCACCGCCGCCGCGATCGTGGTATCGGGAGCCGCGGCGCTGCTCTGGCTCCTGCTGGTCGTCCGCCTACGTCTCGTCGCTGGGACCGGCGGTGTGGCGCTCGGGATAATGCTCGGCTCGCCGCTGCTGTTGTCGCTGCCGTTCTTCCAACCGAGCGTGGTCGGCGCTTCCTGGCCAGCGACCGCGGCAACCTGGATCGTGGGATCGCTCCTGCTCCTCGTGCTGGCGTCAGCCCGGGGACAGGTTCAGCAGATCTCTCGTCAGGCGCTTGGCCCGGCTCTCGATCGAAGTCTCCTTGGGACCCAGGTCGCTCGCACCGAAGAGCATTCCGACCGGCGTGTCAGAGCGCTCGGCGCGGTCGGCGGCGCCGGAGTGGACGTCGGTTACCTGGTTCTTGCTTACTGGGTGCTCGGAGGTCCGGCGGCGTCGCTCCTCGGTCGGGTGACCGGACGCGCCGGGATGGGAAGCCTTCTTCTGCTTGCCCTGGTCGTCGCCGCGGTTGGCCTGCTGCTGGGGCCGGTTCACCACGCTCTCTCAACGGTGGAAGAAACGGGCGGTCCGCGCTGGTTCGCGCGTTTTCGAGCGTTGCCTTCGCTCATGGTCGCGCTGGTCGCCCTCGCGATCGCGGGATGTTCGGCCGCGCCGATGGCCCTCGCCGCTCCCGAGGTGGCGGGTGGGATCGCGATGTCGAATGCCAACGGACCGACGGTCGTCGTGGACTGGGAGCACTGGCTACCCTGGACCCCCACGTCGCGTGACGCGACCTACGACCTATCGCTGTCGTGCTCCGATGGACGAACTTTTGGACAATTCCGCGAAGTGTTCCGACCTGGCTCGGGCGCGTCGATGCCAACCGGGAACGTCGGCAATCTTGGTCCGACGAACGTACCCTGCGACGAATGGACCGAGGCCTACTTCGCGCAACGGCGTCTGGCCGGTCTTCCCGCGCGTCCGAGCGCTTCGCTCGACTGGCTGGCCATCCAGGTGGCCATTCAGCCCGACGGCTCCGCCGACGTCGTCGAAACGCACCGGGAGATCTTCACCTCGGGCTCCTTCGACCACTTGACCTGGACGCTCGACTCGAGCCCCGCGGCGGGTCAGGTCTCTCAGATTCAAGTGTTCGAGGAAGGGGGAGCGGTTCCGCTAAATCCGACCCGACCGGGCCTTCGGTACGCTCGGACGTCGAGCACGAATGGCCAGACGGTCGTCGAATGGTGGTTTCCGACCGTAAACAGCCCGGACGTCCAGGTGTACGTCCTGCGCTACCATCTGAGCGGCGCCGTCAAGGCGTCTGGTTCGGGAGTTCGATTCGAACGACGCGTTCTACCGCCTTCGCGTCTTGGTCCGGCGTGGCAGGCCACGGTTGAGCTCAGCTTGCCGCTCGACTTTCCCAGCCAGGAGGTTCGGATCGGGGCGACCGGTAGCCCATCGAGATATGGGATGGTCGGCGGCCGTCGGGCCTCGTACACCGCTCAGGATGTTCCGGACAGCTCGGACCTCGACGTTTTCGTTGAGTTTCCCCGTCTGAGCGGGGACGCCCGACCGACGGCGCTTCCAACGCCGAATCTGACCGCGACGGTACTGGCCCGAGCGACGGCACTCGCCTCCAACAATTCCCGCTTGCCGACCGCGACTCCCAGCGAAGCGGCCAGCCCTACCCCAACGCGCGTAGAAACCGTCTTACCGACCCCGACCGACACGGCGAGTCCGACTGACATCCCGACTCCAACTCCCACCGCCAGCCAGACCACGACGGCGACTCCGTCCCCGGGTCAGACGGTCACTCAGACCGCGACCCCGGTGGCAACCGCGACCACGAGTTCGGTCGTCGGAGGCGCCTGCGGTGCCACCCCGGTCCTGGCGATGTACTACGACTGGTACGACATGAATACCTGGACGAGCGGGAAGACCTCTGATCAACCGGTCACTCCGTACGTCTCGGCCGACCGCTCGACCATCGAGCGTCAGGTCAGCGAGGCGCAGGGTGTGGGAATCAATGGATTCGAGGTCAACTGGTGGGGCCCCGGCAACCAGACCGACACCAACTTGCAGACCTTGCTGTCGGTCGCTGAAGGAAGCGGCTTCAAAGTGACGGTCGACTTCGACCTGAACTCACCGTTCGTTCATTCTTCGACAGATGTCGTCAACGATCTGAAGTACGTTCAGCGGTACTTCAGTGACCCCGGCTGGTTCCGCTGCGGCGGTAAGCCATACATTGTCTTTTACGGAACCCGGAAGTACGACGTCGGCACCTGGGGCAACATTCTCCGCGCGGCGGATCCAACACACCAGGTGCTCTGGATCGCCGAGGGCGACATCTTTTCGGAGCTAGACGCTTTTGACGGCATTCATCCTTATTCGGTTGCCTGGTCGCCGGATCCGTCCGCGCAGCTCGCGAGCTACGCCAGACAAACCCGCGCACGTCCCGGCAAGATTTGGATGGCGACGGTCATGCCCGGGTATAACGATAAGCTCGTCAATGGTGCGCAGGGCTTCGCGGTGGATCGCCAGAACGGCGCCTACTACACGCGGATGTGGCAGGGAGCGATGGCGACGCACCCGGACGTGCTATCGATCACTTCGTTCAACGAGTGGGTCGAAGGCAGTCAGATGGAGCCCAGCAAGACCTACGGCAACCTGTACTTGGATCTGACGCGCCAGATGATCGCGACCTACCGCCAGCAACTGGGTCGTGGCTAATCCCGCGCCAGGGCGACGAACCGGTAGGCGGCGATGCCGAGGATCGGAACGGCAGCGAGCCAGTAACCGTTCGTGAGCGCGTGGACGGCGCCCGCGATTCGCCCAACGGCGCTGCTCGCGCTCTCAGCCGCGATCGACGTCGCCAGTCCGTCGCCGATGGTGAGGCCCAGAACAATCAAAGCGATGATCCCAAGCCAGACCGCGTCCTCCCGGGACCAACTCTCCAGCCAATCTCGCACGTCGCGCCCCCGGAAATCACAGGATAGCTGATCGAGCTTTCGTCCTTGTAAAACAAAGGCGTTCACTCTTCGCCAAGCGTACATGGCCCGACTGACCCGTGCTATCCCTCGTGGCTCCTACGCGCGTTCCCCCATCTCTCCTACTCGGCGATCGCGTCAGGGCGGCGAAGACGCCACCCGGGCGCGGAGCCATTCCGCGGTGCGCCCGAAGATCCGACGAGGACGATCGGCGAGGCTCTTCAGGTCGTTGGAACCGGTCAAAAAGGCGGCGACCCGTAGCTCCTCGATGAATCCTTCGAGCCATTCAATCAAAGCGTCCTCGGATTCACTGGCGTGGCTGAGCGCGGGGCGTGCGATCCCTACCAGCGTCGCGCCTAGATTGATCGCCTTGGCAGCGTCCAGGCCGCTTCGGACCCCGCCGGTAGCGATGACCGGGAGCCCGGCCGAGGTGGCCTCGACAACCGATACAGCGGTCGGAATACCCCAGCCGGCGAACGTCTCTCCCAGTCGCCAGCGCAGGTGGTCACCGTGCCGCTCCGCGCGGCGTGCTTCGAGGATCGCCATGTTGCTTCCACCGTGGCCGCCGACGTCGAGCGCTCGAACTCCCAGGTCACGCAGGCGAGCGGCGCTCTCGGCGCTCATTCCGGCTCCGGTTTCCTTCGCGATGACTGGAACGTCGATCTCCGCACAGAGTCGTGCCATGGCCTCCGCGCACCCCCGCGCCTTCGCATCTCCCTCCGGTTGGCACGCTTCCTGGAGAAAATTGAGGTGAATCGCCATAGCGTTCGCGGATACGTCGTCGACGATGGACTGAATTTGCCGCCAAGAGTACGGCTCCCGTTGCGCCTGCGGAATCAGCTGGGGTGCCCCGACGTTGGCGATCAGAAAGGCGTTCGGCGCGGCCGAGCGCGCCACCGAATAGGTAGCGATGAGCTCAGGGTGCTCGAGGGCGGCTCGCTGGCTTCCCAGGCCCATCGCAAGGCCCAGCCGCTCGGCCGCGAGCGCGAGCCGACGGTTGATCTCGGTGGCGCGAGGGTGGCCGCCGGTCATTGAAGCGATGACGATCGGGGCGCTGAGGCGCTTTTCAAAGAACTGGACCGACAGGTCGACCGCGTCTCGGTCGACCTCCGGCAAGCATTCGTGGATCATCTGAATGTCGTCCCAGCCAGCCCCGGACGCGCTCTCGATTCCTCCCCTGGCCGCGATGTCGAGATGCTCGATCTTGCGTTCTGACGTCGCGCTCGACGTCTCGCGATCTGTCACTTTGCCAGCCCCCTTCACTAACACGATCGCGCCGTCGTGGGCCGCGTTCGACTAACCATGGATTATGCTCGTTGCTGACAATGAAGTCTAATCTGTCGGGACCTTCCGCGCGGGAATATAATCAAACTGTCGATCAGATCTGTACACCAAGACCAGCACCGTCGAAGAGACGAGGCTTGGCCCGCGTGTGCCAGGAGGGCCCTCAGTGCGATCCGCGTCTCCGATTGTACCCGCCCGGTCGCTCGATCGAGCTGATCTGCTTTCCGAGCTGCCGCGCGACCTTTGCGAGGGCGTTCAGACCCGCCTGCGGCACCGCGCGCTAGGCGAGGGAGAAATTCTTGCCGTCGAAGGTGAGCCGTGTCCTGGTCTTTGCCTGGTCGAGAAGGGGCTGATAAAGATCTACAAAATGTCGGCCGCCGGTCGGGAACAGGTGCTTCTGCTCGCGCGACCCGGCGATTCGTTCGCCGATGCACCGGCCTTTACCGGCGACGCGATGCCGGCGAGTGTGATGGCGGTCGAGCCTTCGGTCGTCCGGATCCTTCCGATCGCCGACCTGAACCAGCTACTCGATACCGAGCCTCGGTTCGCTCGAGCGATCATCCGCCATCTCAGTCGTCAGCTCCAGCACGTGGTCGGCCTGGTGGAGGACCTTTCGTTCCGTCACGTGCAGGCGCGAGTCGCTAAAGTGCTGCTTCAGGCCTCACACCCGCGGGACGGAATCGGAGCGGGCGTCGGACGCCGCCCGCTGACCCACCGTGACATCGCCGAGATGGCGGGGACCGCTCGAGAGGTTGTCTCGCGAACGGTCGGCGCCTTCGAATCCCAGGGGTTGATTCGGACCGACCAGGGGCGAATAACCGTCGTGGATCCGGCTGGACTCGAAGCGCTGCTCTAATCTGGCTGGGTGCCGTTCTTCCCGATCTTCACCCGCCAGACATCCGGGCCCTGCTCGACGTAGTCCCAGGTGAACTTTCCGGTTGGCTCGGCCTGGAACTGATAAAACAGCGGCTTCGGGTCGTGATCGTTCACCAACACGAAGGCGCCGCCCGGTTTGAGCGCGTCGTAGGTGTCAAAGATCAAGCCGTGCCGTTGGCGGGGTGGTAACGTCCGAACGTCCAGGGTGGCCAGGGTGGTCTGCGAAAAGTCGTTTCCCATCATTTACCTCGGTTGATTTTTCGTCGATGGCTCGGGTTACTTTGCCTGGTTTGAACCGGTTCCGATCAGCAGCCCGGCGTCGAATTTCGTCGGAAGGTGATCATCCAGACGCCGTCGGCGGTGCGCTCGCTCCGGTGACCGAAGCCCCGCGCGGCGAGCACGCCATAAAGCGGGGTCGGCTCGAAGCCCACCAGGATCACCAGACTCTGCTCATCTCTCAGCGACTCGGCCGCCGCGATGATCTTGCCGAGCGGATCCTGTCCCGCGCGAAGGTCCGGTCGCACGTCGAGCACGACATCGGTTGGATTGACGACTTGATCGAGTTTGGCGAGCAGTTGTTCGATCGGAATTCCGTGCGCGGCCGCGACCTCGCGGATGGTCTTCTGGCCGCCGCAACAGGTGTCGATTCCATGACGACCGAGGACCGGTAGCGCATCGGGAAAATTCTCGACGACCTGATTGATTGTCCAATCGGCATTCGGCAGGGTGCGCAATACTTTCATGCTATCGCGTCTCCTTCTTCGCCTACGGCGATAGACCGAGCTCGGTTTTTGCTTCCTCGCTCATCATCTGCCAGTCCCACGGTGGATCCCAGACCAGGGTTATCTCGACGTGGTCGATCATCGGGAGATTCTCGAGCGCCCGACGGACGTCTGCTTCGATGTACGGCCCGACCGGACACTCCGGCGTCGTGAAGGTCATCCAGATCCTGACGGTGTCCTGGTCGACCTCGACTTCGTAGACGAGGCCAAGGTTGACGATGTCGAGGCCGATCTCCGGATCGTACACTCCCATCAGCTCGCGGATAACGTCTTCAGCCGAGACGACTGGTTGTAAAGCGCTCATGAGTTTGCCTCTTCAAGCGGAAATTCGCCGCGCGCCGCCGCGCCTAGCTCGACGATCAGGTCCGTTACGTCGACATTTCGGCTCGCGGCCGCCTCGCGAACCGTGATCGTTCCGGCCATGCGCTCTCGTATCGCGGGATCGGCGAGGGGCGTGAATCCGCGCCGAAGGAAGACCTCGAGCGTTGACGGCCACCGCCGTAGCACGTCGCCCACCGTTTGATCCGGATCGACCGCGTCCCGGTCGCTTTGGGTCAACCCTAATGACTGGTTGAGGCTGTTCAGGACGGCATCCGGATCCAAGTCAGCGCGACGCGCCGCCTGGGCGATGGTCAGCGATCGGGCAGCGACGGCTCGATGGGCCGGATCCGCCAGATATCCGAAGCCAAGCCCCAGCAGCATTCGGAGGCCATCCGGGAATCGCAGCACTTCGGCCAGCAGGTCGTCGGCGCGCAGCGGACGGACGAGCACCGTCGCGGGGCGGCCGGACGCGATTGATATTGGCTCTCGCCGTACCATGGTGACCGAAAAGTTCACCGCGAAGGCGATGAGCCCGGCGAGGGCGAGAGGGCCGGTCGCCGCCAGGAGCCCGTCGGTGAGCGCGAATGAGCCGTACGGCGCGAAGACGTCGATCGGAACGCGGACTAACACGCTCACCCCAAGCAGCGCGGTCGCGAGATCGACCAGCCAGGCTTTCCAGAGCGGCTTTCCGGCGAACACCGGAATCACTCTCGAAGCCATGCCGACGATCATCAGAGTGATGAATCCGAGGGCAAGGGCATGGCGCGCGGCGCCGAGAGTGCCCCAGGGAATCGGCGCGCCGGTGAGCGCTGCCCGAACCGAGGCGACGGCCTGGAGCCCCAGCCCGACGAGGAGCCAGGCGTAGGCCAGGCGTACCGCCCTTGCCCAGCCGCGCCCGGTGCCCATCTCGACGACCGGCAGGTTAGCCGGCGCGAAGATCCGAAGCGCCCACGCGAAAACCAGCGCGGCGCCAAAGAACGCGACGGCTCCCACGCTCGCGATGATCTGTCCCACTCGAACGACGTTCAGATCGCCGGCCAGCGCCGCTCCGCCCACCAGCGCAACGAGCCCGACCTCGACCACGGCGAGAACCCCGCGAATCGCCCAGTCACGTGTCGACGCCAGGCCGGCGAACACGGGAAGGGTCCGGAGCGATACCCCGAGCGCGGTCACGACGAGGAATCCTTCCAGGATCGCCTCCAGGGCTGGCTCTTTGACCGACGGCTGAATTGGCTCCGCCGGTACGCTCGCCGCTCCCACGGCCACTTCGAGCGTGAGGCCAAGGATCAGCCAGAATGTCGCCGACAGCACGAAGAGGATCGGCAGGGTGATCTTCTGTTCGCTCGTCAGCACCGTCGACCAGATAACCACGGCGAACGCGATTGCCGCGAATAGCAGCAGGACGAGCCCGACGGTGAATAACGCGTGGTAGATCTGGATGCTTCCGCCGTCGAACATCTGGGCGATGCCGAGCGCGAGACCGATCACTGCCAGCCAGTACGACGCGCGCGCCAGGCGCGGAAAGGAAATCGGCGTGGTCACGAACCGGGGAATGACGTGGTAGGCGACGCCGAACACGAACAGGCCGGCCCATCCGAACAGTTGCAGTCGACCGTGGGTCTGAACCAGCAGCAACCAGTTAACCCCCGGCAAGTTCCAGCCGAGAGACGCCATGGCCAGCGCGACGACGCCGGTCGTAAATCCCGCCAGAATCGCGATCGTCAGGCTGGTGATGAGAAAGATGGGGAAGACGACCGGGCTCGGCGCGCTACGAACGGAAGGAGAATCATCGCTACCTCGATTCGCGAGAAACTCGTTCAACTCGCGAATCAGCTGGTCGGGATCGACGCGATGCACCCGGGCGAAGAAGCCGACTGGCTCGCGGGGACCGTTCGGACCGCCGCAACCGAGCAAGCCATGGTGCTCGAAGACCGATTCCGCCGCGGGGTAACGGGTCAGGATCTCGCGCACCGATATGCCCGCGTGAACGCTTTG
>JAJPKB010000321.1 GCA_021323915.1 Chloroflexota bacterium | reverse complement strand
CTCGGACTGGGCACGGATGAGCTTCGCTCGATTCCCGTCCGCGCCGAGCCTCCCTTCGCTGAGGAGTTCCTCTTCCTTGGCGAGCTTCCGCCTGGCGCGCCTCCGATCGAGCCCGGTCGATTCGCGTTCGTCGGGACCCGACAGATTTACGTTTATCACTCGGACGTGCCTCCACGGCTCTGGCAGGTGCTGAGCGCCGGCATCCGCGTTCCTCGGGCGAGCGGCAGTGGTGGAACCGGCATGTTCGGCAACGAGGACGAATCCGTCGTCGACGAGGAGGCCCCGGCGCAAAGCTGGCGCGTCCTCAACGCCGGGGAATGGTACCACCAGCCGGAACTTTAAGCAGCGATAGCGTAAAATAGGAGCAATCCTTCTGTCGAGGAAGCACCGTTGCCACGTACTGCCCGTCAGGCGATCCGCTCCTGGTACGCTACCCATCCAAAGACCTTCTGCCCGGTCGTCGGCCAATCTATCTGTCCCGCGCGCGGCTGTGAAAACCCAACGATTCGAGAAGACCCGCGCTGTAACATCGAGCTGAAACAATCCCAGGCGGCCCTGAAGCCGGCCGAAAGCGATGAGCTTCGCGGCTGGATCTACGACCTTCGTGACTCGTCCGACGGCCGCCGCTACCTTCTCAACTTCGGATACAATCGCGCGCTTCTCGACGACTTTCGCCGGATGATACCCGCCACCGCCCGCCGGTTCGACCCCGAGACACGTGAATGGGCGGTCGACAAGACCTACGCGAGCGTCCTGCGCTCCCTCTTTCAGAACTTCGACCGGTTTCTCGTCGCGCGGTATGATTGGTTGAATCGGCAAAAGGAACGTCGACCAAATTGACCCCTGTGCCCGCGGAACCTAGAATGGCGACAACGACCGGGCACGAAGCCAGGGAGAAAGACTTCCACGGTCGAACGATCGGTCCACGAAAGTCCAGGAACGATGACCGAACGGGCAGCCGGAAATAGCTTTGGCACGGTTCTCCGCGCCTACCGCCAACGGGCTCGCTTGAGCCAGAGCGAGGTGGCGCGACGAGCCGGCCTCGATCCCAGCTTCGTGAACCGCCTCGAAAGCGGTCAGCGAAGCGCCGAGCGACCGATCGCGGAAAGGCTGGCCAATGCGCTCGGGATCGATCCAGCCGAGACTGACCGCCTGCTCGCGGCCGGCGGGCACCTCCCTCGCCTCTTCGACCGGGTGGGATTACAGGATCCGACCCTCCAGATCGTCGTCCAAATCCTTGGCGATGAGAGCTTGCCGACGGAAGAGCGCGAAGACTTTCGGGAAGTGATTCGGTTGATCGGAGAGCGGTGGCTGCGTCGCCGCGAGGTCGGACTTCGCGCCGAAGATGGCGCGGCGGACTATGGGTGACGCGCCGTCCACGCGGTTGTATCGTTTACTTTACCGTCGTGTCGATCGGAAGGAGAATGCCGCATGATCGCTCAGCAGGAAGGATTAATTCACGCCGGGAGCCTCGAGGAAGTGCGGAGCAGGGGATGCGTGGTCGTCAGCGCCGAACGCCACGGAATCGCCGTCTTCTACCACGATGGCCGCGTTTACGCGGTGGATAACCGCTGCCCGCACATGGGCTTCCCCTTGAGCAAGGGAAGCCTGCGCTGCGGAATCCTTACCTGTCACTGGCATCACGCTCGCTTCGACCTCGAGAGTGGAGGCACGTTCGATCCGTTCGCCGACGACGTCCGAGTGTACCCCACCCGAATCGAGAACGGTCAGGTGTGGATCGATCCCCGTGTGGGCGCCGGGGAGCGCGTCGGCAAGGCGCTGTCCCGCCTTCAGGACGGCCTGGAGCAGAACCTCGGGTTGGTGACGATCAAAGCGGTCCTCACCTTGCTGGAGAGCGGCGCCCCGCCGCGGAAGCTCCTCGAGGTCGGCGCCGCGTTCGGCGCGCGCTACCGCGTCGCGGGCTGGGGCCCGGGCCTGACGATCCTCACCGCCATGGGGAACATCGTGGAGCTACTCGCCCCGGAGGAGCAAGCGCTCGCCCTCTACCACGGACTCGTTCACGTCGCGAGTGACAACGATGGACAGCCACCGCGCTTCGACCGCGATCCGCTTCCGACTCCGGACGTGCCCCTCGACCGATTGAAGCAGTGGTTCCGACAGTTCGTGGAGGTACGCGACTCGGAGGGCGCCGAACGCGTCATCCTGACGGCGATCGCGAACGGGGCAAAGCCAGCCGAGGTCGCGGATCTGTTCCTGGCCGCCGCGACCGACCATTTCTTCCTGAACGGCGGCCACACCGTCGACTTCATCAACAAGGCATTCGAGCTACTCGACCGGAGCGGCTGGAGCCAGGCGTCGACGGTGCTGCCGAGCTTGATCGGCGGTCTCGCACGTGCCCAGAGGAGTGAGGAGAACAACGCCTGGCGCCACCCGATCGACTTGGTCGCACTGCTCGCGCCGGTGCTCGAGCAGCTTCCTGGTCTGATCGCTTCGGACCGGCCCGCCACGTCCGGGTGGGACGGATTCGGCGAGCTGGTCGAGACGATGCTGGGCGACGAGCCCACCGCCATCGTGACCGGGCTCGTGGAAGCGCTGAAGTGCGCCGCCTCGGTGACCGACCTCTCGGGCGCCCTCGCTTACGCAGCGGCGCTCCGCGCGGCGCGTTTCCACACCAGCAACGAGTTCGGCGACTGGATAACCGTGCTCCACACGTTCAGCTACGCGAACGCGCTCCATCAGTGCCTGAAGCGCGCGCCGTCGCCGGAGGCGGCCCGCGGCATCTTTCACGGCGCGATGCGCCTGTACCTCGATCGGTTTCTCAACATCCCCGCCGCGCGCCTGCCCGTCGATGGCCACCGTGCCGACGCCCCGGCAGACGGCGAAGCGTTGCTGAACGACCTGGCCGCGCTCCTCGACCGGGAGCAGCAGGTGAATCCGGCCGGCCACCTTGTCTACGACTATCTCGCCCGGGAGCTACCGCCCGGTCGCTTGATTCAGACGCTCGGACGGGTTCTGCTGCGGGAAGACGCCGAGTTCCACAGCTACCAGATGTTCGAAGCGGGCGTCCAGCAGTTCCGTGAGCTCGAGTCCACCCGCCCCCGGGAGGCGCGCTACGTCATGGTTGGGGTCGCACGCTATCTCGCCGCGCACTCGCCCACGCCGCGCTCGATGCTCCAGACCGCCAGAATCGCGATGCGCCTTCACCGCGGCGAGGATCTCACCGAGCCGGACGACGAGTGACCGTTCGGATCGTTTACCAGGACTGCATCGCGTTCCTGAGCGAGCTTCCGGCCGGATCCGTCGACGTTATCGCGACGGATCCGGCCTACTCCGGTATGAACCAGCACATGATGTTCGGAACTGGCCGCATCGTGGGCGACTACCAATCGCCAGGCAACGAGCGCTGGTTTCAGGAGTTCCACGACGATCCGGACACCTATCGACGGTTCCTCCGTCAATGCCAGCGCGTCCTCCGCGACGGCGGGCACGTTTATGTAATGTTTGACTCTTTCTCCCTGCTCTCGCTCGGCGGACTCGTTCGCGAGTTTTTCGACGTGAAGAACGTCATCGTCTGGGACAAGGTCAAGCTCGGCATGGGCCACTACTTCCGGCGCCGCCACGAATTGATCGTCTTCGCGACGAAGGGGCGACGCAAGCTTTCCCGGCGAGATATTCCTGACGTCTGGCGCTTCCGGCGCATTCATCCCCCGCGCTACCCCACCCAGAAGCCGGTCGAGCTGTTCTCGGCCATGCTGGCCGGCTCAGTCGAGCCGGGTGCCGTCGTCTGCGATCCCTTCGTCGGAAGTGGGTCTTCGGCCATCGCCGCGCTCCAGCGCGGCTGCTCGTTCCTCGGCTGCGACGTGTCCGCCGAGGCGGTGGAGTTCGCCTCGCGTCGCGTCGCCGCCTATCAAGCGACGGGGTCCGACCCAGCGCAACCCTGCTCGGCCCGGGTCGATGGTGAGGCTTATTCGTGGCTGGACGCCTCGGCTCTCCCGTGCGCTGGAGTTCCTTCGACGAAGGCCTATTGACCCTCGGTTGGTCGCGCGGGCGCCTTGCTTTCCTCATGCGCACGCCGTAGATTGGCTTGCCTCAATCACTCCCGTCCCGACCCCGAATTTGCTCGATTCGCACATTCGATGCATCCAATCGCCCGCGCCGTGAGTAGTAATCATGACCCGACCGACATAGCGATGTTCGGGCAACGACGAATCCCTCAGGAGGGAGCTACGAAAGACTCAATCGGACGTCAGGTCCACGCGCGTCTAACTGCGCTGCCCCTTTCGCGTCAGGCGAGCGCGTCGCTCGTCCACGTCCCAGGATCGCGGACGCCGAAGGATTCCACGCCAAAGCGCGGAACGAAACGTCGGGCATGGCGGGCAGCCAGCCTCCTCTCTCGTTGGGAAAGGGTTGGGGTGAGGGTCCGAACGGACCGGTTCCACGCTGCAGCTCCAGACCCTCTCTTTCTCCCAGACAGAGGGGGAAAGTGGGATGCGCTCGATCGTCCAACCATATCGCTCGGCGCTCGACGGATGTACCTCCGGCGGACCTGGAGTAGGGTCGGCGGCATCTTGGTCGGGGCAGCTATATTGGTCGCAGCATGCGCTCCAGCGGCCGCGAACCCCCAGCCCGCGGCGGTGCCGCCCACCGCCAGCGCGACGGCAGGAGTCGCCCCGAGCATGACGCCGGTCGCCACGACCCGCGTCACGATCCAGAACTTCGCCTTCACTCCAGCGGCGATCGTCGTCCCAGTCGGCTCGACGGTGACCTGGACCAACCAGGATCTCGAAGAGCACACCGTGACCGCCCACGACAACACGTTCGCCTCGGACGTCGTCGGGAACGGCAGGTCGTTTTCCTACACGTTCACCAGGCCAGGGACCTACAACTACTTTTGCTCTATCCACACGAACATGGTTGGCAAGGTCGTCGTGGCCAGGTGATGCCACGACGACGCTACGAAGGAGAGAAGGCATACAATGGCGCGATTCATCCAGCGCGACGAGCAACACGACGGAATCGACCGACGCGGATTTCTCAAGTGCATGGCGTGGGCCGGCACCGGCGTCGTCTGGACCGTCACGGCCGGGGGATTACTCACGAGCTGCTCACTGCCAAACGCGCTCGGCGGTTCGCGGGTCGAAGGCTTCAGCTTCGTCCAGGTCAGCGACAACCACATCGGTTTTAGCGCCGAGGGCGTCAACGCCGACGTCACGAAGACATTTCAGCAGGTGGTCGACCGAATCAACGCCCTTCCCGAGCGGCCCGTGATGGTGATTCACACCGGCGACCTGTCGCACCTTGCCAGGCCCGACCAGTTCGACACGACCTACCAGATCATGCATGGCATTAAGACCGACCAGGCCTTCTACGTGCCGGGCGAGCACGATGTCATCGGCGACCACGGGAAGGCCTACCGCGAGCGATTCGCCGCCAGGTCCGCGCAGCAGGACTGGTACAGCTTCGACTACAAGGGCGTTCACTTCGTCGGCCTCTGGAATATCGGGGCGGTCGACGCATTCGGGATTCTCGGAAACGACCAGATCGACTGGCTGAAGAAGGACTTGAGCTCGTTGAGCCACGACACGCCCGTCGTGGTGTTCGCTCACGTGCCGCTCTACGCGATCTATCCCAAATGGGGCTGGTCGACCCAGGACGCCGCCCAGGCCCTGGAGCTGCTCAAGCCGTTCAGCTCGGTCACCGTGCTCAACGGACACATCCACCAGGTGCTGACCCAGGTCGAGGGAAACATTCACTTTCACACCGCCAACTCGACGGCGTTTCCACAGCACCGACCCGGCGATGGCCAGCCCGGTGCATACAAGCTGCCGGCTGGCGATTTGCTGCGCTCTCTTGGCTACCGCGAGGTCACCGTGACCCCGGGCAAGCAGGAGCTAGCGGTCGTCGACCGCGCCCTGGCCTGAATTTCTCGGCAAGCTGGCGTTACCGGTCGCGAGCGCTGGCTTACCGGGGGATCCGTGGCGCGTCATAGGCGTGTGGTTATTCAACAAGCGCCGTGACGGGCCCTCGTGGACGACACGAGCCGGTCCTTGAACCGACGCGACGTCTGGAATCGTAGTCCTTTACAATTCTTGGGGTGTCGCCGATGGAGCGCGCCGAGGTCCGGGGAAAGGACTGTTCGGTATTGGAACGGCATCCGACAGACGAGACGGTCGGAGACGACGACCTGGTTGCCCGCGTCGCCCGTGGCGACCGCACGGCGCTTGCCGCGCTCTACGACCGCCACGGCCCGGTCGCCTACAGCCTTGCCGTTCGGCTGGTGGGATCAGTGGCTGCCCAGGACGTCATTCACGACGCGTTCGTCGCGCTGCTCGACCGACCGGCGACGTTCGATCCGAGGCGAGGAACCTTCCGAGCCTGGTTCATGACCGTCGTTCACCACCGGTGCCTGACGTTGATTCGTGGGCAATCTCGATTGGCCGACGATCGTCCCCTCGCGGACCTGGTCGCGCCGGACCCGGAGCCTTCGGATCAGATCATCCGGCAGCTTCAAGACGACGCCGTGCGCGACGCGCTCTGGAAGCTGCCGCCAACACAGCGAGAGGCCCTGATTCTGTCCTACTACCAGGGCCTCAGCCAATCCGCGCTCGCCAAGCGCCTGGGGGTTCCGCTCGGGACAGTCAAAGCGCGGATGCGGCGGGGGCTTATCGCGCTGCGCGGGCTGCTGGACGGCCAGGCGATCGAGTTAGAATCGGATGAGTCGGATGAGGAGGAGACGACGTGACTCACGAAGACGTGGTCTCGCTCCTCCCGTCGTACGCGCTCGGCGCCCTCGACGACGTAACGGAGCTCGAGGCCCACCTGAACCATTGTGATCGATGCTCGGCTCAGCTCGCGTCTTACCTTGAGGCGACCTCCCGCCTCGGCGCGGCGGTCGCCCCGGCTTCGCCTCCCGCCGCCCTGCGGGAATCGATTCTCCGGGCGCGGACGGCCGAGATCAGTCCGATCAGCCGCCGGGTCAGTGCCCCGCTCCGGCCGTTCAACGGTTATACGCTCGCCACGATCGCGGCGCTGCTCCTGATCGCCCTCGGACTCGGCGGATGGGCCTTCAGCCAGAAACAGCAGCTCGAGGCGACCCGCTCCGAGCTGGCTCTCGATCAGCGCGGCCTGGCCCTCCTGACCAGCACCGAGACGTCCGTCGAGCGCCTCCAACCTGTGCCGCCGCTGGGGGGCGAGGCCCACGGCCACTGGTACCACCGCACGGGCGTATCGACCCAGGTGCTGGTGATCGAGTTTATGCCGGCCCCGCCGGCCGGTCAGTCGTACGTCGGCTGGCTTCGGCAGAGCGACGGCTCGTGGCGCCAGGTCGGGCGCTTCGCCCTCGATTCCCAGGGATACGGGCGAATCATCCTCGTCGGTGACGACGGCTCGAAGGTACGCGCCGTCGTCGTCACCCGTCAGTCAGAAGGCAGCCTTGTGCCAACTGGCGCTGTCGTCCTTCGCTGGCCGGCGCCCTGACGCCGGCCAGATCAGCGTTCGGTCGTGGGCTCTCCGCCCGGCCGTGGGCGACCAACTGCCGCGCAGATGCCAAGCACGAATCCGAAGAACAAGACGTGAGGTACTGCCCCGTTCCACAGCAGATCAACCGCTGAAAATTGACGGAGCACGAACGTGCCGACGACGAGGTAATTCACCGCCCAGAGAAGCCCACCGTACCCGAGTCCAAAAGCGAGAAGGGCCCACGCTCGCGAGTTGCGCCGACCCACCAAGGCGAGCGCCTGAAACGCGATCGTGCCAAAGAGGACGGACAGGAGAAGGTGGGCGCCGATGCCCACCGCGAGCGCGGTCACGAGCGGATACGTTTCGGACAACGCGGCTGGACCGATGACGATCGAAGATGACAGCCGAATTGGGCTCAGCGCCGGCGCCCCGAGGATCCTCGCCATGACCATCTCGGCGACCATCATCGCTCCGCCGGCGATGACTCCCGCGGTCAGCCCGTCGATCGATTCGGAATCCGGTCGCGCGCTCATCGCGCCTCCTCACACGTCACGATTGCCCACCCGCGGTCGGAGTGGCGCCGACCGGACTGATGCCGAATGGCAGGACGATCTTAAACGTAGCGGTCGCCGTGCTGTGGCTTTCCTCGCCCTCGGCGACGAACGTCACCTGGTAGGTCGCATCCTTCGGAATTGTCACCGGACCGGCGTTGTGAAGCCAGCCGTAATCGTCGGCCTGACCGTAGGCTACCGCGGGGCCCAAGACACTCCCGATGTGAAAGGAGATCTTTTCGCCGCCGGCCCAGCCTCCTCCGCTGAGCTCGACCGACCCTCCCGGCGCGCCCCAGTACTGGGTGAGCTCGAGCCAGGGCTTCGGAGTCAGCACCCGAAACTGCACTGAGGTGTGCGCGGTGCTGTCTTCGCCCGCGAGATTGATCGAAAGCGAGGCTGCCGCACCCACGTAGGGGATCTTGACCGGATCGGCTCCCCACAGGTTGCCGTATTTGTCTGCCACGAGCGTCGCAACCGGCGCCGTCGCCCGTCCCAGGTATACGCCGACCTTCTCGCCGGGTTCGAAGCCTCGCGCGTTGAGGTGGACTTTGATGCCCGGTGGGCCCGCCCACGGACTTAACTCAAGCGACGGCTGATACGCCGACAGGCTGAGACCCTTTCTGATCTGGTCACCGCTGGTCTGGCCCTTGAACACCAGCGAGTATTGGCCGGGTTTGACCAGCGGAAGCTTGACCGTGGACCAGACGGTGTTGCCCACTCGGTCAGTCGGAAGGCTCGTCAGCGGGCCGGATGCCAACGGAGAGGACTTCGATCCGGCGCTCGACGGTGACTCGAGGATGACCTGCACTTTCTCGCCGGGCTGGAATCCGCCGGCGACGAGGCCGAGCGTCGCCCGAGGCCTGGAATCGCCGCTGGCGAGGGTCACCCACGGCGCCTTGGCGCGGACGTAGAGGACCGCTTTAGCCTGGCGTCCGCTGATCTGGCCGACGATCCGCAACTGGTGGGAGCCCGAGGCCAGGTCGTCCGGAAGCGCCAGGTAGACCTCACGCAGATCGCCCCCGGTCGATGCCTGTACCGTGGCGAGATCGAGGTCCACCGGTCCTTCCTGGCCGCGTGAAACGGCGATGTCTAAGGGCTCCAGCGGATAGAAACCGGTCGCGCTCACCCGAACCTGGCCGCCCTGGCGCACCGGGTTGGGGTTCAGGCGCGACGGGCCTGGACCGGGCGTATGTGCCAGCCAGAGCGCCGTACCGACTCCTAGCCCGGCCAGCAGGAGCGCTACTCCGCCGATCAGGCGAAGTCTGGTCCTGCCGTTACCCATTTGCCGCCCCCGGACCGGTCTCGCGCCCGCAGGGATCCTCGACCACCTTCGTCTGGAGCTGCGGAACTCCACCGGCCAGCTGAACGACCGCGACGCTGTCGAACCACTTGATGAGGTGATAGCCCCGGTCGAAAACCCCCATGCTCACCTTGTAGGTTTTCCCCTGGGCGATACCACCCAGCGGCACGGTCAGCTGCAGCGGAGTACCGGCGAAGGACAGAGTCTGCTCGGCGGCAGCGCTGCCCGGACCGTTCGACGCGTCGTAGAGGAACCATTGCAGGTGATAGGTTCCGGGCGACGCGACCCGCACGGCAGCCTGCAGCCACAGCCCATCCGGTTCGCCCGATACCTTCACATCCTGGAAATCGTACGGCGGCGGCTTAAGCGCGACCGGGGCGGCGGGAGGTCGCGCCGGCCCCACCACGTCGGCCACCGACCAATGGGTATTCATCCATTCCAGATAGACGTCGGCCACGTTGCTCCAGTTGGAGTATTCGTCAGGATTGCCGTAGCTCCAGGCGAAGGCGCCGGCGTACCCCTGCTTCAGGGCAATGTCGTAGATCTGGCTGAGCGAGTAATACTTGCTCCCATTGCTCGGAAACTCGCCAAGCACGATCGGCCGATCGAGGTGAAACGACGACGCCGGGCGGTTCAACGGCTCCCAGGGTTGAAGCCAGTCGTACCAGCTGAAGCTGTAGTAATCCAGGCCGAGGCCACGCCAGACGGTCATGTTGGACGCCCGATTCGACTCGACAGTGGCCAGCGCTCGGGTGTAGTAGTGAATCGCCGCCGTTACCTGCTCGACGAACGCGCGCACGTCGGCGAGAGGAACTTTGAGGCGGTTGTCCTGCTGATGGTTCAGCTCGACGACTCCCCATTCCGGCTCGGCGATGATCTCAAAGGCCAGGACCCGGTCGTTCGAGCCGATCCGGCGGAGCATCGGGATGATCGCGTTTTCGATCAATGCTTCGCGCTTGGCCGGATCGACGATGGAGTCGGCGTGTCCCCCGAGGTGAACGTCCTGCTGGGTGCACTCGGTGGTCCAGAACCCGCTGTTAAACAGCGTCAGCACCAGGTAAAGCCCGTGGCGATGGGCGAGCGTCAGCGCGGCGTCGAGATCCTGGTAGAAGTGGCTGTCGAGGCCAGTCGCATAGCCGTTGGGATCGAAGAGCGGGCCGGAGCGTCCGTCGTTAAAGACGCGCCACTTCACGATCCGGACGCCGCTGGCGGCCAGGTTGGCGAAGTCGGTGTCGATCTCTTTGTAGGTCGTCGGCTGGGCGACGCCCGAATAGCCCCAGGCGTTCGCGCCGAAATCCTGCTCGGTCTTATAGGGATAGTTGACCCCCGCCCAGAAGTAAGGTCGCCCGTCGACGGCCAGCCGCGAGGAAAACGTCGGAGGCCCGGGCAAGAGCCAGGTTCCCGATCCAGCGAGAAACGCCGCCGCCAGCGCGACGAGCAGCCACTTTACGCGTCTCATCCCGACTCCCTATTCGACAGAGTCCGATCGGGAGGATGAAGCAATAAAGAGGCCGGACTGACCGGTCCGAGCCCCGGGGTTCTGCTGACGTTGACTTCCGCCAATCACCTTCCTAAAATTGCATACAATGTTGCCAGCAATCTCACAATTCGCCGGGGAACCGTCTAACCCGGTGTCGGTGAGAATTTGTCCGGTCGATGCGCACTGGAGGTGTGCGGTTGTGTCTGACGCGGGGGATAGAGTAACCGAGACCGACGAAGCGTGCGTTCGATTGCGTCAGGCGATCAGGCGCGGTGATTTCATGCCCAACGAGCGCCTTGTCGAATGTGACCTGGCTCGGCGTTTATCGGTCGGACGGGCGGCCGTGCGCACCGCTCTGGTGCGGCTCGAACAGGAGGGCATCGTCGAGCGTGAACCATTTCGCGGAGCGCACGTCCGATCGGTCTCCGAGGCGGAGGCAATCGAGATTCTGGAAGCCCAGGCGGCCCTGGAAGGTCTCGCCGCTCGCCACGCTGCGGTAAACGCGAGCAATGACGACGTTGCCGCGCTGCGGAGCATTGTCGAACGCATGCGCCGCGGCCTTGCCGAGGGAGATCTCCTCGAGATGTCGGACCTGGGGAACCAGATTCACCGCCGGTTGCTGGAGATTTCCAAGCACCAGACGGCAGCGCGAATGATCGACGTATTGCAGGCCCAGGTTGTTCGCTACCAGTATCGAACGATCCTGTTTCCGGGGCGCGCGCCGCTCTCCCTGGAAGAGCATCACGCGATCGTCGAGGCCGTCGCGTCCCACGATCCCGAGGCCGCGGAGGCGGCGATGCGGTCGCACGTCGCTCACGTGGGCGAAGCGCTACGCCGGGGCACAAACGTCCCCCTCGATCGCACGGGGAACGTTACGTAGCGTCAACCGCGCTCAGAAGCGCTCCACCGCATAGCTCGCCGCGGCGCGGCCGGCGCGTCGCCCGAAGACCGATCCGGCCATCAGCCCGCTTCCACCCGGATAGTTGTGGTAAAACAACCCTCCAACGAGCTCGCCCGCCGCGAAAAGGCCGCCGATGCGCCGATCGCCCCGGTCGAGAACGGCGCCATTCGGATCGATCCGCACACCGCCAAAGGTAAAAGTGATTCCACAGGTGACCGGATAACAGACGAAGGGCGGAGAATCGAGCGGCAGCGCCCAGTTTGATTTTGGAGGGTACAGGCCGGCGGTACCCTTGTTGTCCTTAATCGAGGGATCGAACGTGCCCGGCCGCACCGCGCCGTTGAACTCGCGGACGGTTTGCTCGAGCGCGGCGGAGTCGATCCCGATCTTCTGAGCAAGCTCCCGGATCGACGCGGCGTCGATTCGGGTCGCGCCTGGCGCACGGTATTCGTCTTCGCGGAGCAGCGGCTCGGTCCTGGCGTCAAATATCTGATAGGCGACGGCGCCCGGCTGCTTGAGCACCTCGGCGCCGTACTTCGCGTAGGTGTAGTTGCGGAAGTCGGCGCCCTCGTCCACGAAGCGACGCCCCTCG
>JAJPKB010000316.1 GCA_021323915.1 Chloroflexota bacterium | reverse complement strand
TCCGGTAGACCTTGGTCATCGCCTGGGTGGTGACGTGGGCGCGACACCCGGAGCGCGCGACGACGTCGATCGACAGCCGGTCACCCTGGAGGACGCCGCCGGCGACCGACGTCACGTAGACGAAGGCCATGTCCGGTCGACCGGGATCGCAGTACAGCGCCTTCAGGGTTTGCAGCGGCACCCGCGAAAAGCGTCGGACGACCCGAGTCTTTCCCTCGACCGGCGCCAGCTCCAGTTGAAGGGCTCCCACCTTGCCCGGCCGGCCCAGGCCGAGCTGCGGGGGCTCCGCCGCGTATCGCTCGAGCTCCCAGGGAACGGTTCCGTTCGGGACGGCCGGTAGCTCGGCGATCGTCATTGCGTCGGTCATTCTTCGATGAATAGCACGTCGGTGCGGAGCCGGCGGACGACCTCGGAGATCCCCTGGCCGGTCTTGCAGTTGCTGAACACGAAGGGGCGGTCGCCACGCATCAGCCGGCTGTCGCGGTCCATGACCTCGAGGCTCGCGCCCACGTACGGCGCCAGGTCGATCTTGTTGATCACCAGCAGATCGGACTGGCTGATTCCCGGGCCATTTTTTCGCGGGATCTTGTCGCCGGCCGCCACGTCGATAACGTAGACGAAGTAGTCGACCAGGGCGGGGCTAAAGGTCAGGGTCAGGTTATCGCCACCGCTTTCGACGAAAGTGAGATCGGTGTCCGGGAACTGCCGCTCCAGCGCCTCGATCGCGATCAGGTTCATGCTCGGATCCTCGCGGACCGCGGTGTGCGGACAGGCGCCGGTCTCGACCCCCAGCACCCGCTCCTCGGCCACGATCCCGTGAAGGGTCTTTTTCACGTGCTGGGCGTCTTCCACGGTGACGATGTCGTTCGTGACGATAAGAACCCGGTGTCCCAGCCGGATGAATTCCGGGACCACCTGCTCGATCAGGGCGGTCTTTCCGGACCCGACGGGCCCACCCACCCCGATGCGGGGAATTCGAGACGGCATTGACTTTCCTCCACCTAGCTCGTAAAAAGGCGGACTCGCGCGCGCTCGTGGGCCATCGCGGCGATTTCGAGCTGCGGCCCGAACGAGCGCATGGTCTGCCAGGGACGCGATTCGCTCGATTCGGCGAGCGCGGTCAGCCGCGGCCGAAGCCGGACCAGGATCGCCTGGGCGGCGAGGTGGTCGAGGCGCATGAGCCGCAGGGCCGCTCCGAGCATCCCGACCGCCGAGGCGTAGAGAAATACCAGGGTGGCCTCGCGGGCCAACATCCCCTGGGCGCGCGCCGCGACGCCGAGCGCGACGGCATAGTTTCCGGGCGCGCGCTCGCTCGTCACCGAGTCGGCGTACGCCTTCAGGGCACGGTCGTCGCTGGTCCCGGTCACCGCCAGCAGCAGGTTGCGCCCGGTACGACGCGATCCCTCGCGTGGCTCGCGGCTGAGCTTCAGCGCGGTCAGGTAACGATCGATCGCCATCACTTCATCGACGGCTTCGCAGGCCGACGCGCGATGGGCGCTCGCGACGGCGACCCCGTCCGCCGGCGCGAGCTGCTCGCCCAGGTAAGCGTCGAGCGCCGCCTCCAGGTCGGCGGAGCCGCGCAGCCAGCCAAGCTGGACCATCGATTCCAGGCCCTGGGAGAGCGTGTAAGCGCCGGTTGGCAGAAAGGCATCGGCCAACTGCAGGCCGGCGAGGAACGCCGCATCGCGAGCGTCAGCCATGATGGTGATGGTGGTGGGACGGGTCGACCGCGAGATTTGGCTCGGGCAACGTCGGCGCGTCGACGAACTCGTACCGAACGCCTTCCAGTTGATAGGTCTTGAGCACCGACCGGACGACCCGCTCGTCGATCTGAAGCGATACCTCGACCCGACGCCCGACAACCCGCGCCGGCCAGTGCTGATTGCCGAGGACGTGTCCCAGGCGCACGCCGCGCTCGGCAAGCTGATCGCCGGCGCCGGCGTCGATCGTCAGGACGAGCAAGCGCTGACCGGGCACTCTCACCACGATCAGAGGGCCCCCGTCGCCGTCGGACGCGACGACCGCGCCGTCGCGCAAGATGCCTTCCTCGGCCAGGGCGATGCCCAGGTCAGTGCCGTGGTCGGTTGCCACGCGCAGGCGCCGCTTTTGGGCGTCCCATGGACTTAGAGTGAGCGTCTCGACGGATCCGGTGCGAAGCGCTGCTTCGTAGCGCTGGCGCCAGACCGGATCGTCGTGGACGTTGCCAAGAATTTGCTCGATCCGTCGCATTCGCTAGCCTCCCACCGCGGTCCGTGCTCGGTGCGCGGCCAGCCAGTCGGCGCGGCGCTGGTCGAGGTCCACTCGGCCGAGACGGGTCGAGGCGAACGGCGAAGGCTCGGCGAAGCGGAATCCGTCGTCATCGCGGAGGATCCGCGCGTCGCGCTCGAGTCGCTCGGCGACGATGCAGGGACCGAGCTGGTGTGACGAAAAGTCAAGATTCAGGTGGGTCATCGGATCGACCTCGCCGGAGAGATCCGCGATCCGGCCGGCCACCACCACGCAGTGGCGCGCCCGGCGCGGATCTCGGATGATCCCCGAAGAATCGACGTTGTCCTGGGCGACGACGTGACGAATGCGCATTGCCGTGTGCGAGGGGACGGCCAGCGGCCATCCCCTCGATCCCCTTTCTTGGGTAGCTAGACCAGGTAGTATCGTTGGGTGAGCGCCAGTCGCTCGGCCGGGCCAACTGTTGCCAGCTCACCATCCAGCCGGACCTCGTAGGTCTCCGGATCGACCTCGATGCGCGGCGCGCGAGAGTTCCGAACCATGTCGCTCTTCTTGAGCGAGCGGCAGTTGTAGACCGGCATCACTTCGCGCTGCAGGCCCAGCCGCTCTTTGATTCCCAGCTCGGCTGCCGCCTTGGATACGAACGTAACGCACGTCTTCGGCAGCGCCAGTCCGTAAGCGCCGAACATCGGACGGTAATAGACCGGCTCGGGCGTCGGGATCGACGCGTTGGGATCGCCCATCGCCGCCCAGTTGATGAAGCCGCCCTTGATCACCATCTTCGGCTTCGCCCCGAAGAAGGCGATCGGCCAGAGGACGATGTCGGCCAGCTTACCTACCTCGAGGGAGCCGAGGACGTGGGCGCAGCCGTGGGTGATCGCCGGGTTGATCGTCAGCTTGGCGAGGTAGCGCAGCACTCGGAAGTTGTCGTTGCGGTCGCTATCCTCGGGCAAGTGGCCGACCATCCGCTTCATCTTGTCGGCCGTTTGAATGATCTTGGCGAAGCTTTCGCCGACCCGCCCCATCGCCTGGGAATCGGACGAGTACATCGAGATGACCCCGCGGTCGTGGAGCACGTCCTCGGCGGCGATCGTCTCGGCGCGGATGCGGCTCTCGGCGAACGCGATGTCCTCGGGAACGGCGGGGTTGAGGTGATGGCACACCATCAGCATGTCGAGGTGCTCGTCCAGCGTGTTCACGGTGTAGGGGCGGGTGGGATTCGTCGAGGAGGGAAGGGCGTTGGGCTCGCCGGCCAGCCGGATAATGTCCGGCGCGTGCCCGCCGCCCGCGCCCTCGGTGTGGTAGGTGTGAATGGTGCGCCCGTCGATGGCCGAGATCGAGTCCTCGACGAATCCGGCCTCGTTCAGGGTATCGGTGTGGATCGCGACCTGAACGTCGTACTCGTCAGCGACCCGCAGGCTGCAGTCGATCGCGGCTGGCGTCGTGCCCCAGTCCTCGTGATCCTTCAAGCCGCAGGCGCCGGCCTCGATCTGCTCGATCAGCGGTGCCGGCTCGCTCGCGTTGCCTTTGCCCAGGAAACCCCAGTTGATCGGCAGACCCTCGGCGGCCTGGAGCATGCGGGCGAGGTTCCAGGGACCGGGGGTGCAGGTGGTGGCGTTGGTGCCATCGGCGGGACCGGTCCCACCGCCGATGAACGTGGTGATGCCGTTCGACAGCGCGTCGAACACCTGTTGGGGCGAGATCATGTGAATGTGCGAGTCGATCCCCGCCGCGGTCGCGATCAGGTGCTCGCCGGCGATGACCTCGGTCCCCGGTCCGATCACCAGGTTCGGATCGACGTTATCCATCATGAACGGGTTGCCGGCCTTGCCGATGCCGGCGATGCGACCGTTCTTCACGCCGATGTCGGCCTTGAGGATGCCGAGAACCGGATCCATCACGATCACGTTGGTGATGACCAGATCGAGCGCACCCTGCGCGTTGGTGATCGACGAGCTCTGGCCCATTCCGTCGCGAATCGTCTTGCCGCCGCCGAACACGACCTCGTCGCCGTAGGTCAGCAGGTCGCGCTCGATCTCGCAGACGAGCTCGGTATCCGCCAGCCGGAAACGGTCGCCGACGGTCGGGCCGTAAAGATCGGTGTACTGCTTGCGACTCAACCGTGCCACGTCACGACACCTCCGCGATTTCCGCCTTGCTCGCGCCCTTGAAGCCGAGCTCACGCGCCCGTTGGAGCGCCCGCGCGGCCGTCCAACGGGCGCGGGTGCTACCGTTCACCAGCCCGTTGAAGCCGACCACTTTTCTCATTCCGCCGATCTCGACCAGCGAGATCTCTTTCTCATCGCCCGGCTCAAAGCGGACCGCGGTCCCGGCCGGGACGTCGAGTCGCATGCCCAGCGCCTGCTCGCGATCGAACAGGAGCGCACGGTTGACCTCGAAAAAGTGAAAGTGGGAACCGACCTGGATCGGTCGGTCGCCGGTGTTGCGGACCTTCAGCGAGATCGACCGACGACCGGCGTTGATCTCGATCGGCGCGTCGGCAAGGATGTAGCCGCCGTCGCTTGCCATGGCTGTCCTTCCTTCCCGTGAGAGCTTGTCAACTGATCGGATCGTGGCAGGAAACGAGCTTCGTGCCGTCAGGAAAGGTCGCCTCGACCTGAACGAGGTGCAGCAGGTCGGAGACACCCTCCATTACGTCGTCTCGGGTCAGCACCGTTTTTCCGAGGCTCATCAAGTCGGCCACGCTCTTACCGTCGCGGGCGCCTTCGAGAATGGCCTCGCAGATCAGCGCGGTCGCTTCCTCGTAGTTCAGCTTCAGGCCGCGCGCCTGGCGCTTCCGGGCCAGGTCCGCGATAATGTAAATGTAGAGCTTGTCGATCTCTCGGGGCGCGAGCATCATAGCGCATCACCTTCGCCTAAGAATGGGGCTGGGATCGGACGGCAGCCGCGGGCGGTCACGCCGACCGGCTCGCCATCGCGAGGTTGCCTTCGGGAGTTGTCGCATCCGCGGGGGCGACCGGCCGCAGGCGCTGGAACAGCGGCTTCGCCAGGATGAACAGCCAGGTGGTGAAGACGAACGGCGCGGTCAGCGCCGGCGCGCCCAACGGGGTCAGCCCGACGACGAACGCGGCGAACACGACGACGGTGACGATGGTTCCGAGCAGCGCGTAGAGGTACGACTTCCAATCCAGCACGTAGAAGAAGCCGCCCAGGGCGATCGCGGTGAGGACCGGATTGTATCCGTACAGGCCGAGGCGGACCGACGGCTCGGCGGCGCCCATGCCCAGGCCGACGAGGATGCCGAGCACCGACCCCAGGACCGCCGCGACGCAGGAGATCCGCGAGCTGACCAGGATGGCGATGAAAAAGATCGCGCCGGTGATGACGTTATCCTGGAAGAAGACCTCGGCCGGCCCCTTGAAGAATCCATCGTAGAAGGTTTCCACGGTCGGCACGCCGGTGGCGGTCAGCGCCTTCGGCAGCGCGGCGGTAGGCAGCAGCGAGGTCGCATGGAGCCCGGCGAACTGCGGGCTGGCCAGGAGGAAGAACCAGGTGGTGAAGACGAACGGCGCGGTGAGCGCCGGGGTCTGCCAGGTGCCCAGAACGTTCATCAGCGTCGCCATCACCACCGTCGACATCGCCGCGCCAAAGACGATGCACACCCAGACCAGCGGTTGTGGCTGGAGGTAGAACGCGAACGCGATGCCGACCAGGGTGCCGTTGAACCCGTACAGGCCAGATCGGACGAGCGACCCGTCGACTCCCAGGAGCATCGCCGTCGCGGTGCTGACCACCGTACCGATGATCGCCGCGATGCCGAAGACCCACGAGTTGACGAAGATGCCGATCAAGAAGAGGAGGCCGGTGAACGTATTGTTCTGGAACATCACCTGACCGACGCCACGGAGCACGGCGTCGACGAAGCCAAGAACGGGATTGCCCTTCACGACAAGACCGGTTGAGTCGATCGCGACCGCCATACGCCATCTCCTTCGTGGGAAGATCCAGCCACCCACGCTATCCAACGTGCCAGACGGGCGACGCCAATGATATTGAAGACGATGGGGAGAATATGCGCGCGTACCGGAAACGACAACGGGCGCGCCGCACAAACCGCGTCGTGGTCGATTGTGCCTGCTGCACAGGGACGGTTGGGCTCGACGCGGCCAAGGCTGCCCGTCCGGTGGACGATTCAGCCTGGAGACGTATTGGCAGGTATCACGATAGATAGTACAGTTGTCCCGACAGCGAATCTGGAGCGGCGCGCCCGATCGATAAGCGTAGGAGGAGTTCGTTGGAGTACCGATACTTTGGCGACAGCGGCCTGAAGACGTCCGTGCTGGGATTCGGCACCTGGGAGATGAGCACGACCCAGTACGGCGAGATCGACGTCAACGAGGCAAGCAAGGCGGTCAACGCCGCGATCGACAGCGGCATCACGTTGTTCGACACCGCCGAGGTGTACGGTCCGTTTCACTCGGAGGAGCTGCTCGGACGGGCGCTCGGCGCCCGGCGGAAGGAGATCGTGCTGGTCACCAAGGTCGGGTTCAAGTATTCGGCCGAGAACAAGAACATCGGCCGGGACTCGACCCGCGACTCGGTGCTTTCGCACGCCGAGGGTTGTCTGAAGCGCCTGGGTACCGATTGGATCGATCTCCTGCTGATCCACTGGCCCGACCACGACACGCCGTTCGAAGAGACGATGGGCGCCCTGGAAACCCTCAAGGCGTCGGGAAAGATCCGCCATTACGGCGTATCGAATTTCAACGTGGCCATGCTGGAGGAGTGCGAAAAGCACGGTCACCTGGCGGCGAACCAGGTCGGCTATCACATGTTCGATCGCCGGATGGAGCGCGAGGTTCTGCCTTACTGTCGGGAGAAGAAGATCGGGTACATGGCCTACGGCACCCTCGCCTTCGGGCTTCTGACCGGCGCCTTCACGCCCGAGACGACTTTCCTCGATTGGGATTGGCGGCACAACGGCAAAGCGTTCGGCCTGCCCCTCTTCGAGCGAGACAGCTTCTTGAAAGAGCTGCGGGTCGTGGAGCGCCTGAAGGGCCTGGCGGCTCGCCACGGCAAGACGATGGCTCAGCTCGCCATCGCCTGGGCGATCGGACACCCCGCGCTCACGGTCGCGCTGGTCGGAATTCGCAAGCCATCGGAGCTGAAAGAGAACGTTCAGGCCGTCGACTGGAAGCTGACCGCCGAGGACCGGGCCGAGATCGATCGGATCTTCGCCGAGGAAGGCGTGCCGACGTACGTGGATGCGCCGCAGGCGATCTAATGTACGGGTCCCTCACCCCCTACCCCCTCTTCCAGCCGCGGGAGAGGGGTCTACAGGGAGATGCTGTCCTCAAGACCCTTCCCCCTCGGATTGAAGGCTCCCCCTGGAAACGGGGGCCGGAGGGTAGACGAGGAAGGGGTAGGGGATGAGGGAAGCCCGGTCACCCGACCCGGGCCACCGGCGCCTCGATCGGCGGCGCCGTGTTAAAATCCTGGTACCGATCCACCATGAAGTGCGACGGGGCGACCATGACCTCCTGGTGAATCAGACCATCGCGCATGCCGATCCAATCCTCGTAGATGGCCCCGCTGCGTGGCTCGTAAAAGGCCACGATCGTGCAGGACTGACCGCTCACCGATCGCTCTCCCACGACGGTTGCGCCGATGCCCTGCTCCAGGTAGTCGAACTCGCCGGTTGGCCAGGGAAACGGCGACGCGCCCGATTCGACATTCCAGCCGATCTGCCCTCGCTCGCGTCGATAGACGGACGTTCCGATCTGGACGACCGCGCCGCCGTTTGGACTGACGACCTCCTCCCGATCGGGGGTGGCGAACGTGTACGAGGTCAGACTGAGGCCGCCCGCGCCGTCGGTCAAAGACTCGACCATCCGTACGGATTGTAGGCGGGACATCGCGTCGCGTGCCCGATCGAGAAGCTGGCTGGCGCGTGCGTCGGAGGGCTCCGGCCGAGGCGACCGG
>JAJPKB010000594.1 GCA_021323915.1 Chloroflexota bacterium | reverse complement strand
CGGAACCCATCGTCATCTCTTGAAGGGACGCTGGTCGCTGGGAGATTTCTGGTTTTTCCGGTCATTTCCCGAACACTGCCGATGGCGCCCATAATAGTGTACTTTTGAGCGTCCGTCAAGCAGACAATTCTGAGTCTGAGATTTAGTACTTTCCTCCGCGAGTCTGTGCTAGATATTATTATCATAATAGTGAGCACAATTGGGCCTTGTCGCTCGACGGCGAGTGTGAGATGCTATTCCTCACCGGACCATTGAGCCGGAGGCGGTGATGGCATCCCTGACCACCGGTGGTCGAGCAGATTCCCGTCGACCGCGCGCGTCCTCGGCGCGGCCGGACCCGCGCGTCGAACCGGGCGAGCCGGAATCGTGGTACGTACCCCTGCCCTCGCCCGTCGCGGCGGTGTCGCCGACGGTGCTGGCCCGCCTGCACCGGCAGATCGGGAATCGGGCCACCGGACAGCTGCTCCGACGGATGATCGGGAAGCCCGAGGACCACCCGATGTTCGAAACCTTCCTCCACGAGATGGAAGAGCGATACAAGCGCGGCGAGCCGACCGAGGCGTTCGAAGAGTGGCTCAAGGGGCTCCGCGGTCGCGGCGAGGCGCGGGCGCTGGGCCAGGCATCCGAGGAGTTTCTCGCCCACCGGGGGGCCGGCGCCGCGGCGAAGGGTGGCTCGGCCATCTCCCGCGAGGCGGGGCAAAAGGCGCTGCGCGGGGCCTTCATGCGCCTGGCGGAAAAGGGCGGCAGCAAGGAGGCGGCGGGCGTGTTCGCCCGCTTCCTGGAGAAGTACGGCGCCCGCGAGACCGCGCGCCACGTCGGCTCGCTGGCGCTCGCCGAGATTCCGCCGGTTGAGGCCGCCGCGCAGGTCGTGGACGTGACCCTCGACGTGGTCGACGTGGTCAGCTTCGTCCGCGATCTGAGCAGCGCTCTCTAGCGCACAAAATGGGCACCCGGCCCAGGGGGCGCCCCGCGTTGGTGCCCAGCCGCCGCGCCCGGAGAAAGG
The DNA here is from genome assembly GCA_021323915.1 of Chloroflexota bacterium. Lineage (GTDB taxonomy): Bacteria > Chloroflexota > UBA6077 > FW602-bin22 > CADDYW01 > JAJPKB01. The sequence goes on along the minus strand of JAJPKB010000594.1, from coordinate 4,852 downwards.
GAACCTCGGGGGACACCTCCGAACCCCCGCCTGACCGGGCACGAGCAAACGCCACGGCGAATTCGTGAGAGAGGGGCTGAGCGATGACCGAAAAAGTCCGGATTGGCTTCATCGGCGCCGGCTGGTGGGCGACCGCGAACCACCTGCCGATCCTGGCGCGGCGGCCGGACGTCGAGCTGAGCGCGGTCTGCCGGCTGGGGCGCGACGAGCTCGAGCAGGTCCGCCGTGAGTTCGGCTTTCGCTTCGCGACCGAGGATTATCGGGAGCTGCCCGACCAGCCGCTCGACGGGGTGGTCGTCGCCAGCCCGCACGGCCTGCACTACACCCACGCCCGGGCGGCGCTCGAGCGCGGGCTGCACGTGATGGTCGAGAAGCCGATGTGTCTCCACGCCCACGAGGCCTGGGACCTCGTCGACCTCGCCGCCCGAAACAACCGCCATCTCCTGGTACCCTACGGCTGGAACTACAAGCCCTTCGTCGAAGAGGCCCGCCGACGCCTCCTCGAGGGCGCGATCGGTCCGATCGAGTATGTGTTATGTCATATGGCCTCGCCGATCCGCGGGCTCCTCGACGGGACGAACGTCCGCGACGCGGTCGGCGACGCCGGGCTGTTCGCGCCGGACGCGCGCACCTGGGGTGACCCGGCCGTCTCCGGCGGCGGGTACGGCCACGCCCAGCTGACCCATTCGACCGGCCTCCTCTTCTTCATCGCGCCGCTCCGCGCCGCCAGCGTCTTCGCGGGCATGAGCGCGCCCGGCTCGAAGGTCGAGATCTACGACGCGCTGTCGGTGCGCTTTCGGGACGGCGCGCTGGGCACGGTCTCGGGGGCGGGCAGCGTGCCGCCGAACGCCGGCTTCCAGGTCGACGTCCGCCTCTTTGGGCGCGACGGCATGCTCCTATTAGACTGCGAGCGCGAGCGGCTCGAGATCCGCCGCCGCGACGGCGAGAGCTTCTCGCTGCCGATCGCCCCGGGCGAAGGCGCCTACACCTGCGACGGTCCGCCGAACCGCTTCGTCGACCTGATCCTGGGACGGACCGATCAGAACAACTCTCCCGGCGAGGTGGCGGCGCGCTCGGTCGAGCTGCTCGAAGCGGCCTATCGCTCGGCGGTCAGCGGGGGCGCCGAGCGCGTGGCTTAGCGGCATACGGCTTGCCAGACTCCCCGCCGAGAAACTCATAAGGGGAGTGGCCGTGACTATCTTGCTCATCATCCTGCTGATCCTGGCGATCATCGCGGTCTTCGGACTGTTTTCGCTGGTCGGAAGCGTGATCGGCGTCATTCTCACCCTGATCGTCGCCGGGCTGGTCGGCCTCGTCGCCGAGGCGATCGTGCCCGGTCGCATTCCGTACGGCTTCCTGGGCGCCATCCTGGCCGGCCTGATCGGAAGCTGGCTTGGCGTGGCGCTGATCGGCTCGATCGGTCCGAACATCTTCCACATTCCGGTCATCTCGGCGCTGGTCGGCGCGATCATCGTCGCCTTCGTCTACAGCATCCTGGCCCACCAGTTCGTCCGACCTGCCCCCTGACCCGGTAGTGCGGTCGGCTTGTCGGGCACCGGGACACCGGCTACAATCCTCGGCGAAGGCTGAGCCCCGCTCGAGGAGGATGCCGTGCCGTTCGACCTGGCCCCGCGACAGGTCCACCTGGACTTTCACAACAGTCCGCTGATCCCGGACGTCGGCCGCGACTTCGACGCCGACGCGTTCGCCGCCACCCTCGCCGACGCGCGGGTCAACTCGGTCACCTGCTTCGCGAAGTGCCACCACGGCATGAGCTACTACCCGACGAAGGTCGGCGTCGTCCATCCCTCGCTGCGCCGCGATCTCCTGGGCGAGCAGATCGAGGCGTGCCACCGCCGGGGCATTCGGGTGCCGGTGTACGTCGCCGTCGTCTGGGACGAGTGGGCCGCCGACCACCACGCCGACTGGCTCCAGATGGACCGCGAGGGTCGGGTGCCCGGGCGGGCTCCCCTCGGCGTCGAGGGCCGCTGGCGGTACCTCTGCATGAACTCTCCGTACGTCGACTACGTCGCCGCCCAGACCGAAGAAATCTTGCGGAGCTACCCGGTCGACGGCATCTTCCTGGATATCATCCGCCAGACCATCCCCGGCTGCGTCTGCAACCACTGTCTCGCCAGCCTGCGCGCGGCGGGGCTCGATCCGACCGACGACGCTCAGCTCGCCGAGCACTCGCTCCGGATCGGTCGGGCTTTTATGGCTCGAACCAGCGAGCTGATTCGCTCGATCAAGCCGGACGTCGGCATCTTCTACAACTCGCGGCTGCGGCTGGACGCCGACCCGGACCGGGGCAACCCGGGTGAGCTCAGCTACTTCACCCACGTCGAGATCGAGTCGCTGCCGAGCGGCCAGTGGGGGTACAATCACTTTCCGCTCTTCGCACGCTATTTCCAGACGACCGGGGCCCGGCTGCTCGGCATGACCGCCGGCTTTCACAAGTCCTGGGCCGACTTCGGCACGGTGAAGAACCAGGAGGCGCTCGACTACGAGTGCTTTCGCATGGCGGCGCTGGGCGCGGCGGTCTCGGTTGGCGACCAGCTTCTGCCCCGCGGCCGGCTGAATCCGGAGACCTACCGGCGGATCGGCCTGACGTTTGCCTCGCTCGATAAGAAGGAGCCCTGGCTGCGCGGCGCGGCGCCGCTGGCCGATATCGCGGTGCTGCTCGCCCCCGGCGCCGCCGGTCCCGACCGGGTCGCCGAGCGGATCAGCCTCGAGGGCGCGATGCGCATGCTCCTGGAGAGCCACCAGCAGTTTCAATTGGTCGATCACCGCGCCGACCTTTCCCGCTACAAGGTGGCCATTCTGCCGGACGTGGTTCGCCTGGACCGCGACCTGGCGGAGCGGCTCGGGGCTTTCGTGGCCGGCGGCGGACGGGCTCTGCTGACCGGCGAAAGCGGCCTCTGGCGCGACCGCGACGAGCACGCCCTGGCCGAGGCCGGCGTCGCCGACGCCGGGCCGAGCGAGCTCTGTCCGGAGTACGTCCGGTTCGAGACCGAGTTCGCGCGCGACGTCGCCCACGATATGGATCATATCGTCTACGAGCGCGGCCGGAAGGTCGAGGCGCGACCGGGGACGGTCGTGCTGGCGTGGACCGTTCGCCCGTACTTCAATCGGACCTGGGAGCACTACTCGTCGCACGCCCAGACGCCGCCGGACGCGCCGACCGGCTTCGCGGCGGTGACCCAGCGCGGACCGGTGATGGTCTGCGCCCACCCGCTCTTTCGCGCCTACCGGCTGCACGGCAGCAAGGTGTACCGACAGATCGTCGAATCGTGTCTGCGCCGGCTCCTGCCCAATCCGATCGTCTGGACCGATGCACCGAGCGTCGCCGAGGTGACCGCGCTGGCCCAGGACCGCCGCACGGTGGTTCACCTGCTGTCGTACGTTCCCCAGCGGCGCACGCCGGAGATCGATCTCGTCGAGGACGCGCTGCCCCTGCGGGAGATCCTGGTCGCGGTGCGGCTGGCGAGTCGGCCCACGGCGGTCCGCCTGGTGCCGGATGGCGGGTCGCTCGAATTCGATTGGGACGACGGTTACGCGCGCTTCACCGTTCCGGAAGTGCGCGGCCACCAGATGATCGCGGTCGAGGAGGAAACAGACTGATGCCACGGGAGCTGGTCGCGGTCGCGGTTCGGACGCCGGCGATTCGCGAGTATCGAGACGAGCCGATCGGGCCGGTCGAGATCCGGGTCCGCACCGAGTTCGGGGCGCCCAAGCATGGGACCGAGCTGCACATGTACCGCGGCGACAGCCCGTTCGGCGACTCGCACTGGGATGCCGACCAGAAGATCTTCCTGCCGGGCGCTTCGCCCCAGGCCGCTTTTCCCCGTCCCCTTGGGAACATCGCGGTGGGAAAGGTCGTCGAGGTCGGCGCGGGCGTCGAGGGCGTAGAGGTGGGCGACCGGGTCGCCGGTTACGGACCGCTGCGCGAGACCCAGCGCTGGGCCTGGGGAACAACCGGCGCTTACCCGGGCGTCCGTCGCATGCCCGATGGCATGCCCTGGCAGGCGGCGGTCTGCCTCGATCCGGCGACGGTCGCGCTCGGCGGGATTCGCGACGGCAACGTGCGAGTTGGCGATCGGGTGGCCGTTTTCGGCCTGGGGGCGATCGGCCTGATGGCGGTGCAGCTGGCGAAGCTCGCCGGAGCCTCGTTCGTCGTGGGGGTGGATCCGATCGCCGCCCGCCGCGAGGTCGGCCTCACCGAGGGGAATGGCTGCCTTTTCGTCGGGCGCCGGGAATCTCCCTCATCCCCTACCCCTTCCCCCATTGCGAGGGGGAAGGGTCTTGAGGATAGCATCTCCCTGAAGACCCCTCGCCCTCGGATGGGAGAGGGGGTAGGGGGTGAGGGAAGCCCCGGCGATCCCCAAACCTGGCCAATCCCCAGAGGTGTGGCCGCCGACCTCGTGCTGGACCCGACCGAGGTGGATGCCGGCCTGGAGATTCGCCGGGCGACCGGCGGCCTGGGGGTCGACGTCGCGATCGAGACCAGCGGAAGCCCGCGCGCGCTGCACCACGCGATTCGGGGAGTCGCCTTCGGCGGCACCGTCGCGGTCACCGCCTGGTACAACGAGTTTCACGGCGGCCTGGACCTGGGCCGCGAGGCGCACCTGAACCGACCGACCTTCGTCTTTACCCGCGCCGAGAGCGAGCCCCACCGGGACCACCCGCGCTGGAACAACCGCCGGCTGGCCGACACCGCGTGGGAGCTGCTCGCCGGGGGACGGCTGGCCTGCGAGCGGGTCGTCCAGCCGATCGTGCCGTTCGATCTCGCGGTCGAGGCCTACCGCGAGATCGACGAGCACCCGGAGCGCTCGGTGAAGCTCGGCGTGACGTT
>JAJPKB010000385.1 GCA_021323915.1 Chloroflexota bacterium | reverse complement strand
GCGATGCCAAGCTCGGCGATTCGGCTCGGCGGGTAGCCGTCGATCCGTTGGCCGTCGAAGATGATCTCGCCGGCGTTCGGCCGGAGCAGCCCGCTGATCAGGTTGAAGGCGGTCGTCTTGCCGGATCCGTTCGGACCGATGATGCTCACCGTCTGTCCCGAACGCACCTCGAACGACAGCCCGTCCACCGCGCGAACGCCGCCGAACGAGCGGACCAGATTCTTCACCACGAGCCGGGGCTGAGACGACCGCCGGCCGACGTCTTGACTCATTGGCTCCCCAGGATGCCTCGCGGCCGGAATCGGATGAGCAGCAGGAGGAGCACCCCGTAGCCGAGCATGCGGGCGTCGTGGAGCGGGCGGAAGAACTCCGGTCCGCCCACCAGGATGATCGTGCCCACCAACGCCCCCAGGATGTTCGACATGCCGCCCATGACGACGATCGTTAGCGCAAGCACCGAGATCGTCACGTCGAAGATCGTCGGATCGATGAACGTGTACTGGTGGGCGAGCAGGCTGCCCCCGAGCCCGGCCATGAACGCGCCGATCGCGAAGGCGAGCGATTTGTAGCTCGCCAGTTGGATGCCGAAGGACTGGGCCGCGATCTCGTCCTCGCGGATGCTGCGCCAGATCCGTCCGAGGTGCGAGCGCTGGAGCAGCGCGGTCAGCCCGGCGCAGATCAGCAGCACGGCGAGCGAGAGGAAGTAGTAATCGCGCGGCTGGATGATCGGCGTGCCGAAGAAGACCGGCGCCGGAATGTTCGAGACGCCGAGCGGTCCGTTGGTCAGCCAGTCGAGGTTGAGCAGCAGCGAGGTCACGATCGCCCCGATGCCCAGGGTCACGATCGCGACGTAGTGGCCGCGCAGGTGCAGCGACGGCGCGACGATGACCGCGCCGATCACCGCGGCGAGGATGCCCGCCATCGGCAGCGCCAGCCAGAACGACCAGCCGTGCTCTTTCACCAGGAGGGCCGAGGTGTAGGCGCCGATCGCGAAGAGGCCGGCCTGGCCGAGCGAGATCTGGCCGGCGGTGCCCGCCAGCAGGGTCATCGAGAGCGCCAGAATCGTGAAAATCGCCACGATCGCCCCGACCTGCAGGACGTAGGCGCTTCCGACCAGCGGCAGGACGACGATCAGGGCGATTCCGATCGCGGCGAGGGCCCACCGGTTCGGCACGTAGCTGCGACCGCCGCCGAAGAAGGTGCCGGTCAGCGGCTCGCGCAGCGCCACCCCGGCCGAGCCGAACAGGCCGTTCGGACGAAGCCAGAGGAAGAGGACGAGCACGGCGAAGGCGATCAGCTGACGGGTGCTCCCGCCGAAGAAGGTGACGCCGAAGCTTTCGCCAACTCCGAGCAGGTAGCCGCCGACGATCGCGCCGGGCAGGCTGCCGAGGCCGCCAAGCGTCGCGGCGGAGAACCCTTCCAGCATCGCATTGAAGCCGATCGTCGGATCCACGTTCACGTAGTACATCCCGACGAGCAGGCCGCCGATCCCGGCCAGGGCGGAGGCGATCGCGAACGACAACCCCTGGACCGATCCGACCTGCACGCCCATCTGCTGGGCCGCGTCGCGGTCCTGGGCGGTGGCCCGGAGCGCCAGTCCGAGCCGCGAGTATTTCAGGAACGCCCAGAGCGCGACGACGCTGGCGATCGTCACCGCCGTGATCGCCACATCGACCGTTCCGACGTGCATGTCTCCCAGCTGCAGCTCGTAGGCCGGCAACAGCCGGGGAAAGTGCTTCGTCTCCGGCGAAAAGATGAGCTGCGACGAGTAGTCCAGGATGAACGAGACGGCTACCGTCGAGAGGAGCGGCGCGATCGGCGGCGCGTTGGCCAGCGGGCGGATGCAGATGCGCTCGATCGCTAGCCCGAGCGCCGCGGTGACGACGACGACCGCCAGCAAGGTCGGCACGAACGGCCAGTGGAGGGTGAACGCCACCCACCAGCCGACCATCGCGCCGATCGCGAAGACCGAGCCGTGCGCGAAGTTGATCAGGTCGGCGACGCCGAAAATCAGGGAGATTCCCACCGCGATCAGCGCGTAGGTGTTTCCGTTGATCAGCCCGCCGATCAGCGCGTCAAGCAAACGTCGTCCTCACGGGGTGTACGCGACGAACTTGCCGTCCTGGACCTGGATCGGCACGGCCTTGGCGTTCTCGACGCGGCGGTCGGCGCCGAACTTGAACGGCCCGTAGATGACGCTCGGGATGTCCGACCCGGTCGCCATCGCCTTCTGGATCGCCACCCGATCGAACCCGCCCTGCTCGGTCGCCCAGGTGATGATCTTGACCGCGTCGTAGGAAAGCGCCGCGAACTGGTCCGGGGTCTCGTTGAAGCGCTGGGTGTAGTTCTTCACGAACTGCTGGACTTCGGGACGCGGATTGTCGGGGAAGAAGACGGTCGTCATCAGCACGCCGTTGGTCGCGTCACCGCCCAGCTTCAGGAACTGCGGCGAGTAGCAGGCGCCGTTGGCGACGATCTTCACGTTAAGCCCCATGCTCTTCGCCTGCTGAACGATCTGGGCGCCGTCGTTGTAGTACGAGATCAGCGCCAGGACCTCCGGCTTCGCGTCTCGAACCTTCGACAGGATTGGCGAGAAGTCCTTCTCGGTCGTCAGATAGCTGTCGGTGTGAACGACCTGTCCGCCGAGCGCCTTGATCTTGTCGACGTAAATCTGCTGGGTCGTCTTGCCCCAGTCGGTGTTCTGGTAGAGGACCGCCTGGACCTTCCCGAGCCCGTCGAACGCCGTCTGGGCAAGGAACGCCGCGTCCTGCTGCTGGGTCAGCACGATGCTGAACATGAACTCGCCGCCCTTGGTGAAGTCCGGGTGGGAGTTGGTGAATCCGAACTGGACCATCTTCGCCCGCTCGTAAATCGGGGACGCCGCCATCGACGACGGGCTCGAGAAGTCGCCCAGCTCGGCCAGCATCCGCGAGTCCTCGACGAACTTCTGGGCGACCGGCACCGACTGCTTGGGATCCGACTGGGTATCCTCGTAATCGAGCTGAACTTTGCGCCCCTTCACGCCGCCCTTCGCGTTGATCTCGTCGAGCGCCATGGCCATGGCCTGCTTCCAGATACGGCCATACTCGGCGTTGTTGCCGCTGAACGGACCCGAGACGCCGTACCAGGCCTCGCCGGCCGTCGCGGTGGTTGGCGCGGCGGCGGCCGGGGCAGTCGTCGCCTGAGCGGCAGAGGTGGTGCTGGCGGCCGTCGCCGCCGCGGTCGGGGATGCGCCGCCGGTCGACGCGGCGGAAGTCGGCGCCGCCGCGCCGGACGTGGTTGGCGCCACCGGCGTCGCGCCGCCGCCGCACGCCGCCAGGAGCGTGGCGGCCGAGCCGGCCGCGATGCCAAGTAGGAACCGTCTTCGCGTGATCACTCGCGTCCTCCAAAAATTTGGGAAGCCAGAATGCCCATCCGATCAACAATATAAACAATAAACCGACCCGCGGCAACGATTTCGCTTCCGGCGATGGGGCGCCTTGACGCCCGTCGCGGCGGCCGATACGATGCTCCAAGCTTCGTCAGTAGATCGGGAGGAACGCAATGCTGGTTTCCGACCTCGATACCCCGGCCCTGGTCTGCGACCTGGACGTTCTGGACAAGAACCTCGCCGAGATGGCTGCCCACTGCCGGTCGCTCGACATCCCGTTTCGGGCGCACGTCAAGTCGCACAAGATTCCGGAGATCGCCCACCGCCAGATCGCGTCGGGCGCCATCGGCATCGTCTGCCAGAAGCTCGGCGAGGCGGAGGTCATGGTCGCGGCCGGTCTCAAAGATATTCTGATTCCCTACAACATCGTCGGACCGATCAAGCTGGAGCGACTGACCCGGCTCGTCCGTCGGGCGACGATGACCCTCGCGCTCGATTCGGAGGATACCGCCCGCGGCATCTCCGAGCAGGCGCGGCGCGACGGCGTCAAGGTGCGGGTGATCATCGAGCTCGACACCGGCTCGCACCGCTGCGGCGTCCAGTCGCCGGTCGCCGCCCGCGACCTGGCCCGTCAGATCGCGAAGCTGCCCGGCCTGGACTTCCAGGGCGTCATGACCTATCCGAGCCGGCTCGAGGCGAAGCCGTTTCTCGACGAGACGGTGAGCCTGCTGAAAGCCGACGGCCATTCGGTCGCGGTCGTCAGCGGTGGTGGCACCGGGCACGAGGCCGCTTCGAAGGAGATCGGCTGCACCGAGACGCGCAGCGGCTCCTACGCCTGGGAGGGTCTCACCCGAATCCAAAGCAGCGCCGACCTGAGCGCCGAGCGCTGCCCGGTCCGGGTCGTTTGCACCGTGGTCAGCACCCAGGCGCCGGGTCGGATCATCGTCGACGGCGGGATGAAGACGTTCGCGAGCTACCCGCCCCGGCCGTATGGCTACTGCGTCGAGCACCCGGAGATTCAGTTTGTCGGGATGTCGGTCGAGCACGGCCACGTCGACGTGAGCAAATCGTCCTACAAGTTTCGGGTCGGGGAGCGGTTGACCTTCATTCCCCTGCACCAGGGTATGTGCGTGAACCTCCACGACGAGCTGGTGGGCTACCGCGGCGAGCGGGTCGAGGTGATCTGGCCGATCGCCGCGCGGGGCAAGGTCAAGTAGAAAAGTAACGCCAGGCAGAGGGAAGATGAACCTGACGACGACGATCTCGAACGCTACGCTCTCGATCATCTTCGCGATCATCGGATTCGTGTTGCTCTTCGTGGGCTACAAGGTCTTCGACTGGCTGACGCCCACGGATCTCGGCGACGACATCTTCCGAAAGGGGAACGTGGCGACGGCGATCCTGGCCGCGGCGTTCGTCATCGGCCTGGCGATCATCATCGCCCAGGCGATCGCGTAGCGCGCCACCGTCTGGCGTCGACCGACGTCAGCTCTTCTGCCGGTAGACCGCGGTCACGTCGGTCTCGTCCAGCTCCTTGCCGAACGAAAGGCTGAGGTGCTGGGTCCAGAGGCCGAGGCCGACGCTCGATTCGTCGAGGGTCGAGACGAGCCCGAAGTAGACGTTGTCGTCTGGATTCTTCGAGATCGTTTGCCACGGCACCAGCGGACAGTCGTCGCCGAGCCGCTGGATCCGAACGGTTCCGGTGCTGCTGATCCGGTACTCGGTCCCGTCGATCGTGACGCTGACCGGGCGCCGACCGGACTGGCCGGCCCGGACGCGCTCTTCGAAGCGCACCAGCGCCCCATCCTGGGCGACGAGCTCTTCGAAGAGACTCGTGCCCTGTTTGTGAACCTGGTGGCGGTCGTACCGGAAGTAGCCGTCCGGCGATGCTTCGAGCAGGCTGCCGTCGTCGAGGAAGAGCCAGTGCCAGGTCGTCGTCTCGTCGTCGACGGTTTCCTGGCAGATGAGCGCCGTCTTGACGACCAGGGTGCCGCTTCCCCAGATCTCCAGCGAGTCGCCCGGCATGAGCCCGCTGACCTGTTCGAGATCGCCGGCCGAATCCGGCCGGCCGTTTGGTGACGCCATCGCTTTATCCTTCTCCCACGAGCGTCGCCAGCCACTTGGCGCGCGCGGTGATAATCTTACCCCCGAATCGGGAGTAGTAACCGGCGAATCGGCCGCCGACGGCGAAGCTGCCGACGGTCACCCGCCCCCGGTCGAGTCGCGGTCCGAGCGAGGACCAGACGACCGCGTCGAGCTCGGCGACGTCGATTCGCTGCTGCACGACGTAGGTCCGTCGGTGGCGCAGGGCGGCCCAGGCGTCGGTCGAGAGATCTTCCGAGAAGAAGACCTCTTCGCCCTCTCGCCCGAAGACCTGCTTGACTACGACCGGCCCTTCCGTGCCGGCCGGGTCGTCGAGAATGCCCCGGGTCGGGGGCAGGTGCTCGCGAATCGCCGCGCGCTCCTCCTCGGGAAAGCAGCGGTCGTCGCGGTGGTCCCAGAGCCAGGCGATCAACCCCTTGTGCTGGAGCAGGAGCCCGTAGAGGCCGTTCAGGAGGCGCAGCTTCCCCTCGCTCACCGCGTCGAAAATTGCCGAGAATGCCGGAAGGCCGAGCATCGCCTCGAACGGGAAGTAGCGGTAGAGCGCTGCCAGCGGCTGACGACCGAGCACGAGGCCGTCGCGCGTCCAGCGGAGGTTGTCGACGTCGCCGAGACACACCGTCACCCCGGCCGTGCTCCGCGACGTCCGGAGGAGGTCGCGGGTGAACGCCATCTGGGATAGGTCCTCGAGCTCCCCGGCGTCGGTCATCAGGCCGAGCGCTCGATCGGCCGGCACGCCGTCGACCGCTCGGGCCACCTCGTCGGCGAACGCCGCGGCCAGGCCCGCGTTCGCGCGCTCCAGGCGGCGCGCCTCGGGCAGCAGGTCGTGGACGAGTCGATCCACGACCACTGCTTCGCGCAGCCCGGACGGCGTGTCGGCGTTGAACTCCAGCAGCCACCATCGGCCGTCGCGATCCATCACCCAGTCGAAGCGTCCGACAATCGGGGTGCGCGGCTGCTCGGCGGCCAGCAGCTCGGCGGCCACCCAGGGGAAGCCCATCTCCTGGAGCAGCGAGACGTTCGTCGCGAGCCGGCGGGCGGCGCGATCGAACGCGCGGGCGAAAGTCTCGGTCAACCGAGCCAGCCGCGCCGATTCGGCCGGCTCCATCACCACCGCGTTCAAGGCAAGGTAGGGCTCGCCGGCGTAAAGGTGGTCGGCCAGCCGCCCCTCGACCTGGGCCCGGCGGACGAACCGCCGGTAAAGGCCGGACGGAATCCGGGACGGCTCAGCGATCAGCGCGCGCATGGCCCGGATTCGCCGGAACGGCTAGCTGGTGGATCGGCAGGCCGGCGGCCTCCAGACCGGAGGCGTAGCCGGCCAGATCCTCTTCGACTCCGTTGGGTGCCAGCCACCAGACACCGGTGACGGCGTCGTCGCGGAGGAGGGCCGGCGGCGGAAACCGGCACGGCGGGTACTGGTAGCGGTTGTCGAACGTCCGGGCCGGCGCGGTGGAGTCCCGAAGGCGCGGTGGTCCGCCGCGCTCGCCGTCCAGGAGGAAGACGACTCCCCGATCCGGCCGGGGCCGCCGGACGACCGCGCCGAACCGCTCGAGACACGCGACGAGCCGATCCGAGCGCAGGACCGCCGGCGCGGTGATCCAGCGCTGGATAACCGGCACGACCGCGAAGCCGAGGAGGTTGAGGTCCCCGGTGGCGGGCAGGGTTCGCGTCGGCGGGAGGTCGACGAAAACCGCGGCGCGCTCGTCGCCCGGGATCGCGCCGATTGCCTCGGCTAGCCACCGGGGCGGGCGGCCGATCGGCGGGTGCTCGATCGGGATCGGATCGCCGACGAAAGGCGCCGAGCAAACGTAGATCCAGTAGCGCCCGGCGGTGTGCTGCCACCGGGCCAGGGCTCGGATCAGCGGGGACGCGGCTCGCCGATCCGCCGGAACGTTCATCCCGGGCGCTCCGAGTTCGAGGGCGACTCGCCCGACCGCAGGATGGCGGCGAGGCGCTGGCGGTCGGCCGGGGTGAGAAACGGCAGAACCTGAAGCCAGTGGCGCTTCAACCCCGGATCCATGACCCGGCTCTCGCGAATCAGCCGTTCCAGGCGCGCCAGATCGGCCGACCGGGGGCGGGCGCGACTCAACTGCTGCTCGCGTGGGACGAGCCGCCGGAGCCGGACGAGAACCCGCCGGACTTCGCCGCCGCGACGCCGCCGTGCGACGAGCCGGACGTCGCGTAGCTCGCCCCGCTCTTCGAAGTAGCCGCGGTGCCGCTGCCGGTGCCGCCGGCCCGGCCGCTGACCGCGTGGGACAGTCCGACCGTCCGTTCGGCGAAGGAGCGAGGCGACTGCGACATGGTCGAGCCATTGACGGTGGTGCCCGAATAGGTGCGCGCCGGCGGATCGTAGTAGCCGGTGCCGTGGTAGCTGCCGCCGTACCAGGGATACCAGTAGGAGTGGGTGCCGTAGTAGCCCCCGGTGCGCTGATACTCGTCGGCCTGGACCAGCGGTATCGACGTGTTGGGCGGAAGATAGAGGATCGGGTCGCCGGAGGCCGGGATCTCCAGAACAGTGTTCGGGGCCTGGGAGAGACGCAGCCGGCTCAGCGCGGCGAAGTGTTGAACCGAGACTGGATCGGTCAGCTGCCGCCAGGCGAAGTAATACACCCCCTGGGAGTCGCGCCCCAGGGTCCCGGCGTCCAGCGCGTAGCGGCCGGGCGCGGTCGGCAGGCCGCGGCGAACCTCCTGGCTCAGCGGCGAGACGATCGAGGAGGCGTCGAGGGCGCCCGACGGCGAGCAGGCGGCGAGCGAGCTGGCGAGGAGAAGCGCGGCCGCGACCCGCACGCCGGGCCGAGCGCTCCGCCGCAGGTACGAGCTGACGTCGTAGGCGAGGTCGAGCAGCGCCTCGAGGGCGGTCGCCTTGCGCGGGTCGGGCGCCCGGGTGGGATCGTTCCGCGGGCTGGCGTCGCGCCGCGCGGGGCGCTTTCGTGGATTCTCGTTCAGCGTCGGCACTCCTTGGTGGACGGAAGCATGGCATATCGGAGCAGACTCGTCAAGAATAATCGCCACGCCGGG
>JAJPKB010000015.1 GCA_021323915.1 Chloroflexota bacterium | reverse complement strand
CCGGCGACTTTCCTCAAACGCACGGATCACTACTGGCGGCTCTGGGCGCGCAAGGACGGAAATCAGCTTGGCGATCTGCCGGAAGACGTCGCTACGCTGTTCTCGCGAAGCCTGCTCGTCCTGCGTACCCAGATCGACTCGGGCGGCGGCGTCGTCGCGGCAAACGATTCCGACGTCATTCAGTTCAACCGGGATACGTATTCATACGTCTGGCCGCGCGATGGAGCGCTGGTTACGAATGCCCTCACGCACGCCGGGTATTCGGTTCCAAGCGCTCGTTTTTTCACCTACTGCTCGAACCTTCTGACCAAAGAAGGCTTCTTCCTGCATAAATACAACGCCGATGGAAGCCTGGCCAGCTCGTGGCACCCGTGGGTCGAGGACAGTGAGCGGGTGCTTCCGATCCAGGAAGACGAAACCGGTCTGGTTCTCTGGGCGCTCTGGAACTACTTCGAGCACTTTCCCGAGGTCGAGTTCATCAAGCCGCTCTACCGTGATGTCATCATCCGGGCCGGCGACTTCATGTTTAACTACCGAGATCCCAAGACTGGCTTGCCGAAGCCCAGCTGGGACCTTTGGGAAGAGCGGAGGGGCGTTCTGTCGTGGACGGTCGCCGCGGTCCATGCTGGACTGATCGCGGCGGCTCGATTCGCGAACGCCTTCGGCGAGCACGACGCGCGCGACCGGTACGAGCAAGCTGCGAACGAGATCAAGGCCGCTACGGATTCTTTGCTATGGCGTGAGGAAGCAGGGCGCTTCGTGCGAATGATCGTTCCAAAGTCGGACGGCACTGCAGGTGTGGATTGGACGATCGACTCCAGCGTGGCGGGTCTTTTCCTGTTCGGAATGTACCCTGCCGACGATCCGAGGATCGTCAAGACGATGGAATCGGTGCGCGAGCGTCTATGGGTGAAAACCGAAGTCGGAGGGGTAGCCCGCTACGAGAACGACTACTATCACCAGCAAAGTCATGACCTTCAGACGTGTCCCGGAAACCCCTGGATCATCTGCACGCTCTGGCTTGCTCGTTGGATTATCGCCAAGGCGCAATCGTCGGAGGATCTGAAGCCGGCGCTCGATTTACTCAAATGGACGGCCAGGCACGCACTGCCGAGCGGTGTATTGGCGGAGCAGGTTCACCCGCAGACGAGCGAGCCGCTTAGCGTATCGCCACTCACCTGGAGTCACGGCGAGGTGGTGCTGACCATCGTCGAGTACCTCGACAAGGTCTCACACCTGAACTTGTGCCCGGGCTGCGGCCACCCGCTCTACCTTCGCGAGCGGCGCCGGGTGCGGGCGCTCCGGATGATGGATCACCAGGCCGGCAAGCAGAAGCGGAATCGACCTGGCGCGGTCAATGCCTCTGACTGAGGACCGAAGCCACGAAGCCACAGGAAATCAGGGCAAAGAAAAGGAGCACCAGGCCGCAGGCGAGGGTCATTCCACGGTGGAGGGTATCGCCAGGCTCGTAGCTCTCATCCGAGAGATCGCTACTACTTTCACGATTTTCGAACTCGTCGCGTCCTCCGGAGCCGTCTTGTCCGTTGACGCTCACCTCGACTCCTCCGCCGGGTGGCCGGCCAGCCAGGCTTCCGCCGCGAGGTGAAGATCGGAAAGATCTGGACGGTCGCGGATCATCAGCCACATGCGTCGCTCGATGGCCTTCTCGCTGGCCTTGGCCAGCTGCTGCAGGCCACGGTTGCTCAGTCGCTTTCCCCAGAGCTCGGCGAAGGCGCGTAACCGGACTGGATCCGTGGAGCGCAAGGCTTCGATAAGCCCCTTACTGTATGCCGCGATGTCAGCGTCATCGAGCATGCGATTCATCGATCTCGTACGCATGGATTCGAAAGTTTCATCGTGCCTCATTGTATCACCCGTCGTACCGAACCGCGGTACCTGGCTCCTGGAGTTTGACTTCCGAATTCTGTATTCTTTCGTAAATTGCGGGCCCGCTTTCGCCCGTGTTAGAATTCTCGGGACCAGCGGGAGGGAATAATGGCCGTAAGGCCAAACGAGATCTCATGCTTTGTCCGTCGCCATCGCGAGCGAATGGCGGTGGGGGCGCTCCTCCTGGTGGCGCTGGCTCTCCGGGTCTATCAGGTCGATTGGGATCAGGGTCATCTGTATCACCCTGACGAGCGATATATCCTGATGACCACTGCGGGGCTGAGCCTCTCCTGGCCCTTGAATCTGTCTAAGCTGCTCAGCCCTCAAAGTACGCTCGATCCCCATGGATTCGCCTACGGGTCTTTTTCTTTCTATCTGCTTCGCCTGGTCGCCGCGATCCTGGTTGGGCTGAGTCACCTCGGGACGCCATTCCAGTTCCTGGGCATCTTCAACGATCTTTCTAACTTACGCTTGATCGGGCGACCGATCTCGGCTCTCTTCGATACCGGGTCAGTTTTCATCGTCTATCAGCTCGGAAAGCGCCTGTACGACCGTCGGATCGGATTTCTCGCGGCCGCGTTCGTGACGTTCTCGGTGATCGACATCCAGCTGTCGCACTTTTACGCGACCGATACCCTGATGACGTCTCTCGCCCTGGCGGCGATCCTTTCCGCGATTGTTTACTTGCAGGAAGGGAAGAGTGGAGCGGCGATCTGGGCCGGCGTTTTCACGGGACTGGCGCTAGGAACGAAGGTGAGCTCCGCGCCGGTGCTGGCCCCGGTCGGTTTGGCGTTCTTGCTGAGGCTCTTCGCCGCGGATGGAGCAAGCGGTGAAATTCACTGGCGTCTTCCCGATGCCGAGGAAGTCAGCCGCTTCATCTCGGTTCTCGCGACCTCGGTCGTCGTCGGGCTTCTGGTTTTTCTCATCGTCGAGCCATACGCCATCATCGACGTGGGCAACTTCATCTCGGGTATCAGCGATCAGGAGAACATGGTACGGGGAATCGCCGACGTTCCGTATACCCGCCAGTTCATTGGACGGCTGCCCTATCTGTATTTCCTGAGGAATCTCGTT
>JAJPKB010000613.1 GCA_021323915.1 Chloroflexota bacterium | reverse complement strand
GGATAGTCGGTCGCGAACAGGATGTGGTCATCCATCGCGAGGTCGTCGAGCAGGACGAGGAAGTCTTCGGGGTGCGCCGGTTCTTCGATCGGTTGCGTCGAAAACCAGAAGTGCTCGCGGATATACTCCGAGGGCAGGCGCTTCAGGTGGGGAACTTCGTCCTTCAGCTTGCTCCAGGCGTGGTCGAGACGCCACATAAGCGGCACGAGCCAGCCGAACCCTCCCTCGATCAAAACGACCTTGAGGGTTGGAAATCGCTCGAACACGCCTTCGCACACTAAACTGGTCACCAGCTCCTGGTAGCTCGTCGACTGGCCGGTGTGGTATTCGATGTAGAAGGACGGGTGGCCGACGCCGGTGATTGGCCAGCCGCCAAGCGCGCCAAAGTGAATCGCCACCGGCAAATCGTGGCGGACGGCCGCCTCGTAAAGCTTCCAGTACTTCCTACGGCCGAGGGGCTCGTACGTCCGTGCCTCCAGGACGACTTGAACGAAGCCGGGATGCTCTCCGAGGCGGTCGATCTCGGCCGCCGCCAGCTCACCATCCTCGTACGGAACGACGATCGAGGCGCGTAGCCGCGGCTCAGGATCGAGCCATTCCGCGATCTGCCATTCGTTGATGCCGTGCGCCCGCGCCGCGCCGTATTCGAGGTTCACCTGGCGGCCTACCCCGAGCAGCGGGAGCAGTATTCCCCGCTCCACGCCCCACCGGTCCAGTAGCTGCTCGCGCATGAAGGCGAGATCCGATCCCGGTACCTGACCCGAGGGAGGCCACGAATCGGTGCGCGCGGCATTCAGGTTCGCCAGCGGATAGTGGGTGCCGCTGTAGCCTCGTTGACCGAACCGTTCGTGATATTCGCGCCAGCGCGCTGGCAGATACGCCGTCAGCGCGCTCTCCGACGGAAGCGAGTTGTGGATGTCGCAATCGATCACCGTCGTCGTCGTCGAGCGATCCGTCGTCTCACGATTGGCAGTCAACGTCATGACTCTTTCACCCTCCCTGGATAATCCGGGTCGAGGCCCGATCGTCGGACCGACGAGAGCGGCTCGGACCGGAGGCCCTTTCCGCTTAACCCGGCACCACTTGCCGATTCAAAGGCGATAAAACGCCCGCGCGTTGCCTGACATGATCTTCTTAGCGAGGCTGTCCGAAAGCCCGGCCGGCAGCGCTTCCTCGGGCGTGTCGAAATGCCAGTGAGGATAATCCGTCGAGAACATGAGCATCTCGTCGGAGTCGAGCTGATCGATCAGCCGTAGGAGACGCCCGGGATCCGGCGGCCCGTCGATCGGTTGGAGGGCAATCCGCAGGTGCTCGCGAATGTACGCCGACGGCAACCGCCTCGTCCAGGGAATCTCGCGCCGTAGGCCCTTCCATTCCTTGTCGAATCGCCAGCAGAACGGCGGAAGCCACGAGAAGCCACTTTCGATGAGTGCGACGCGCAGCGTCGGAAAGCGGTCGAACACGCCTTCGACGACCATGCTCATGACCTGGTACTGAAACTCCTGGGCCATGCCGGAGTACTCTTCGATGTAGTACGAAGGCCAACCCGAGGACGTCGGGGGATTACCGGGCGCGCCTCCGAAGTGCAGCCCGACGACCAGATCATGGCGGACCGCTGCCTCGTAAATCGGATGGTACTGTCGCTTACCGTAGGGCATCGCCGACCGGACCGGCAGGAACACCTGAACGAAGCCGGGGTGCTCTCCAAGCCGGTCGATCTCCCGGGCTGCCATGTCGGGCTGCTTGCTCGGGACGACGATCGAGGCGCGCAGGCGTGGCTCCTGATTCAGCCATTCCGCGACGATCCAATCGTTCACCGCCCGAGCCATCACCACGTCGGCATCCGGGTTGTGGATGCTTTCGACCGCGTAGTCGCAGTTGAGGATCGCGCGCTCGACGTTCCAGGCATCGAGGATCTGCTCGCGAAGCAGCGTCAGGCTGGAGCCGGCCGGCCCTCCCTCGAGGGGCCGGCTGCCCGGACGGGCGGTCGTCGGCATTTTGGGAGGGTACGACGTATCCGGCGCCCCTTTGAACCCCGATTGACTGATGTACTCGCGCCAGTGGTCCGAAAGGTAAGGGAACAACGCCTCGACGCGCGGCACGACGCAGTGAACGTCACAGTCGATGACCGACCGTTCGGTCAGACTGCCGTCGCCGGTGCGCGCCCCTGACTCCACCATGCCGACCGCCCCCCGAACGTGACTTTCGCGGTGCGTCCAATATAACACACCCCATCGGGCGTGGTGAATCCGGACGGCCTAAGCGCCAGGAAGGGGATAAGGGGGATTAGCGGGAAGGATCAGGTTGTGCTGATGGGCCTTGCAGATCGCCTCCGCCCGCGATTGGGCCTTCAGCTTCCGGAGAATCTGGTGAACGTGGAACTCGGCCGTCTTCGGCGAGATGAAGAGTACCTCGGCTATCTCGGCGTTCCGGCGACCGGCCGCGATCATCTGCAGAACCTCATATTCCCGTGCCGTGAGTTGCACGGCGTCATCGGCCAGCGCCGCACTGGCCATCTGGCCCATGATGATCGGCTGCCCTTCGGCTACTGCTCGCACTGCCCCCACAATCTCCAGCTCACCCGCAGTCTTGGGAAGGTACCCGCGCACGCCCAGCTTCAGTAAAGCCCGCAGGTAGCCGACCTCGTCATAGCCGGTTAGGATCAGTACCGCGACCGACGGGAAGTCCATGCGGACTCGCCGCGCCACCTCGATGCCACTAATGTCGGGCAGGTGGATGTCGAGGATCAGCACCTCCGGCCGACACGCGGCGACGAGTCGGAGTCCCTCGGCGCCATCGCTCGCCACGCCGACGACGTCGATGTCCTCTTCCCGCTCCAGGCACAGGTGTGTCCCTTCCCGGAGCATGGGATGATCGTCCACGATGATCACTCGAATTGGCTTCGGCCTATTCGGCGCCGCCATGGTTACCTCCCAGCGCGACCTGAGCGCGCACGATCGTCCCGCCAACCGGGCCGGGCTTGACCGTGACCGTGCCACCCCAGGGGCGGAGCTGCTCTTGCATCCCGAGGATACCGAGGTGGATAGACTGTCGTTTTCCGTCAAATGACGACGGGATCCCGCGTCCGTCGTCGGTCACCCAGAGCTGGATCTCGCG
>JAJPKB010000687.1 GCA_021323915.1 Chloroflexota bacterium | reverse complement strand
TACGGCCTCGCGCGCCAGTATGCCGGGCTGCCAGCTACCGGAGTCGTGCCGAACGGGGTCAACCAGAATGCCAATCTGGATACTTCGAACCGGCTGGCAGTGATGGTGGAGTACTATAACGGCGACCCGAACGGGACGTGGTGCTTCTCGCCGGCGGCCATGGCAGCCCTGCCCAGCCCCCCGCTGCCTGCCCCGCGGCCATCACCGGCGGTGGAATCCACCTGCGCTACGAACCAGAGGACCGTTAACAGCCAGACATTCAACTTCCCGCCCGACCCCGACATCGCGTCGGGCGCCGGAGCGTACAAGATACGCGTGACCATCAGCTCAGTGACGACCGGCAACTTTGCCCAGGTGCTGGGAGGCCAGGCGGGGCAGATCGGGCCGAGCGTCGGAACGGCCGGGATCAACGACCTGGCCTGCTCTCGGCCTGGGAACGGCAGCGGCACCGCCTACAATGGGATGCTCACCTGTGCCCAGGCGGTCGCGGTGATCAGCGGCGTCCCCAACGCGAGCGTGGGCGCGCCGGTCGTACCGGTCTCGGCGGACTACTGCGTCGTTGGCAACAACCAGGGCATTTACGCGTTGTGGACGAGCAACGTGCCGACGTGCCCCCAAGCCCCGTGGAACCAACCAAATCAGGTTGGTAACTGGAAGGGCTACGTCGACTTAGGCTCCGAGACACAGTGGTGCGCCGACGGTTATACGTACGTGGATTACTTTCCGCAGTCGGGAATCGACGGCCAGATCTATTCTGCCTACAATGCAACGTGCTCGACTCCGTATAGCCCCTCGTGGCCGCTTGCCAACAACGACTGGATCCGAAAAAACTATAAACCCCCTAAAGCGTACCAGGGGAGTGATCAGGCGAAGACCGATGTCCCGTATTGGGCCTCCACGGGATTTGATGGGACGATCTGGGCAGCCGCGGCAAACAATCCTGCCGCGGCCGGAGGGCCAGGTCAATTTGTCCCCACCTACTGTGGGCAGTCGGGTTTCTGTGGAGACGGGGGGCAGAATCTCGCGCAGGGCTTCTATTGCATGAAGGGTCAAGTCTTCGTCACGGCCAACGGTATGCGCGACGGATGCTCGACCTCGGTTAACGCGTCGGGGACCTTCTTCTTCCGGCAGAGCCAGCTCACCGCTAACTGCCCGACGAATCCGAACATGTTCGGCGATCGGAACCTGAGATGCACAATTGCGGGCGTTCCCGAGTGGCTCACTCCCCAGACTGAGTCGCCCTCGGGGGGATGGGTCCAGGAGAAGAACGGGAGTCCTGACCGCGTTCAGATCGTCCAGATCGCGGGATTCCGGCTGTTTTGCGACCTGGACAGCAACGGTGACTGCACCCTACCTCCCAGTAGTGTCGTTTCGCCCGCTAACGCATCGAGCGTCTATGGTTATTTTGTCAGCACGGTTGCGCCTCAGCCGTGCAACCCGTGTAACACTCCGGTTACCTTTACCGTGAACGCGACCGGGCTAAGCCAGTAGCCGATGGCTCCCAGTCTGCTCGTCGTTGCTGCCGTGCCCGTCGGCTGGGTTCTCGGTGCGCCGCTCGCGGTCGTCGCCCGGCGGCTGGGCGCCGGGTCGGGCTCACCGGCGCCGCGGCTCCTCGTCCTCGACCCCTGGCTCCAGGGCTTCCAGGCGATCGTGCTGGGCGCGCTCGCCTGGCATTTCGGCCTCTCGGCCCAGCTCGTTGTCTACGCCGCGCTCAGCCTCGTCCTCACCCTCGTGCTGTTCGTCGACCTGCGCACCCACCTGGTGTACGGAATCGTCGCCTATCCGGGCATCCTCGCCGGCGTCGTCCTGACGCCGATCGTCCGGGGAGGCTTCCTCTGGGAGGGGCTGGCGAGCGCGCTGATCGGCGCGACGATCTTCGGGGTTCTCTACCTGCTCGGACGGGCGCTCTACCGGGGGGCTGAGCCGCTGGCCAGCGGCGACGTCATCATCGGCGCGCTGGTCGGCAGCGTCGTCGGCCTCGGGCAGATTCTGCCCGCCGCCCTCTGCGGGATTCTGCTCAGCGGGGCGATCGCGCTGGTCTTCGCCGCGCGCTGGCGGTCGCTTACCGTGTACATGCCGTACGGACCGGGCCTCTGCCTCGGCGCCCTCGTCGTCTTACTGCGGTAGGGCCGTTAGGGCGGGGAGCCGGGAATTTCCCTCATCCCCTACCCCTTCCTGTCTACCCCCCGACCACCAACCCTCTAACTCCCTTTCCCAGGGAGAACCGTCCGTTCGCCAGGGGGAGCCTTCAGTGCGCGGGGGAAGGGTCTTGAGGGAAACACTCCTGCTGAGTCCCCTCTCCTGCGGCTGGGAGAAGGTTCCCCCTGGAGAAGGGGGTCAGAGGGTAGACAAGGGTAGGGGGTGAGGGAGAACCCCCCGCCCGGTCATTCCTGTTCCAGCCGCTCGTCGATCAGGGCCTCGGACACGAAGTCGCCACGCGGATCGAACGCGCCATGGGAGAAATAGGTGCGGAACTGGACGTCAACCTGGTCCCGCCCGGAACGGTTCTTTTCAACCGTGCAGACGACCCAGTCCTTGAGGTCCTGGGCGTGGTGATAGTTGAAGGTGATGCTCTTCTTGGCGACAACTCTATATTTGTTATTCAGAATCAACGCGACGTCCGATTCGTACGAGAGCGGTGAGCTGCCCCGAAGGTGGTGCAGACGGAGCCGCTGCGCTTCCAGGCCGGCCCGGTCCGCGATCACGACCGCGACGACCGGCACCCGCTCCTGGAGCGCGAGATCCTTGAGCTGGCTGGTTACGCGGGTCACCCGCTCTTCCTCGTCGAGGCTGCTCGGGGAGACCGGCACCTTCTGAAGGTAGTCGACGAAGACGGCGAGCCGGGAGCCGTGCCGCTCCTTCAGCAGAGCCATTACCTGCCGCAGAAACGAGACGTCGCTCTCCGCCGCCGAGGCCTTGATCAGGTAAAGGCGGTCGCTGAACGACTGGACGCGCTCGGCCGCCCTGGCCGCGATCTGGTTGTCGCGAAGCAGATCTGCCAGCCCGGCGCCGGGCGCCGCCTCCGCGGCTTGGGCCGCCGAGAGCAACAACTGACGCAGATCGGCGAGCGTGGGAATCTCGCCAACCGGCCGACCGCGCGCCAGGAACGCCTCCAGCGCGAGAAGCCGCTGGAGGAGGAACACCTCGTCGTGCTCGAAGCAGACGTAGGCGACGGCGGTATCGGCCAGCGCCGCCAGGTTGCGGGCGATCTGCAGCGTGAACGTCGTCTTGCCCACCGCCTGGACACCACCCACCAGGGTTAAATCGCCCGGGCGAAGTCCACCGTCCAGGATGCGGTCGAGGGGGTGAAAGCCGGTGGGAATGGGTTCGACCAGGCCGATCTCGCCGGATCGAATCCGACGATCCAGGCTCTCCAGCGCCGCGGTCGCTGGCTGCACCTCCACCGTGTAACTCGCTCGCTGCTGCGTCTGGACACTCATCGTCACCGCCTCACTTCACGACGCCCTGGAAGGCCGAGAGAATCTGCGGGACCGCCGGCCCGAGAATCACGACGAAGATCGAGGGAAAGATCAAGAACACCATCGGGAAGATCATCTTGATCGTCGCCTCGTGCGCCAGCTTCTCGGCTTCCTGACGGCGCTTGATTCGGATCTGCTCGGCCTGGATCGCGAGGGTGCGCGCGATTCCCGCCCCCAGCTCGTCGGCCTGGATGACCGCGCTCACGAAGCCGCTCAGCTCCGGGACGCCGGTCCGATCGATGATCGACCGCAGCGCGTCGCGCCGGTTCCGTCCCATTTGCATCTCCGACAGGAAGAGCGTGAACTCGTGGGTCAGGTCGTTCTGCCATTTCTTGCAGACCTCGGACACCGCCTGATCGAAGCCGAGGCCAGCCTCCACCGTCGCCGAGATCAGGTCCAGGGCGTTGGGCATCGCCCGGAAGATCGCGCGCTGCCGATTCCGAATCCTGATCCCCAGCCAGATGACCGGTAAGAGGAACCCGAGCGCGGCCCCGACAACGACCAGAACCACCGCCGCGAGCTGACCGCGTGGGACGGCGTAGAAGTACCCCAGCACGCCGAGGGCGATGCCGGTGAGCGCGCGCACGCCCAGGAACTCCTGAACCCCCCAGTTGTAGGGATTTCCCGCCAGTCGAAGATTGTGCTCCAGCTGGGCCAGCTGCTGAGCCGGCATCATGCGCCCCACGGCCCGGGCCAGCCAGCCCAGCAGCGCCGCGAGGAAGCCACCACTCCGGCCAGACAAATCTCGACGCACCGTGTGGGTCAGACCGACGACGTGGCTGCTCAGCCGCTCCTCCATCCGGTCTCTCGTCAGGGTCACCCAGAGCCCGCCAAAGATGCCCAGGACGGCGCCAAGCGCGCAGATCGCCGCCATCAACGGCGTTATGTTCGACCTGGGAACAACCGGCCGCGAAGCTTCCGGCGCGACCCGAAGCTGCCCGGGATTGATCGGCGCCGAGACGTCCGGCGCGAGGGTCGGCGGCATGACGTAGCTGAAGTGCGCTTCGTTCGATACCACCTGCGCACCGGTGTAGTGAACGGCGATCGTCGCGTCGACGGTCTTGCCGGCCTCGTGGGCGAGTGGTGAGAAGTAATACAGCTCGTACTGACGGGTCAGCTCCTGGGTGAGCTGGGTGAACACCGCGTCGAGGTCCGCCGCACGCGGCGCTTTGAAATAGCGGCCACCGGTCTCTTTCGCCATGCGCGCCAGCACGTCGTCCTTCACGTCGCTCCCCAGCCCGATCGTGTAGATCGGCACGTGGGTCTGGCGCGCGGTCGCGAGCGCTCCGTCCAGGCTCGCCTTGCTGGCGGTGTCCTCGCCGTCGGTCAGCACGATCACGACCCGAGTCCCCGGCATCCGAAGGGTGTTGTTGACCGCGGAGTCGGTCGCGTCGTAGAGCACGGTGTTTCCCTGCGCCTTGAGGCTCTCGATCCCCCGGAGCACCGACGCTTGATCACGGGTGAAGGGTACCACGACGCGCTGGGAATCGCTGAAGCTGATCAGCTCGACCTGATCGATCGTGCGAAGCTGCGACACGAAGGTCTTGGCGGCGGCCTTGGCCGCGGGAAGCTTGCCCTGGTCGTTCATGCTGCCGCTGACGTCGATCGCCATCGCGACGGCCAGCGGGACCGGGCTCTTGTCCAGAGAGTAGGCGATAAACTGGTTGATCGGCTTCCCGTCCTCGGTGATCGACAGGTTGTCGCTGTTCAGCACCGGAACCAGCGACCCGTTCGGGCTCGTCACGGTGAAGCGAATCGTCACCTTGGGAAACGCGCTCGCTCGGACGTCGGTGACGTTAACCTGACCGCTGTCGGCGAAAGCGTTCGGGGTCAGCACGCTGAGCGCGACCAGAACGAGCAGGCCGACGCGGAGGATCTGAGCCAGGAATTTCATCGTAGTCACCCCCGTCCCTTACAAGGCGATGTCGGTGATCTTGCGCAGAGCCAGGAAGCCGACCAGGGCCATGACGATCGCGGTAACCAGCATCGTCAGTCCGATACCCGGCTCGAAGAGACGACCGATGTACTTCGGGTTCATCAAATAGATAATCGCTCCCAGGACGTACGGGACCGCGCTGATGACCATGGCGGAGAGCCGCTGCATCGCGGTCAGCACCTTTACCTCGCCCCGGAGCTTGATCCGCTCCCGGACGGTCTGACTGATGATCTGCAGCGTGTTGACGAGATTGCCGCCAACCCTCCCCTGGATGGTGATCGCGGTGGCGACCAGGTCGATGTCCTCGGTGCCGATCCGCTCGGCCAGGTTGGTCAGCGCCTCGTTGACGGAAAGTCCCACGCTGACTTCGCGGTTGACTCGACTGAACTCCTCGGAGATCGGCGCGGGCATATCCGACGCGATGAGCTGAAATGCCTGGGCGATGCCGGAGCCAGCCTGGAGCGAGCCGGCGACGACGCCGAGCGCGTCGGGAAGCTGCGCCTCGAACGCGGTGAGCCGTCGATTGACCAGAAATTGAACGTAGAAGAGCGGCAGGTAGCTCCCGACCAGGCCGACGGCGATCGCGATGGCCACGCCGATCAGACCGACTCGTGGAAGCGCCCACACCGCGGCGAGTCCGCCCAGGACCAGCGCGGCGACGACCCGCGACAGGATGAACTCGGCCACCGTGATCGGAACGTTCGCGCGCGCCAGCATCTGCGCGGTGCTGGCTACCCGCCGCTGCCGCAGCAGGCGTCGGTTGATCGCCTCGAGAAGCTCCGGCGACGTGCGCGAAAAGTCGGTCTGGCCGGTCGTCGCGGGCCGGTTGCCGGAGACGTGCTGGGAGAGCCGCACCTCGATCCGGTGCGGCACGCTCCAAACGTAAAGCCCGAAAAAGACGGTGAAGATGCCGAGGCCGGTGGTGACGGCCAGCAGCAGCATCTCGCTCGGCGTTGAGAGGTTGTAGATCATTGCGCCGGCTCGCCCGCGAAGATGTCGGCGCGCAGGTGGACGTTCTTCCGCTCGAGCTCGGTCAGGAAGCGCGGCCGGATGCCCAGGCTGACGTGACGGCCGAGGATTCGATTCGCCTCGAACCCGGTCTGTTGATACTGGAAGAGATCCTGAAGAACGATCACGTCGCCCTCCATCCCCTGCACCTCGCAGATCTTGGTGACCTTTCGCGAGCCGTCGTGGAGGCGCTCGACGTGAATGATCAGGTCGATCGCCGATGCCACCTGTTCTCGGATCGCCTTCAGCGGAAGGTCGGTTCCCGCCATCAGGACCATCGTCTCGATGCGGGCGAGAGTATCGCGCGGGCTGTTCGAGTGGATCGTCGTCAGCGATCCGTCGTGACCGGTGTTCATCGCCTGGAGCATGTCCAGCGCCTCGGCGCCGCGGCACTCGCCGACGATGATCCG
>JAJPKB010000592.1 GCA_021323915.1 Chloroflexota bacterium | reverse complement strand
ATCGGATTCCCGTAGGGCATCCACGATCGCACCGGCAGGTAGACCTGGACGAATCCGGGGTGATCGCCCACTCGATCGATCTCACGCGCCGCCAGTTGGGGCTGCTGGCTCGGCACCACCAGCGACGCTCGCAGACGTGGTTCCTTGTCGAGCCACTCCTCGATCAGCCAATCGTTGACGGCGCTCGCGACCGCCTGCGCCGCGTACGGATGGCGGACGCTTTCGATAGCGACCAGCAGTTCAGGATGGCGAAGTCGACGTTCCAGGCGTCGAGGACGTGGGCGCGAATCAAGGCGAGGTCCGAGCCCGGAGGGCCACCCGAGGTCGGCCAGGTCCCCGGGCGCGCCGACGTGGGCACCCCGGCCGGGTAGGACGTATCGACCGGGCCGCGGAATCCCGACTGGGTGCAGACTTCACGCCAGTAGTCGTCGAGGTATGGTAAGAGGACCTCGATACCCGGCACGTTGACGTGCACGTCGCAGTCGATGACGGACCGCCCGGCCTGGATCACCCCCCATCGCTGGCCAGCCGTCTCGGTCATCGCCGGTCACCCTCTGAACCCAAGTGAAAGAGCGCGCGAGCGTTCTCCGCGAAGATCTTTCGCCGGAGCTCCAGCGGCAAGGTGCGGGGAATCGCCTCCTCCGGGGAGTCGAAGTCCCAGTGCGGGTAGTCGGTCGCGAACAAGATCTTGTCGTCCATCGCCAGGTCCGCGATCAATTGCTCGAAGTCCGCCGCCCGCGGTGGCTCCTCCACCGGCTGGGTCGTGAACCAGAAGCGATCTCGGACGTATTCGGACGGCGGCCGCTTCAGGTCGGGCACTTCGTCCTTGAGGAGGCGCCACGCCCGGTCCATCCGCCAGATCAGCGGCGGAAGCCATCCGAACCCGCCTTCGATCAGCACGAACTTGAGCGTCGGAAACGCCTCGAAGACCCCCTCGAAGACGAGGCTCGTCACCACTTCCTGGAAGCTCTCGCCCTGGCCGGTGTGCATCTCGATGTAGTACGAGGGGTGGCCGCATCCCGAACCGGGGTTGTTCCCCCAGGTGCCGAAGTGCATGCCGATCGGCAGGTCGTATCGAACCGCCGCTTCGTAGATCGGCCAGTACTTCCGGCGCCCCAGCGGCTCCGCGGTCCGCGAGGTGAAGGAGACCTGGACGAAGCCCGGATTCTGAGCACACCGCTCGATCTCGCGGACCGCGGCCGGCGGGTATTCCAGGGGAATTTGAATCGTCCCGCGGAAGCGCGCGTCGCGGGCCAGCCATTCCTCCGCCTGCCAGTCGTTGACCGCGCCGCAGAACGCGTCCCCGTACTCCTGGTTCAACTGGCTGGCCGCGCCGGTGAAGAGCGGGTTGAGAATCGCACACGACATCTGGTAGCGATCGACCAGCTGAGTGATCAGGAACTCGCGGTCGGAGCCCGGCATCAGGCCGGACGGCGGCCACGCGTCCAGCCGCATCGCCCGCGGGTACGCCTGAGGGGCGAAGCGGCCGCCGGGGCCGCGCGGGCCGAAGGTCTCGTGGTAGCCTCGCCAGCGCTCGGGGAAATACTTCGTCAGCACCTTTGGCGAGGGGAGATAGTTGTGGACGTCACAGTCGACGATCTCGAGCAGGGTGTCCCTCGCCACGCTCTCCGTCGGCGCGGTCAGCACCATCGGTCGCTCCTCTCTGTCCTTCGACGATGACCTTGAACTCGATCAGAATATCATACCCGAGGAGCAGGGAGGGTGCTGACCGAGGGGAAAGCGCGAACGTCCCTCGCCGTTCTCGCAGCGAGGGACGTCTGGCTGGCGCCAGGGACATGCCATCTCGGGTGATCGGGGTCTAGCCCCTCGTTCCCGCGCCTCCCCTTTGAAGTCGGCGACGGGGATCCGCCAACCTGGCCTAAACCGTCATCGCGGGCGTCACCGGCGCGTGGAACGAGTGGATCAGCAGGATGATGCCGCGGATGATCGCGAAGACGCCGATCACGATCACCAGCGCGAGGGCGCCAGCCGCGGGGTTACCCAGCAACACGAACCCAAACACCGTCGACAGGATCCCGACGACCAGCAGGAGAAACTGGGCCGTGGCGAGCGAGGCAATGATTTCCATCACGCCGGCCAGAATCGCCCAGAACGCGATCACGTAGAGCGCGACGACCGCCGTGGTGCTCGGGTACGCCAGGATGAACAAACCAGCCGCGATGTCGATGATCCCGATGACCAGCTGCGGCCACCACGGCTGGTGGGCGCCGATCGCTCGGAACATGCCGATCAGCCGCAGGATGCCGTCGATGATGACGAACGCTCCGAACAGGATGACCAGAACGTACAGAGTGATGTGCGGCCAGATGACCGCCGCAAGACCGAACAGGATCGAAAAGACGCCCGCCAGGGCGTAGACCCACCAGGACTGTTCGCGTGGCATTTCGACCGCCATTGCCTTTCCTCCCTCTCGGGCCGCCGTCGTGAACGGGCAGCCCCGCGCCTTATGCAAAGTCCCGGCACCCGCTTCCGGCGTGCCGGTTTCGACGGGAGGAGTCAAGGAGCAAGAGGCGTGCCGCCATGGGCCACGCACATTCGTCCGGGCACATCGGATCAACGGAGCCCGGAGGTGGCCATCTTGGAGGATGACGAGGCGATCAGAAGCCCGTCGAGACGGCGGCTCGACGATTGATCGAATGATCGAACCCTGTATGCGCAAACGGGCGAGGGAGACGCGACGAACGCGTCTCCCTCGCCGGGACGAGCCTCGGCTCAGGCGGCCTTGCCGGTCACCCGGGCTCCGACAGCACGCTGAACCATGTCGCGGAACAGCGCGCGGGTGCGCTCGTAGAAGTCGACCTTGTCCGCGAGGTTGTGCTCGAGCAGGTCGGCCACCGCCCAGTTACCGGTGAACTCGGCGATTGCCGACAGGCCGGCGTACTCGGCCGCGATGAAGTTCTGCACTCTTCGGATCGTCCAGAGGGCGTAGATGCTTCGCAGCGTCGGGTTCTGGATGGCATCGAACTCACGGCGGAAGTCTTCGAGCATGATCTGGCCAAAGCGAGTGTCGGCGGCCGGCATCTGCTTGCCCAGGACCTGGAAGCATTTCTCGATGTTGGTGGCATCCTGCTGGGTGAAGTAGCCGCGGACGCTCAGGATGTCCTTGACGTCCGGATCGTGGACCTGCTGGCTGAGCTGGTCCCAGAACTGGGCCATCTGCTGCTCGCGGTGGTGGACGTTGCTCAACACCTGCAACAGCATCTCTTCCGCGTTCTGCACGGGCATCGCTATCCTCTCTCCTCTTGGAAGATTGGCAAAGCGGATCGCTGCCGCCTGGCCGCAACGCACCCGGCAAGTTCCAGGCCAGCTTCTTCTCGTCCGAGATCGTACCGACGGACGAAAGACTCGGCATGGTTCCTGCCCGACTGCTCCGGGCTTCGATTATCTTTGGCGCCCAAGGATCGTTATGCTTGCTGGCCTGGTGACCGATGCCGCGTCCGCGATCAGGTCGATCATCGACGCGATCGGCGTGGCCGTCGTGGCGCTGTCCGTCGCCTCGGGGCTGTATCCGTTCGCCGGGTCGCTTCTTCGGCTGCGACCGCCGCCATCTCCCAACGAAGTGCGCAACCGACTGGGGCGGGGCCTCGTGCTGAGCCTCGAGGTCTTCATCGCCGCCGACCTTCTTCGGTCGGTCCTCGCGCCCACCCTCACCGACATCGTCATCCTGGCCCTGGTCACGTTGATTCGGATCGCCCTCAGCTTCAGCCTGGAGTACGAGATGCGCTTCCAGCCTCCGGGCGAGTCGGCGGCGCCGACCGACGAGCGCGCGATTCGGGAAGGCCGAGACCGGTAGACTCTCGCTCTGGTCCACCGGGTCAATCGTCGGCGGGATCGGAGCGAACCGATCGAGCGATCTGATCGCGGGTGGTACTAACCTTGCCTGTTCTTTGTGCGTCTTAATGGGGAAGACGCGTGGTCTGGCAGGGGAAACGTCACTCGAGGAGGCAGCGTCGTGGTGCGAGTTCGGCTCGCGATCGGGCCAATCGCCGTTGGAATCTTCATCGGTTTTGCGCTGTGGCTGCTGTTTGGGTTCATCGCTCAGACGCTCTGGGTTTGGGTCCTGGTCCTGCTGGCGCTGATCCTGGCGGCCGCGATCATGCCGATCGTCCGAGCCATGCAGCGGGCACGATTTCCACCCGGCGGCTGGCATCTATCCAGGGGCGTCGCCGTCGTGATAACCATCTTAACGACGTTCATCTTGATGAGCATCGGCTCCTACGTCCTGGGCGGTTTCCTCGTCACCGCGCTGACGCCGCTCTCAGGTAGCTTGTCTCCGGTGATCAGTGCGCGTTTGGAGTCGTTGGCGCGTTCACTGCAAGCGGCCGGGTTTCCCTCGTCGATGGTCCCCGGCCCAGACAGCATTGTCACCCTGGTTCGTAACCTCGTGAGCAACAGCGTTACGTTCGTTCTCTCGGCGATTCCCAACTACGTGACGTTCTTCGTTCGATTCTTCATCGTGCTCACCCTCGCGGCGTTTCTGATCGTGGAGTCAGACCGCGCCCTGGCGTTCTGGGTGAGCCTGTTCCCCCCCGGCCAGTCGCATTCTCGTCCGTGATCTGACCACCCGCAGTGGCCGGACGATGGGTTATTGGGTGCTCGGCACGCTGCTCGAGGCCGCGATCGTCGGCGCGCTGGGCGGTCTGGTCGCGTGGTTGTTCCGGTTGCCCGCCCCGGCCCTCCTGGGAGTGCTGGCCGCGATCATCCAGCTGATTCCCGTGACCGGCGCGATCCTCATGGCGATTCCCGGCTTCTTGCTCGGGTTGCTCCAATCGCCGACCGTGGCGGTCGAAGTAGCGCTGGCCTATGTGATCGTCGCGCAGATCAACGCGAGCTATCTCGCGCCGGCGATAGCCCGCTGGTCGGTGAGCCTTTCGCCGCTCATCGTCATCGTCGCCGTCCCACTGGGCGGCGCGCTCTACGGCGCTATCGGCGCGCTGATCGCGATTCCCGTCGCCGCGGCGATCCAGATCTTCGTGTCCGAGGTGGTTTTTCCCTGGCTACGCCACGCCGAGGGAGAGACCGGCGCCGGGGTAGTGTCGGAGGCGGAGCCTCCGCGAAGAGCTGCCTGAGAGGTGTCCTCGCTCGGTCGAGGCCTTTTCAGTCGGCATCAAAAACGGCAGGCCACCTTTCTTGGTTCGTGAAAGAGGGTGGCCTGCCGCCGACCGAGCGAGACGCGTGAGCCGTTTTCGATTCCGAGGCGGGATTACCGCTTCTGGGTACGCGTCTGCCCCGCGGTTACTTTCCACGGCTCCCAGGCCTGCTGCTGCACGGAGATGTTTCCCTGCTGGGATTGGACGTCCCAGCGCGTCTTCTCCCCTTCACGCCAGAAGCGGATGTCGACCGCACCCCCACCAACTTTCAATCCCTTGATAGTGACGTCGGGAAGCCAGGTCGGCAGACTCGGATCGACGCTCAGGCGACTATTCGGTGCGTCCGCCTGAAGTCCGAGCATGGCCTGCATGAAGTGAAAGATCGAGCCCGCGGCCCATGCCTGGGGAACATTCGCCCCGAGGTACTGGACCGGAAAGTTGTAGGGGTCGCGCGCGATTCCCGCGTACAACTCGGGGAGGCGGTAGCTCACGAAGTAGCTGGCCGCCGCGATGACGTCGTGGGCGACGCGCCCGGCTTCCTCGGCGAATCCGTACCGCTTCATCCCCAGCGCGATGATTCCGTTATCGTGCGGCCAGACCGATCCCAGCTGATAGGAGAAGGGATTGTAGGCCGGATTCTGGCTCGAGATCGTCCGAATGCCCCAGCCACTCCACAGGTCCGGCTCGAAGAAGCGTTTGACGACCCGGGCGGCACGCTCCGGGCTGGCGATGCCACTCCACAGACAGTGCCCCGGGTTGGAGGCGATCGACTTGATCGGCTTCTTGTCCGGATCGAGGCCAAAGGCGTAAAAGCCGAGATCCTCGCACCAGAACTGCTCTTCGAAGCGCCGCTGAAGGTCAGCAGCCTTGCGCCGCAGCTCGGCCGCCCGATCGGGCTCATTCAGTCGATCGAAGACCTCGGCCATGCGCAGCCAGGCGTCGAAGACGTAGCCCTGAAGCTCGCAGAGCGCCTTGGGCTGCTTGACCTGGCTGCCGTCGGGGTAGACAACGGCATCGCCGGCGTCTTTCCAGCCCATGTTTTCGTAGCCCTTGGCGGAGAACGTCTTGTACTCCTGGAACCCGTCGCCGTCCAGGTCACCCGACTGATCGATCCAGGCGAGGCAGCGCAGCGCGGCGTCGCGAAACTTGCTCAGCAGTGCGTCGTCGCCGAGCCACTTCCAGGCCTCGTGCAGGACGATCAGGTAGAGCGTCGTCGCATCCCAGGTCCCGTAGTACGGCCGGAAGGGAAGCTGTCCGAAGCGGGTGAGCTCGCCCACGCGATACTCGTGGAGGATCTTGCCCGGCTGGGCGTCGACCCAGTCGTCGCGCTGGGTTGCCTGATACTCCGCCAGCAACTGTAAGGCGCCCGGCGCGAAGCCCGGATCGACGAGCATGTTCTGGAGACTGACGACGAGGCTGTCGCGCCCGAAGAGGGTCACGAACCAGGGGACGCCCGCGGCAGGGACCCAGACGTTTGGGCCCAGCTCGTAGGTGTAGAGCCGCAGCGCGCCCATGTCCTCGACTGATTGCCGGTAGGCGCGGCTCGCGTCGTCATTGGTCGACGTCAGGCGGGTCGCTCGATCCAGCCACTCCTTCTGGAGCTGCAGAATTTGTTCAGGGGTGACAGCGGTCGCACTGACGACGCGCTGCTTCGCCCGCTGACCGCCGTACTCGCTCACCTCGAAGTCCATCCGATACTCGGCGTGCCAGGACGCGCCCGGTTGAAGGTCGATGCCGAAGACCATGCGGCCGTTGGCAAAGCGCGGTGGCGAGTCGCTCGCCACGAAGCGAATGCGGAGGACGCGTTCAAAGCCGTCACGGCGGTAAGAGACCGTACCCTCGCCGCGCCACAGATCCCACGTCATCTCGATGTTCCCGCGGTGGACGTAGGTGTGCGACTTGACCTCGAAGATGTCGGCGAAGTCCGAGCGTTGCTCGATCTCCAGATTGAAACGAACGGGAAAGAGGTTGTAGTTGGTCACCGCGAGGCGCTCGCCGATCCCGAACCGCAGCGCGCCCCGGGTGATCGTCAGCGACAGGGTGTCCGCCGGGATCTTGCCTTCCTCGGTGACGAGGTGCTGGTTGGTGAGGTAGATGCGTGCCGCGTTGTAGGCGATGGCGCTGGAGGTAATACGCTTCCATGGAGTGTCGCTCGCGAACACGCGATAGTGATTCACGAAGCGAGTATCGCCACAGAAGATGCCTTGCTCGGTCTCGGACGAGATCTCGCCATTCAGGTCCGTCACCATGAACGTGACGTCCTGGTTGATCGTCAGGACCGGAGGCCCGACGCTGAGTTGAACGGGCATGAGACCGTCTCCTTAATGATCTTCGGCAAATCTTCTATGTCGTCCGGTCAGGGCTTTCAAACGCCTCCTTCACCCCCGGGGTCAAGCTATAAATGAGGATGGCCGCGTTGACGAGCAGGCTCGGCAACACCGCCTCCCAGGTCGTCCCTCCAAGCACGGAAACCACCGTCAGGACAAGGTTGAGGATGCTCAGAATGACGACGAATAACCAGGCCTGAGGGTTAAGCGTCCAGAGGCCAGCGGCGACCCATCCCCAGATGAGGGCCATGATTCCCCAGAGAACGGCAGCCAGCAGAGCCTCGCCAAAAAACCCGGTCCCGCCAATCAGGACAACCGGAAGGACGCCCAGGTAGAGAAGTGCGACGAACGAGTTGACGACAAAGGTGATGCCGGCCAGCACTGCCAGGATCGTGATCCCCACCGGGCGGTGGCGTTGCGCCTGCATCAAATTCCCCCCTTCCCTGCGCGCAACCGAGAGCGCTCTCACGTTCCAGCGCCAGGACGGAATAGCTGGCGGCGCCGGTGCCCGAAGCGCGGACCGAGCCGCGGCACACACCCACCAGAGCTCACCGGCTGGTTGCTCAGCGGTGGCCAAAGCTCGTTCTCTCAGTCTCACCGACGTGGCTGACGCGGCGCCCAATCGCCGATCAAGAGACACGAGATCGCGTTTTGAGCCAGCGCTCAGCGAGGTATCCGTCCTGAGCCCTCCGTCAGCCACGCAGGCCCGGTTCTGCAAAAGTCGTTCCGGCATGTATTGCAGTGGGACGGCCAAAAAAAGTCGGTTTCCGATTGTGAGTAGCGCTGTCCCGGGCGCGGTAATATAGGTCTCACCTGGCAGGGACTCGCCTGGCGCATTTGCCCGAACGAGGAGCATCGTCCCGCGCACGCGACGCCAGCAGGCCTGCCAAGCGTCAGAGATCTCGCCACGGCACCAATCGTGTCGCACCGGAGCCAGGGCGGCCAGCAAGCATAACCGGCGCTGACCGCGACCGTTGTTTCGAGGTGGAGAGATGCGCGGTATTGTCTCGGTCGCGTTGGCCCTGGCCGTGGCCCTGGGCGCGCTGGCCGTTCAGCCAGTTCCCGCCCGAGCCGCGAACTGCGCGTTCGTCCTGGGCTTCAAGACCCTGCACGATCTCATCCCGAACGTCGTCGGCGATTGCCTGGAGAACGAGCGCCACGACGGCTTCACCGGGGATGGGCTCCAGGCGACGACGAATGGTCTCCTGGTGTGGCGAAAGGCAGACAACGGCACCGCGTTCACCGATGGCTTTCGAACCTGGGTGAACGGTTCGAACGGAGCTCAGATGCGATTGAACACCCAGCGCTTCCCGTTCGAGGCGGATTTCGCCACGATCGGGCTGCGCAACGCCGTCAACAACGCGCGGTACACCATCGCCGGCGTGGCGCCCTCGCCGGTCACCTTCACCCTGGCTGACGGCACGGCCGACTTCATGCAGGGTCTGTCACCGATCAGCGTTCGCCTGAATCAAGATACGATCGCCTTCGGCGACCTGAACGGGGATGGCCTGACCGATGCGATCGTCCAGCTCGAGATCAACACTGGTGGATCGGGCGTGTTCAACTTT
>JAJPKB010000559.1 GCA_021323915.1 Chloroflexota bacterium | reverse complement strand
TCCTCTTCGACGGACGGCGGGTCGTCGGGGTCGCGGTCTCGGCCGGGGGCGCGCTCCAGACCGTCCACGCCGACCGGGTCGTCCTCTGCGCCGGCGCGGTCGGCTCGCCGCACCTGCTGATGCTCTCCGGCGTGGGGCCGGCCGATCAGCTTCGGGCGGCCGGCGTCGCCCCGATCCACGATCTTCCGGGCGTGGGTCAGAACCTGCGCGATCACCCCCACGTCGGCGCCGCCTGGCGGCCGAAGCTCGGCTATCCGATGCACCCGGACCTGCCACGCTACCAGGTCGCCCTCCGCGCCTCGGCGCCCGGCTCGACCCTCCGCCACGACCTGCAGATCCTGATGATCTCCTACGCGACCGGGCGAGTAGACCGCGGCGGCGACGGGCGCACTCCGCTCGGCATCGTCCTCCAGCCGGTGCTCAACCTGGCGGCTGGCCAGGGTGAGATCCGCCTCCGCTCGGACGACCCGGCGGTGCAGCCGACGATCGACCTCAACCTGCTGTCCACCGCGTCCGACCGCCAGCGCCTGCGCGAAGGGCTCCGGCTCGCCGTTCGGCTGGGCGAGCACCCGGCCTTCGCCGACCTCCTCGCCGAGCGGATCGGACCGGACGACCGGCTGCTCGACTCCGACGCCGCGCTCGACCGGTGGATGCTGCGCGAGGTGATGCACACCAACCACCTTTCGGGAACGTGTAAGATGGGACCGGACGGCGATCCGCTCGCGGTCGTCGACCAGCGCTGCCGGGTCCACGGTCTCGAGGGGCTGCGGGTCGCCGACTGCTCGATCATGCCCGATTGCGTGCGGGCGAACACGAACGCGACGGCGATGATGATCGGCGAGCGGCTGGCCGACCTGATCGCCGAGGACTGAAGCAGGGTCTTCGGTCCGTCCATGCTGATCCGGCTGCCTCGGACCAGGTCGGCTTCCGCTCGCCGGTCGACGACGCTTCTCCTGGGATCGCTCTGGCTCCTCCAGGCGACGACCGGCTTGAACTGGAGCGTCTACTTCGCCTTCGCGGGATGGCTCCTGGTGGACCGCGGCCGCGCCCCGGCGGTCT
Source organism: Chloroflexota bacterium (assembly GCA_021323915.1). Lineage (GTDB taxonomy): Bacteria > Chloroflexota > UBA6077 > FW602-bin22 > CADDYW01 > JAJPKB01. Next base: position 2,597 of record JAJPKB010000559.1, on the reverse strand, counting down.
TCGCCGGACTGTGCGTCGTCTGGCTTGCCGTCGCGGTCGTCCTTTCGGCGACGCCGCGGCCGGAGTCGGCCGCCGACCCCCGGCGCCTCCCGCTCACCAGCGCGTTCGCGACGCAGGTCCGGACGAGCTTCGGCGCGCTCTGGCGCTCGCTGGGAGACCCGGGGACGCGGGCGCTCAAGATCGTCATCCTGGTCGCCGGGGTGGCGCCGGTGCTGGCCGGCATCTACATCCCCCTCGACCTGATCGGGCTGGTGGACGACCCAGCGCGAAGCGCGGCGTACATCGCGGCGTCGTCCGCCCTCGGCTACGTGATCGGCGCGGTCTCGACCCCCGCTGCTCGGCGTCTTCGTCGACCGTCGTCGAAGCGCGTCCGGCGCGCTCCTCGCGGTGCTCGCGTAGGTCGCCGTCGTGGCGGTCGTGGTGAGCCGAGCCAGCGACCCGCTCGTCGTGAGCGTTCTGACGGTGGGGCTGATGGTCGGCGGGCAGTGGGTCGGCATGCTCCAGAGCGCGATCATGCTGCGGGAGGTTCCCGTCGAGACGGCAACGACCTACTTCGCCGCGAACCAGCTTCCGTTCTACGGCGGACTTCCGCTCGGGCTGGGACTGGGAATCGGCGCGGTCGGTCTGACCGGCTCGGTGGCCAACGCGCTCCTCGTCGTCGCCGGGATGTTCGGGTTCAGCGCGGTGGTCTGGTGGTGGCACCGGCGGCGATCGGCGTAGGGGCAGGCTAGCGCGGCGAGATCTTCAGCGCGACGGCGTGCCGATGCGCGGCGCCGGGCGGGAGGGCGACGTGGAAACCGGACGCGTCGCGCGACCAGCGGACCGGCGCCTCCGACCCGAGGAGCCGAACCTCGCCGACCTCGCCCGGGTAGAGCCGTAGATTCGTCGCCAGGGAAACGGCCCCGGTGGAATCTCGATCGGGGCGGCCGGCGCGGCCGCTTCCCGCTGACCCATGGTTCTCTCCTTCTCGTCAGTGTGCTGGCGCGAAAACGGGGTCGAGATTTCCCTCACCCCCTACCCCCTCCCAGCCGCGGGGGAGGGGGTAGGGGATGAGAGATCCCTGGTCGGGCGCTAGCCGCCCGCGGCAGATTCCAGGACGACGACGCTGTCGTCAGGATCGGGTGGACGGGCGGGCCCCTTGATCAGCAGCGCGTCCGGCTCAGCCGTGACCGACAGCGATCCGCGGGCTGGATCGGCCAGCAGATAGGCGCGACTCACCTTCGAGCGGAGCCCCGGGACGCGCAGATCGCCGCCGACCGGCCAGTCGAGCACGTGGAGGTAGGTTCGGCCCGGTTTAGCCGTCGCGCGGCACCAGTGGAGGCCCTGGACCGGCCCGGCGCCGGTCCCGTAGATCGACTCGCCGTTGGTCTCCAGCCACGTCCCGACGGCGAGCAGACGCTCGACGCTCGGCTGGGGAATCACGCCCTCGGCGGTCGGTCCGACGTTCAGGAGGTAGTTGCCACCCTTGCTGACGACGTCGACCAGCTTCTGGATGAGCTCGCGGGGCGACTTCCAGTGGTGGTCGTTCTTCTTGTAGCCCCAGGTATCGTTGATCGTCGCCGGCGTCTCCCAGTCGAGGTCGAGGGAATCGGCGGGAATCGTATTGTCGCGGGTCGAGGCATAGTCGCCCAGGTGGTTGCCCACGCGCCCGCAGACCAGGCAGGCCGGCTGAAGGTGGTGGACGAAGTCGACGAGCGATTGACTCTGCTCGGTAGTGATGCGCCGGGGCGTATCGAACCAGATCACGCTCACCGGTCCGTAGCTGGTGAGCAGCTCGCGCAGCTGCGGCTTGACGTAGCGCTCGAGGTAACCGGCGAAGTCCTTCGCCGACTCGTCGTAGTCCCAATCGTTGCCGTCGCCGTCCGGGTGGTGCCAGTCCTGGGTCTGCGAATAATAGAAGCCGAGACGGATTCCCTGGCGCTGGCACTCGGCGGCAAGCTCCCGGATCGGATCCCGGCCGAACGGCGTCGCGTCGACGATGTCGTAGTCGGTGACCTTCGAGTCGTACATGGAGAAGCCGTCGTGGTGCTTCGAGGTGATGATCAGGTACTTCTGGCCGGCGCGCCGGGCGAGCGACACCCACTCGGCGGCGTCGAACCGGACCGGATTGAAGCGGGCGGCGAGCGGCTCGTACTCCCGGACCGGAATCCTCGCCCGGTGCATGATCCACTCGCCGATGCCCGGGATCTGCTCGCCCTTCCACTCGCCGGCCGGAATCGCGTAGAGGCCCCAGTGAATGAACATGCCAAACCTGGCGTCTCGCCACCAGTCCAGGCGCGGATCGCCCCGCGCGCCGGCGCGCTGCCCCGAGCTCTCACGAATCGCGTTCTGATCGACCATCGCTGCCCCCGGTCTCCTCCCCGACGATCTTTTCGGCTCCGCCGGCGCGCGTCGGGGAGGGATGGACCGGTTATAACACGCGGCCGAGCGCCGAGTCCAGATCCGGCGCCCCGAAGCGACGAGGCTCGACCGGCGCCCGGCCACGCGACGAATCGGCATCTCACCTCTCGCCGTGCGGTCGACCCGCGACGGCTTCCGGATCCGCCATCCACCAGACCGAGCGGCGCGAAGATCGGCTCCAGTCCTCGAGGCGCTTC
>JAJPKB010000208.1 GCA_021323915.1 Chloroflexota bacterium | reverse complement strand
GTAGGCGTCTCCGTCCTTCCGGGCGCGGGTCTCCAGGTGGGCGGCATCCGAGCCGACGTTCGGCTCGGTGAGCCCGAATGCGCCGAGCTTCTCGCCCCGCGCCATGGCGGGAAGCCAGCGCTGGCGCTGCTCTTCGGACCCTCCGTGGTAAATCGACGCCATCGCCAGCCCGCTCTGCACCCCGAAGATCGTGTTGACGCTGCCGTCACCGCGGCTGAGCTCGAGCGCGACCAGACCGACCGCTACGTTGCTGAGGCCCGGGCAGCCGTACCCTCTGATCGACCCGCCGATGATCCCGAGCTTTCCCATCTCGGCCACCAGATCGACCGGCATCTCGGCCTTTTCCCAGCGCGCGGCGATCGTCGGCAAGACGCGCTCGACGACGAAGCACCGCACCCGCTGGCGCACCGCGCGCTCCTCGTCGGTCAGAAGGTCGTCCAGGTGATAGAAGTCGACGGTGGTATCCTCGGCAATCATCGTCACGCTCCGGTTCAGATTCGTTGGTGCGATTGTAACATCGACCGGGCGGTGCACCACGACCGAGCACCTCAGCCGGCGGGTAGCACCATTGTCTGCAGATCGACGTCGCTCCCGCCCGGCGGCACGCCGGTGCCACGCGGTGGCAGGCGTTCGAGGGTGTCCAATCGGTAAAGACCGGCGGTCAGGTGCGCCGGCTGGGAAGGCGTGCCCGTAGGAATCTTGAACTGGTGGACATCGGGCACGGTGTAGCCGGGCACCCAGGCCGAGGTTGGATACGTGCCACCCATCGGGAAAGAATCGAGTTGAGCGATGATGCTCTTGTCATTACGCTCCAGGTGAACGAAAACCGAGTAGTTGGCGTCGGGTTCGCGGAGCGCCGTCCAATAGAGGGTGACCGTGACGACGTCGCCAGGTTTCGGGTGTTCCGGGCTCATTTTGAATCCTCGGAGAACAATTTGATTTCCGAAGATCACGTCGAGCGGATGGGGAACCGATGAATTGGCCGGGGGCAGAATATCCAAGCGGAACAAGGTCACATCCGACGGTTCGACCGTTCCGAGCGCCTGCGCGCCCACCAGGAGCACCGCTCGGTCGCTGTTCTTGATTTGTTTGACTTCCCAATCTTCGCCGACCAGGTAGACGGTGCCTCCGACCGCCGTCACCTGTTGGAGTATACCCATCAGCTGCGATACCGGAGCCAGATCGTAGCGCATCGTCGGCACGCCGGCGTAGAGTCGGATCGAGCCGCTGTGCTGATTGGCCAGCACGAGCGACCGTCCGTCGACCGTTCTCGACACGAGTTGGGCCATCTTCTGGTATTTGAGCTCGCCCTGACCGATTTCGAAGACGCCGTTGGCCCGATCGAAGCTCAACGATTGCCAGCCAAACAGGACGGCCAGCACCAGAAGAAAGGGGGCGGGAATCCAGCGCCGGGAAGTAAGGTCGAGGACCCTGACGACGCCGGACGCCTCGACAATCGCGACCGGAGCCAGACCGGGCAGGAGAAAACGCCCATACCACCAGGCGTCGTCGATCGAATAGAAAGAGAAGAAAGCCAACAGGACGCTGGCGAACCCGATAAACAGCGCGCGGACACGCCAGTCGAGCTTGCCAAACGCCACTCCAAAGCCGACCAGGGCGAGGCCGATTCCTGCCTGCTGGGAATTTAGGCGGATCAAATAGCGCCCACAACGCTGCAGAGCATCGGTCAGATTGTGGGTCAGCGGCGGGTCTCCGTAACCGGTTGTCCACGGCGCGCCGTAGAGGTGCAGGTTCACCGCTCCTTCGACCACGACAAAGGGCAGGAGCAACGCCACGAAGCGAGCCGTCCGCCGGAATTCGCCGCGCCAGACAAGCCATGCGAGGATTGGGACAACCACGAGTGCGAGGTTGGGTCGAATCCAGATTCCGAGCCCAACCGCGAACGCCAGGATGAGGTCGTTCCGGACGTTCTCTCGCCGACGAATCAGGGCCCAGAGGGCCAGGACGCCAAAAAACGCCGCCGGCACGTCGCTCATCGGTTGAACCACGAAGAAAAGGAAGTTAGGAAGCGCCAGGGTGAGCGCCGCGGCGACTATGCCGCCGACAGGTCCAATCTGATCGCGCGCGAGGAGGTACGTCAGAAGCACCGTAAAGGCGCCGAGCACCGGTGTCACCCAGAAAGCAGCCAGGAACCCGGCCGACTTCATGGCGAGCACGATCAGAAGGGGAAACCCGAACGGGTAGGTTGGAATCGTGCCCCCAGCGCCGTGCCCGATGTAGCCGAGTGGGTGGGTGATCGAGCTGTCCTCGGCAAGGCCGAACCGCGACAGGACGTGCTCGGGCTCGTAGAAGTGGCCCTGGCTCAGTCTGATGGCTTCCGACACGTAGCCGTAACTGTCGGACCCGCCCGCCGTATCGTCGGCAAAGCTCCGGAAGAGCACCAGCAAGGCGACAAAGGCCAGGGCGAGGAGGGCCAGCTCGACGAGCCGAGACGTATCGAGGCTGCTTCTCTCCCGCGCGCCATCGCGGGCGGGGCCGAGCCCTACCAACAGGCGGACCTCCGAGAGTCTAACGTACGTCCTAACCGGGGCCTGTATCATAGCCGAAGCGGTCGGCGCCCGCAATTGGCCTCCCGTTGCCGCGCTTGTCTGGGAGCCCGCGTCATGATAGGATCGGGCCGCTAGGAAGACCGGATTGTCTGAGATTCTCCGACGCTGGGTGACCGAGCCGACGACCAAGCGTGTCATCGGTCGGATTGCGCCCGTCGTTGCATTCGTCATCCTTTCGCTCAGTCTGACCTACCCGCTCGTTCTGCACCTCGCAACCCACCTCCGCGACAACGGCGATTCCTACGAGTACGCCTGGGTGATCGGATTCGGAGCGCACCAGATCGTCGACGACCCGCTCCACCTCTACGACGGCAACATCTTCTATCCCTATCCCCTCAGCCTCGCCTATTCGGACAGCACCGTGCCGAACATCGTTCTCGGCGCGCCGATTGTCTGGCTGACCGACAACCCGGTCCTGGCGCTGAACGTCCTGATTCTGCTGACTTACGTCCTCGGCGGCTACGGCATGTACCTGTTCGTGCGGCAGCGAACCGGCTTGCCCGGCGCCGGTCTGGTCGCCGGCATCCTCTACGCCTTTACGCCCTACCGCTACGAGCACCTGGCCCAGCTTCCGAACGTCTCCATGGAGTGGGCGCCGTTCGCGCTCTGGAGCTTCGATCGTTACGTGGCGCACGGCAAGTACCGCTGGGCCGCGGGATTCGCGCTCTTCACCGTTCTGCAGGTCCTGGTTTCGTTCTACTACGCCTTCATCCTGGGCATCGGGATCCTGATCCACGTCGTCGCCGCGGTGGCGCGATCGTGGCGGACCGTCTTACGTCCTCGCTGGCTTTTGCCGTGGTGCGGGTTCTGCGCCCTCGGCGGACTCCTCGCCGCGCCTTTCATCCTTCCCTACTTCGAGCTGGAGCGAAGCTTCGGACTGTCTCGATCGCTCGGCGAGGCGGCCGCGTTCTCCGCGTGGCCGGGAAACTTTCTGGCCCCAACGCCGACGATGCTGGTGATTCCGGCCCTGCCGGTCATCCGCGCGCTGCTCCACGTCGATCCTTTCGGACCGGCCCTGGCGGGAAGCGAGCGCCATCTCTATCCGGGAACCATCATCGTCATCCTCGCGGGTGTCGGCGTCGTCGGCAGGCGATCCAGACGAGTCATCGCTCCGCTCCTCATGATCCTCGTCGGCGTGGCCCTCTGTTTCGGACCCTACCTGCACCTTTACCCGAACGTGGCGCACCCCCTGCCGTTTCCCATGCCTTACGAGATCCTCTTCGACTACCTCCCCGGCTTCGCCGCCCTCCGAGTTCCTTCGCGGTTCGATGCGCTCGTGATTCTTGGGCTGGCGATTCTCGCCGGCGACGGCGTCGCCGCGCTCCAGGGGTGGCTCGGCCGGCGCCGGAAGGCGGAATCCTTGCCTTCGCTCAGTTCGGTGGTTCTGGTCGGAGCTTGCGCGGCGCTTGGCGTCGTCGAAGGCATCAATTACTTCCCGCTCACCCCGGTCCCGGTCGGAGCGTCCGTCCCTCCGGTCTACCGCTGGCTCGCCGCCGATCCCACCCCCGGCGCGGTTCTCGAGCTGCCGATCGACGACAACGCCTACCACGAGAGCCCGCGATCCTACCTATCGACCTACGATCACCGCCCCCTGGTCGATGGATTCCGTTCCTTCCTTCCGCCGTCCTACGACGACCTCGCGTCGGTCTTGCAGACTTTCCCCTCGCCCGCCGCGGTCGCCACGATCGAGCGACTGGGCGTTCGCTACGTGGTCGTCCACCGCTCCCAGCTCGACGCGAGCCAGCGCGAGGTGCTCGACACGAGTAGCCTTCCGGCCGACGTTCAGATCGCGGCGAAGCTCGGCGACGACGTCGTCTATCGGGTGCCGTCGTCGTTTCCGCCCGACACGGCAAGTCTGGTCGTGGCGATGGCCGGCTGTCCGCCCCAGCCCGGGGCGCCGGGTCGACTCGACGTTCAGATTCGACCTGGCTCCGGACTGCCGATCGTCGTGTTTAAACCGGGAACGCGAGGGCTGCCGTTTACCCTGGATTGGACCGGCCCGGGCGGGGCGTCGCGCCGCGAGACGTCGACCGTCGCCATTCCGTCGGCTGTCCTGGCGTCTTCGACCCAGGTTGTTGTTCCGTATCAGGC
>JAJPKB010000168.1 GCA_021323915.1 Chloroflexota bacterium | reverse complement strand
TGCTGGGCGTCGCTCGCTTTCTCTGGTACGATGTTCACGGCGCTGGCTCCGGCCACGTCCAGTCGCTGGTGCTGAGTGGGGTGCTGATGGTGATCGGGCTTCAGGTCGGATTGATCGGATTGGTCGCCGATCTGATCGCCGGACACCGCCGCCTGATGGAAGAGGCGCTCTACCGGCTTCGCCGGCTGGACATCGCCGAGGGCGCGGCTCCGGCGCGTAACGGCGGCACGGTGAAGCATCCTTCTGAACAAATCGATGAGAGCGTAGCCCATGTCTGAGGTCAGTTCCCGAACCGATCTCCTGAATGATATTCGACGGGTTCTTCCCCACCGCTATCCCTTTCTGCTGGTCGACCGGATTCTCGAGGTCTCCGAAGACGGAACCCGCGCCGTGGCGATCAAGAACGTCACCGCCAACGAGCCGTTCTTTCAGGGACACTTTCCCGACAACGCGATCATGCCGGGCGTCTTGATCGTCGAGGCGCTGGCCCAGGCCGGCGGCGCGGCGCTGCTCGGCAAGGAAACCCGTGAGGGCAAGCTCGCGATGCTGGCCGGAATCGATGGCTTCCGGTTTCGCCGACCGGTCGTACCCGGCGACACCCTGCGCCTGGAAGTCGAATTACTCAAGATGCGTGGACCGATCGGACGGGTCCGAGGACGAGCGCTGGTCGACGGCCAGCTTGCCGCCGAGGGAGAGATCACCTTCGCGCTGGTGGCGTCGCCGTAGCCGGCGAAGCAGGACATCCGAACGTGAGTCTTCGAAAGCGGCCGGTCACCCGCCTGCCCTACCCGCTGACGAGCCAGCTGCGCTACCTGGCGGTCGCGGTGCTCTACCGATTGCTTGGCTGGCTTTTCGCCCCGGCGTTTCGACGAAGGATTACCCTGGCCGATTTGGCAAACGCGCGAATCCTGATCTTGAAGCCCTGCTGCCTCGGCGACGTGGCCTTCGCGACACCGCTGGTGCGCGAGCTTCGACGCGCCCTGCCGTCTGCTAATCTGACGTTCGCCGTCGGCACGCACTCGCGTGCCGCGATCGCCGGCCACCCCACCATCGATGCGCTGCTCGATACCGGCCCGGTCGGCAGCGGTCGCTACGACCCGATGGACTTCATCCGGTTGTTCCGCGCGGTGCGGGACGGGCGCTTCAGCGCCTGCTTCGTCCTCGAGCGCTCGGCGCTGCTCGCCGCGCTCCCGCTGCTGGCCGGCGTTCCGGTTCGGGTTGGCATCGATAGCGGCGGACGCGGGTTCAGCCTGAGCGTCGCCGTCCCGGTCAATCCTGCCCGACCGGAAAGCGAGCTTTACCTGGATCTCCTCAGGGCGCTCGGCGGCCGACCATCGTCCGGTCGCCTCGAGTTTTATCCCTCGAAAGATGCGGTCGAACGCGCCGATCGAATCGTCGCCGAGCGGCTTCCGAGCGATCGGCCTTTCGTCGTGCTACACTGCTCTGGAGGAACGAATCCGGGCATGACCCTCACTCGGAAGCGATGGCCGGCCGCCAGCTTCCGCGAGCTAGCCAGGAGAATCGTGGACGCTGGCGGGACGGTGGTATTGGTCGGCGCGCCCGACGACCGAGCGGTGGCCGGGGAGATCCTGGGTGCCGTCACGGCGGGGCAGGAGGCACCAGTTTTCAGTGCGACCGAGATCCCTCACCCCCTACCCCCTCTCCCAGCCGCAGGAGAGGGGACTCAAGGGGTAATGCCTCCCTTTAGACCCTTCCCCCTCGGAATGGGGGAAGGGGTAGGGGATGAGGGAGATCCCGGCCCTACCCCGAGCCCGGCCGCTTCCACGTCCCCAACCGTCAATCTGGTCGGAGCTCTCACCCTCGACGAGCTGGCCGCGCTGGCGCGACGGGCCGCGGCGTACGTCGGCAACGACAGCGGGCCCAGTCACCTGGCCGAGGCGGCCGGGGCCAACGTGGTAATGCTTTTCGGTCCGTCCGATCCGATCGTTTACGGCCCACGCGATCGAAACGCCGTCGCCCTCACCGCCGGGCTCTGGTGCAGCCCGTGTTTCGAGAACGGCCGCGTCGCTCCCTGCGCCAACGTGCTCTGCATGCGCTCGCTGTCGGTCGAACGCGTCTGGAACGAGGTCGCCCGTTTTATGCGCGAGCGAGCCAGGTGATCGGCGCGGTCAGCCCACGGACCGACGGCCGTCGGGTGGTACTTTACCTCGTCGGAAAACTGCTCGGTCCACCACGGCCAACCGCCTCCGCCCGTCGAAAGCTGCTCGTCGTTCGACCCGATCACCTGGGCGACCTCCTGTTCCTGACCCCGGCGCTCCAGCGGCTGAGGCGCGGCTTTCCCGACGCCGAGATCGTGGGCCTGGTCGGTCCGTGGGGCGTTCCGGTGCTCGCTGGCAATCCGAATCTGAACCGTCTGATCGCCTGGGACTTTCCGTGGTTCGATCGGCGAGGTCGGCGCTCGACTCTGGCCGCGTATCGGTCGCTGGTCGCGCTGGCCCGGCTTCTCCGACGTGAGCGATTCGATCTCGCCCTTCAGTTTCGCGCCGACTTCTGGTGGGGAGCAGTGGCCGTCCGACTGGCCGGGATTCCCGAGCAGATCGGCTTCGACGTGCCGAGCGTCCGCCCGTTTCTCTCCCGAGCGCTGCCGGTGCGCCACGGGATTCACGCCGCCGATGAGAACCTTGCCCTGACCGAGGCGGTCGTCAAACCGGGTGGAAGCGAGAAGCTGGAGTTCTTCGTCGCCGAGGCCGACCGTCGGCGCGCGGCTGAATTGCTCGCCTCGGCAACGCGGGGCCGTCCGGTAGTCGCGCTGCAGTCTGGTGCCGGCGCCCCGGTCAAACGCTGGCCAATCGAGCGGCTCGCCGAGGTTGGCCGGCGGCTGCGCTTGGATCATCGGGCGACGATCGTGGCGCTGGGCGGTCCCGGCGAGCGCGATCAGGTCGCCGAGCTGGTCGCGCGGATCGGTCCCGAGACGATCGGACTGGCCGGAGTCACGAGCCTGGGCGAGCTCGCGGCGGTGCTCGAACGCTGTCAGCTCGCGATCGGGCCGGACAGCGGCCCTCTCCACCTCGCGGTTGCCGTGGGAACGCCCACGGTCCACCTGTTTGGCCCGGCCGATCCCCGGCGGTTCGGTCCGTACGGCGACCAGTCCCGTCACCGCGTCATCCTCTCCTCCTGGCCCTGCTGTCCGTGCGACCGCCTCGATTTCCCGATCGGGGAGCTTTCGGCTCACACCTGCCTGGCGGAAATCTCGGTCGAGCACGTGCTCGACGTCGCGGCCGATCTGCTGAAGCGATCGGACCCCGGAGGGTTGAAATCCGAGCTCGGGCCGGGAGCGCTCCCGGCCAACGATCACACGATCTCCTCGCCCGGCTCCGATTCGGCTACCTCCGACCGCGCGCTCGGCGCACCCGAGGGAGAAGGACGGTGAGCGCCGACCGGATTTTGGTCATCAAGCTCGCCGACCTCGGCGACGCGCTCACCGCGACGCCGGCCCTCCGGGCGCTCCGCGCGACGTTTCCCGCCGCGACAATCGACGCGCTGGTCACGCCGACGGGCGCGGCGGTGCTCGACGGACTGGACTCGGTTGACCGGCTCGTTCGGTTCGAGAAGGCGTGGTTTGACCGGCTTCGTCCGTCTCCGCGCGCCGTGGTCGCCGCGGCAACGCTCGGATTGACGCTCCGGAGGAAGGGGTACGATCGAGTCTTTCTCCTCCACCATCTTTTCACGACCGCGGGCCGGCTGAAGTACGCCACGCTGCTCGGCGCGACCGGCGCGACCTGGCGGGGCGGCGTCGCCGAGGGTCACCCATCCTTTCTGACACACGTGTTTCCGGACGAGGGATACGGAGTGCGCCACGAAGCTGACTACTGGCTCGGCGCGGTCGGCCTGGCTGGCGCGGTCAATCCCGCTCCTCGATTCGAAGTTCGGATCGCCGACGATGCGCGGGACCAGGCGCGACGCCTGCTGGAAAACGATGCGCCTTCGGCCGGCCGTCCGCGCGTCGCGGTGTATCCCGGTGCCGGAGCGTACAGCCCAGCCCGACGCTGGCCGGCCGATCGGTACGCGGCGGTCGCGCGCCGTCTCGTCGACCGCCTCAACGCCGAGGTCGTCGTGGTCGGCGGCCCATTAGAGCGAGAGCTGGGTGAGCAGATCCGGGAGGGCATCGGGTCGGGTTGCCGCGATCTGACCGGCCGCACGTCGGACGTCAAGGTGCTTGCCGCGGTGCTGGAAAGCTGCGACCTGTTCGTCGGCAACGACGGTGGGGCGATGAATCTCGCGGTCGCGGTCGGATTACCGGTCGTGGCGGTCTTCGGGCCGAGCAACGCGGTGTCGTGGGGGCCATACGGCGGCGTTCGGTGGCAGCCGGAGGTCACCGCGAGCTCGGTCGTCGTTCGAACCGATCTGCCCTGCGCGCCCTGCCTCTACCGCGGCTTTCTGCCCGGAACGCGTCACGGCTGTCGCGCGCGCGACTGCCTTGCTTTGATCGACGTCGACACCGTCGCCCAAGCGGCGGAGAGCGTGTTTCGGCGGACGAGCGATCGGACGCGCTCTCTCTAATGAATGACGAAGGTCAGGCCGATCAGAATGATGAAAGCGGCGCCGGCCAGCACCCCGATCCGCCGCAGATCGGCCATGACGTAGCTGTAGTCGGTGATCGGAATCAGGCTGCCCATCCGCGGTGCCCGGTAGGTCCGCGCTGCCGCGCGTGCCGCGCTTCGCGGGCCTGGAGCGAAGCTTGGGCCCACCGACGAGCCGGTGACTCCCGGCGTTCCGATCGACGGAGAAACCAGCGGGGTGCTCTCGACGGGCACGGCCGCGGATGGGCGGGCGCTCGGACGGATGGCAGGACGGCTCGCTCGAGCGCGCGTCGACCGTCCGGCTTGCTTTTTCGGCATGCGACCTCCGGTGAACTACCTCCATTATACGACCGGAAACGCCGCGTGGGCCAGCGGCCAATCCCCGCTCAAGCGCGCTTGAGCGCCAGGCCGAGGTTCACCAGGTACTCGTTGACCGGAAAATCCGCCGGATAGTCGAGCCCGGTCGAAAGGCGGCCGATCGGGTGCCCGGTCAGCGCGCGGACTTTCTCGGTCAGGGCAATGCCGGTGCCGAGGCGTCCGGTCAGGTAGAGCGGCGCCTCCGGGCCGAGGGGGCGGTCGAGATTGGTCTCGTCGTGGTAGGCGAGCGCTCGATCGATCTCGTCGGCCAGCCGGTTCTGGGCCGCTTCGGGGCCGGTCGTCGAGCCGGGCAGCGGAACGCTGCGGAGCAGCGTCGGCACTCCCTTGGAAACGATCGCGACGTCCAGGTTCCCTTCTTCCAGATTGGCCACTACCGCGTCGTTTCGTCCGATCGCTCGAATCAGGGCGAGCGGCCGCAGGTCCATCGTTCGCGGGCGGATCCCGGCCACCTCCAGCGCCTCGAGCGCCGACAATACGGTCGCCTTGGGCACGGCAAGCACGAACACGTGTCGACGCCGGATCCGCCCCTCGAGACGCTGCCAGGACAGGTAGCTGTCGTCGGCCGCGGCGCCAAGCGACGCCTCGACCTCCTCGGCAATGGCCCGTTTCAGCTCGGGACCATGCAGACCGGGCAGGTCGAGGATCCGGGCGCTGGCCTGGTTGCCGGGCAGCGCCCAGGAGACGTGGTGTTTCGGGAGATTAAGGCGATCGAACGCCTCGTCGATCGCCGCCCCGAGGTCAGTTGGATCGCCGACCTGACCGTTCCGCACCAGGCGGCTGTCTAACGGAATGCTCGCCCAGCCGGCGACCCGGCGATCGACCACCGAAACAATGCGCAGGCTCGTGCCCTCGACGCTCGCGGCCACTCGGGTGCGATCCAGCGAGGGAAGGCGGAGCCAGCCGGGCCGACGAGCGCGACGGGACTCCGGTGATGGCCGCGTCGACGCCTCGATCGGCGGAGGGCTCGCCTCGAGCGTCTCGGCCTCCCCGGCGTCGGAGCGCGGATCAGACGCCGCGTCGGGAGGTGTGCTCGCGGCGCTGGACCGACCGAAGCGTATTTTCAAGGTTGGCACCGATTCACGCTCCGTCCGCGATCTTCGTGATCGCTTGCCTTTTCCCTGGTTCGCGTCGGGTCAGGGTTGTTGGGAGTAGGCGATTACCTGGACTTGAACCGTCCAGTTACCATTGTCGGCCTCGACCCGCATGTTATCAAACGCCAGGGTACGAATGCCAGCCTGCTCCATTCGATCGAAAAAGTTGAGTATCCGCGGCAGGGACCCGGAAATCGTCAGGTTCACGACCGTGGCTCGGTAGGTCTCGTTGCCGACCGTCTCGTCCGCGCCGGCAGTGGTCTGAATAGGCCCGGTGCTGACGCCGCTGCCGGTCGCGCTGGCGAGCACCGAGGTCGCCAGGGCGAGATCCGGAGGATCGCGCGGAAAGGCCGGCGAGTGAAGCAGCGGATCGCTCGCCTCCGGTGCCTGTCGCTCGGCGTTGATCCTGGCGACCGTCGTCTGAAGGGACGACAGCTCCGCGGCGAGAGCGGCCTTCTTACCCTGGTTTTCGAGATAATAGTAAAAGAAGATCGCGCAGCACGCCAGCAGGAACAGGCTGGCGACGGCCAGGGCGCGCTGGGCGACGGTGAGGGTCATGGATAGCCGCTCCCCGACTGGACTTCCAGGATGATCGTGAAGTCGACCGGCCCAGTCGTCGCGACGACCGGCGTCTGCCGATCAGCGGCCGGCACCCCGACGGCAAGCGTTGGCGGTGGTGTCGAGGGCGGTCCGGCCTGCCCCGGCTGCCGAGTGGGCGTCGCGATACCCGGAGCCGCGTCGCCGGGCCCCTGGCCGAGGCCGGCAAGGGCGTCGTAAACGTAGGCCTGCGTACGCTCAGCGAGGAGAGGGTCCGTTGAGGAGAGACCGGCGAGCGCCTCGAAGACATGGACCTCGCGGACGCCAAACGACCCATCCTCACACCCGCAC
>JAJPKB010000186.1 GCA_021323915.1 Chloroflexota bacterium | reverse complement strand
TCCTGAAGCGAAGCGCGTCACCCGATTATACCGGCGAACGCGGGGAACGCGCGGGGTAGGGGAATTCAGCTGTCTTGACACCGGGTTGAACTTGCGGCATATTCGGCGGAACGTACAGACTCGATCAGCCACATGAAACATCAGGGCGGACTTCGCGTCCGCGGTGAACGAGGGGGTCATCGTTGAAGAACCGGAGAATCCGATCGTCGCTTGCTGGGTTCCTGCTCGTCCTGGTCGGCCTCTTGAGCGCTTGCGGAGGCAGCTCCACCGGCGCGGCGCCCACCGCTCAGTCACCCGCCCCGGCGCCGACCTCGACCGGGCCAAGTTCGAATACCGCGGGCACTACGACCTCGGCTCGGGCGAGCAAACTCCAGCTATGCCAGCTCGCATCAACCGCAGAGATTCAATCCTCCCTGGGCGTGGGCGCGTCGGATAATGGTACCGAGACGTCGGGCAATTCTTGCGAATGGAAGCTCACGAACGGCGCGCGACTTCACGTAACCGATTACGGAGTGAGCGGCACGCAGGAATTTCAGAGCATGCTGGGTACGTTGTGCGGCGGTCCGAACCAGGGCTCCAACCAGTGCACGGCCGTAACCGGCGTGGGGCAGCAGGCGACGTTTGTCGAGTCGCACGGCTTGGACGCGAAGGACATTACCGGCCGGTCTGTCGTGGTTCGTTTGTCAGACGACATCGTGGAAGTTGGCCAGAGCAACAGCGACAACGGGCCCCCTTCCGACGAAGCATCCCTCGTCAAACTGGCAAAGATCGTGGTGGGACGCGTCCCATGATTGGCAGAAAACCGCCGGCCTTGATGGCGCACTCCCCCGGCCTGGTCGGTCCGCAAGGGCCGGCTGGCATCCTACGATAACCGAGCCTCGTCCCGGGCGAAGCGAGCCAGACCACGGCCTCTACAAATTCGCGCTCATAAGCTGGGCCAGGGCGACGTCGAGGGGCTCGCCCCGTTCCCGCAAACCGGCGACGACGCCCTCCTGATCGGCGCGGGAGCGGTTCTGGCTCAGCTTGCGCTTGCCTTCGAGGCGGGTGATCTCCATCTCGAAGCCGACGATGTTTTTCAGCAGCTTCTCGGCATACTCCCGCCGCGCGTCGAGATCCCAGGCATAGGTGAACTGCCCCTCGAACGCCTTTACCAGTTCGGCGACAATCCCGTACAGCCTCGCCTCGTCCTCGACGATCCGCGGCCGGCCGTACGCGTGGACCGCGACGTAGTTCCAGGTTGGGACCGCGAAGGGCGTAGTGTACCAGGACGGCGAGACGTAGGCGTGCGGCCCCTGGAAAATCGCCAGCGTGTCCTGATCTCCGGCGAAAGACCGCCAGTGCGGATTCTCGCGGGCGACGTGCCCGACGAGCGTTCCAAGCTTACCCTTCCGCTCGTCGAGCAGAACCGGAAGATGAGTCGCGATCAAGCCATCGGACCCGTTCGAGACCAGGGTGACGAAGCTGTGCTCGCGGATGATCCGATGCAAAACGTCGAGCCGATCCTCGCGGAACGCCGCTGGGATGTACATGCCGAAACCCTCCCACGAACCGACCAACGAGCCGCGACACCTCCTCGATCGGTCCCTGCCCGATACTGTATCATCTGGTCGGATCAGGGCACAACAGCGAATCGCTGCCTTCGGATACGAGGACGATCTGCCGATCAGGGCCGGTTGAAACCGCCTGAACCAGGAGCAACCCGCTGATTGTTGAAAGCCCTACCACGATTCCGCGCCGCTCGGTGAGCGAGTGGACGCTGCGGAGCGGCATCCGCTACCCGAACCCGTTCGTCGACCTGACAGTGGATGCGACGTTCACCGGTCCAACCGGCCAATCGTTCACCATCCCCGCCTTCTACGACGCCGACGACCTCTGGCGGATCCGCTTCAACCCGGGCGAGCCGGGCCGCTGGACCTACCGAACCACGACGTGCCCGCTCGATCGCGATTTGACTGTCGAGGGCTCCGTCAAGGTCGTCCCGTCCGCGAGCCCCGGCTTTCTATGGAAGCCTGGGGCTTCGAGTTCCCGTTCAACAGCCGCAACATCTTCGTGCCGGAATGGGAGGAGCTGTGGCTGCGCTACTTGATCGCGCGCTACGACGCCTTCCGCGCGGTGGCCGTCTGGACGCTGATGAACGAGTAAGAGTTCTATCCGAACGGCGACTGGCACTACAAGCCGGTCGCCGATCGCTGGGCGATCCGGGTGGCCCGGTGGGTGAAAAGCGTGGCGTCGCATGGCCACCCGGTCGCGGTCTACAACGGGCCGCGCCTACCCCCTTCGCCGTGCGCTTCGCCGCGGATCCCGAGGCGATCGACTTGATTCTCTTCCAGGATTGGGGCACCCGGGACCAGGAGACCGGCTGGCTCGCGGCCGGGATCGAGGACGCGATCGCCCGGAGCCTCGGCGCCTGGCGGGGCGCGTTCCAGGGACTGGGCGTGATCCACGGCTTCGAGAACTCCTGGGGACCGTTTCTGCTCCTCGACGAGGACCAGCCCGGCCTGGCGTTTCTGCTGCAGCTGCGCCGCTTCTTCACCGAGATCGTGCCGTTGGCGCGGCTCCGCCCGGCCCCGGATCTGATCGAGCCCGCCGTTTGGGCGCCCGGTTACCGACCGCTCGCCCTGGCGACCGCCGAGCGGGACCTGGTCGCGGTTTATCTGCCAATCGGGGGCGCGGTAGACGTGCGAATCCCGGCCGATCGCGGGTGGTCGGCCCGCTGGTTCGATCCCCGGCGCGGCGAGGTGGCCGAGTCGCGGGTCGGCCACTCGAGTCGCCAGCCAGGCACGGCGCGTTTCCAGGCGCCCGAGAGCCGCCGGGAACGCCCCGACGATTGGGTCCTGGTCCTGTTGTCCGATTGGTCTGGCCGATCGGCGCGCTAGCGCTGGTCGAGGGGGGAGATCTCGGCGCTCGGTCCGCGAGGGCCGGTGGCGACCGCCT
>JAJPKB010000572.1 GCA_021323915.1 Chloroflexota bacterium | reverse complement strand
CTAGCGCGCGCCCCTGGGCGAAGGAAGCGGTGACTATGAGTAAACGAGGAGAGCAATCGGTCATGAGCGATCAGCGAGCAGGGCGAGGCGTGCCTCGACGGCGATTCCTGGCGGCGACCGCGGCGATAACCGGAACTCTCTTTATGGCGGCGTGCGGCTCCTCGGCCGCGCCGACGCCACCCGCGGCGGCGCCGACCGTTCCGAAGGCCGCTCCTCCGCCCCCCAAGGCCGCGCCGGCCGAGCCAACCGTTGCCGCGACGGCCGCGCCCGCCGCCACCACCGCGCCCGCGGCGCCTACCGTGGCGCCCACCACCGCCCCGGCGGCCACGACCGCTCCGGCGGCTTCCGGCCAGCTGAAGAACGTGCCCCGCAACCGCACCCTGATCCTGTCCCAGGGCGGCAGCGAGGGCAAGATGACCGACTACGACAACTGGAACCCCTATAACCTGGGCGGCAACCACCAGACCGGCTCCAACATCTTCTTCGAGCCACTCGCTTACTACAGCGCCTACGCGGACAAGGAGTATCCCTGGCTCGCCGAGAGCTACGCCTACACCCCCGACTTCAAGCAGTTGACGATCAAGACCCGCCAGGGTGTTACCTGGAGCGACGGGCAGCCGTTCAGCGCCGACGACGTGGTCTACACCTTCAATACCCTGAAGGAGCTGGGTGGCAAGGTGAAGTGGGGCGTCGACGTCCAGCAGGTGCTCGACTCGGCCGAGGCGACCGACGCGAACACGGTGGTCTTGAAATTCAAGGTGCCGGCCCCGCGCCTCTTCTCCCAGGCCACTTACGAGTACGACATCGGGATCTACATCGCGCCCAAGCACATCTTCCAGGGCCAGGACTGGACGACCTTCAAGTTCTACGATCTGGAAAAGGGATGGCCGGTGACGACCGGTCCCTGGCGGGTCGTCGCCGGCTCGCCCGAGCAGAAGGTGATGGACCGCGCCGCCGATTGGTGGGCGGTCAAGGCGGGACTCGTGCCGGCCATGCCGGCGCCGGAGCGCCTCGTCTACCTGCCGATCACCGACCAGACCGCGATCGCCCAGTCGTTGATCACCAACAAGATCGACTACGGCGCGCTGATCGTCTCGAACCTCAAAGAGGTCGTTCAGCAGAACGCGAAGATCACCACGTTCTCCGGCCGCAAGCCGCCTTACGGCAACGAGGACTGGTGGCCGCTCTCGTTCTACGTGAACTGCTCGAAGCCGCCCTTCGACAAGGCCGACCTTCGCTGGGCGATCAGCTACTACCTCGATCGCAACCAGATCATCAACGTCGCCTACGGTCAGGACAGCGGCATCGTGCCCTCGCCGTTGCCGATGCCGGAGTATCCGGCGCTCCAGCCGTACTTCGACGTCTGCAAGGATCTCTTCCAGAAGTGGGACACGAACAAGTACGATCCCACGACCGCCGACAGCCTGATGACGAAGAACGGCTGGAAGAAGGGTAGCGACGGCATCTGGGCCGACGCCAGCGGCAACAAGCTGAAGTTTGACATCACCGGCTGGTCGTTCCTGTCGGACATCGGCCCGGTGGTCGCGCAGGTGCTGAAGAAGCACGGCGTCGACGCGACCTGGACCCAGCCGCCGGACGCCGACGCCCGGTTCCAGAAGGGCGACTACGTCGCGGCGATCTACGGACACGGCGGAAGCATTCGCGATCCCTACGCCACGCTGCGTCTGTACCAGTCGGCGACGCTGGCCGTCCCGGGCGCCCACGAGGCGAACTTCCCGCGCTGGAGCAACAAGAACTACGACAAGATCGTCGACCAGGTGTACGCCACCTCGATGGACGACAAGGCCACTCTCACCAAGCTGTTCCACGACGCGATGGCGATCTGGCTGCCGGAGATGCCGGACATCCAGCTCAACGAGTTCTACCATAACATTGGCATGAACGAGCTGTACTGGACGAACTGGCCCTCCCTCGACAACCCGTACATCAATCCCGCGTCCTGGCACCTGACCTGGCAGCTGGTTCTCAATAACATCAAGCCCGTGCAGTGATCGGGGACGTGGAGTCAAACGTTCTCGGGGTTCGTGACCTTCGGGTGAGCTATTACACCGCCCGCGGCGCGGTGCGGGCGGTGAACGGCGTCACCTTCGATCTCAGGGCCGACGAGCGCCTTGGCCTGGTCGGCGAGTCGGGATCGGGCAAGTCGACGATCGCCCTCTCGCTCATGCGCCTGATCAAGCCCCCGGGCCAGATCGACGACGGCGAGGTGAATCTCGCCGGGGTCGATCTGCTCAAGCTCTCCGAGGAAGAGATGCGACGGGCGCGGCTGGCGAAGATCGCGCTCGTCGCCCAGGGGGCGATGAACTCGTTGAATCCGGTCCTCCGGATTCGCGACCAGATCGACGACGCGCTGCGGGACCACGACGTCAATCTCACCAGGACCGAGTTCGCCGCGCGGGTCGCCGATCTCCTCCGTCGGGTGGACCTGTCCGCCGACGTCGGCGGGATGTACCCGCACGAGCTGAGCGGCGGGATGAAGCAACGGGTCTGCATCGCGATCGCGATCAGCCTGCGACCGAGCGTGATCATCGCTGACGAGCCGACCAGCGCCCTCGACGTGGTGGTGCAGCGGCAGGTGATGGAGACGCTCCAGAACGTGCAGGAAGACCTTGGCGCGTCGATCATTCTGATCGGCCACGACATGGGGCTGATGGCGCAGGCGGTCGAGCGCCTGGGGGTGATGTACGCCGGCGACCTGGTCGAGGTGGCGCCGGTCAAGGAGATTTTCCGCGAGCCCCTTCACCCCTATACCCAGCTCTTGATCGCCAGCCTGCCGTCGATCAAGAAGCGGGGCGGCTACAAGGGGATTCCCGGGCTTCCGCCGTCGCTCCTGAACCGCCCGAAGGGCTGCCCATTCGTCGCGCGTTGCCCTCGGGCGATGGAGCGCTGCCGAGTCGAGACGCCGTCGCCTCGCCGACCTGCTTCTGATCGTATGGTCGCCTGCCACCTGTACTAGGAGTTATCATGCCGCCGCTGCTCGAAGCGAGAAACGTGACCAAGATCTTCGGTGGGGGCCTGCTGAACAAAGACAAAACCACCACCGCCCTGGAAGACTTCTCGTTCGCCATCGCCGACAGTCCGCCTTCGGTCACGGCGATCGTCGGCGAGAGCGGCAGCGGCAAGACTACCCTGGCGCGCCTGCTCCTCGGCCTGTTGGCCCCGACCTCCGGCGAGGTCCGTTACAAGGGAAAGGACCTTCGCGCGCTTGCCGCCGAGGAGCGACGGACCTTTCTGCGCGAGGTCCAGGTGATCTTCCAGGACCCGTACGAGGTTTATAACCCGTTCTACAAGGTCGACCACGTCCTGGAAACGCCGATCGAGAAGTTCAAGCTGGCTCCTTCGCGGCAGAAGGCGCGAACGCTGATCGAAGAGACGCTGAGCGCGGTCGGACTGCGCTCCGAGGAGACGCTGGGCCGTTACCCCCATCAGCTGAGCGGCGGCCAGCGCCAGCGGGTGATGGTCGCCCGGGCGCTCCTCCTTCGGCCGCGGCTGATCATCGCCGACGAGCCGGTCTCGATGGTCGACGCCTCGCTGCGGGCGACGATTCTCGACAGCCTCCGCGAGCTGAATCAGCAGTTCGGCATCTCGCTGATCTACATCACCCACGACCTGACGACCGCCTACCAGATCAGCGAGGACATCATCGTGCTTTACCGCGGCTCGGTCGCCGAGGTCGGCGACGTCGAGCAGATCGTGCAGGAGCCGCAGCACCCCTACACCCGGCTGCTGGTCGGATCGATCCCCCTGCCCGATCCGGAAGTCACCTGGGAGAAGGAAAAGCGAGCCGACGGGAGCGCGGGAGGGCCGAGCGACGGCCGCGTCGGCTGCCGCTTCGCCGATCGCTGCCCCCACGTGATGGCGGTCTGTCGGGAGAAGGCGCCGCCCCTGTTCAAGACGGCCGACCACCGCGCCGCGGCGTGCTACCTGTACCGGGAGCACCCGCCGCTGCCGGGAAGCCAGATGAACGAGGTGATGGCCGGGTTCCCTCACCCCCTGCCCCCTCTCCCAGCCGCGGGAGAGGGGTCTTAAAAGAAGCTTTCGCCCTGAAGGCCCTTCCCCCGCGCACTGGGGGAAGGGGTAGGGGATGAGGGAATCCTCGTCTACGCCGACTTGCGCAGCCGCGGGTTGGCGATCTCGTCCAGGCCCAGCGAGAGGCTGAAGAGGCCCACGAAAAGGACGACGATCACCACGATCGGCGGCGCCCACCACCACCACATGCCGTGGAGCAGCGCCGAGTAGAAGATCACCCAGTAGATCGTCATGCCCAGGGTCGGCGAGTCCATCGAGCCCAGGCCGAGCGCCTCGAGGCCGATCGACGCCAGGATCGCCGAGGCCACCGCGCCGACCAGCGCCGCGGCCAGGTAGGGCAGGAGATTCGGGATCAGCTCGCGGACGATGATCTCCGGTCCGCTCATCCCGGAGAAGCGCGCGATCTGGACCCACGAGCGCTCGCGAAGGGTGAGGACCTGGGACCGAATCGTCCGGGCCGGCCAGAGCCAGGCGAGCGACGCGACCACCAGCGCCATCCCGTTGACGCTCATCCCGCCGTGGATCGACACCGCCACGATGATCAGGACCAGCAGACCGGGCACCGTCAGCCCGACGTCGACGATTCCCTTGATGATCGTGTCGACGGTTCCGCTGTAGTACGCCGAGACGAACGCCAGGATGGTGCCGACCAGGGTTCCGAGCAGCCCGGCGATCAGCCCGATCTGGAGGGTGAGCGGCGTGCCGGCGACCAGCACCGCGATCAGGTCGCGACCCTGCCGATCGGTGCCGAGCGGGTACTGGATCGACGGCGGCTGATTCGCCGGCACCGAAAGCGGCGCCGCGTTGCCGACGTCGACGAAGAAGGGACCGATCGCGCACAGCACGAGCAGAAGCAGCAGCAGGGCGACCCCGACCACCAGCGCCGGGTTGCGCCGCAGGTACCGGGCAAAGTCACTCATCGTCTCAGGCCCTCCGGTAGGTGATCCGTGGATCGAGCAGCGGATAGATCAGATCCAGGACGAGGGTCGCGATGCCGATCGAGAGGATCACCGTGAAGACGATCCCCTGGATGACGAAATAGTCGAAGTTGCGGATCGCGTAGTAGAGAACGGTGCCGATGCCCGGGTAGGCGAAGACGACCTCGACGAGCACCGCGCCGGAGAGGATCTGGCCCAGCGCCAGGACCGCCGCGGTCACCTGGGGAAGCAGGGCGTTGCGCACGGCGTAGCGCAGGAAGAGCGTCTTGCCGCGCAGCCCTTTCGCCTCGGCGAAGAGCATCGAGTCTTCGCCCTGGACGGTCACCATCATCGCGCGCATGCCCAGGCCCCAGAAGCCGATGCCGGCCAGCACGATCGAGAGCGCCGGCAACAGGGCGTGCTGGAGGACGTCGAGGATGAAGGGGAGGGACAGCGCCGGGGTCGTGCCGGCGGTGTAGCCGCCGAAGATCGGGAGCAGCTTCGTCTGGAACGCCAGGAAATAGAGCAGGATCAGGCCGAGGAGGTAATAGGGCACCGCCGAGAAGGTGAGGAGCGGCGGCAGGAGGTACTGCACGAACCGCGGCGAGCGCGGCCAGGCCATGATCGCCCCGAGGAAGGTGCCGAGCAGGAAGGCGATGACCGTCGAGACCCCGAGCAGGCCGATCGTCCACGGCAGCGCCTCGCCGATCGTCTCGTTGACCGTCTTCGGGTAGTTCGTGATCGAGTAGCCGAAGTTCAGCCGCGCGATGTCCGAGAGATAGGTCAGGTACTGTTCCCAGAGCGGCTTGTCGAGCCCGAACTTCGCGGAGTACATCTTCGCCATCTCGTTCATGCCCTGCTGGATGTAGCCGCCCTGAAGGGCCTGCTCCATGATCCGGTCCTTGACCGGATCCTGACCGGTGAGCCGCGGCCCGATGAAGTTGATCGTCGCCGCGACCCAGACGATGATCAGGAAGACGCCGATGCGTCGAATCACGTGGTCAGCGCGCACCTCATACTCCTCGCCGCCGCGGCCCAGGAAAGCCAGGCTCCCCGCCCGCATCACAGTTGGCGCACAAGATACCAAGTGGGTGTAGCCATGTCAACGGAACGAGCTATTGAACAAATCGATCGCTGACTGCAACTAATCGGATGGGGTTCTCGTCCAATGATATGATTGACGGATAACTCGGTCGTCAGCTGGCAACGACGCTTGCTTCGGCAGCCGCGAGGCTCACCGCCCGACGAGGATGACGGCTCGATTGCCCCACGCGCGAACACCCAACGAAGGAGAGTTTTGATGCCCCGACGGATTGCCTGGAGGATGCTGGCGCTCGTGCCGGTCGTGACGATCGCCGCGTGCCGGGCCCCATCGAACGGTCCGACAGCGACTCCGACGCGCAATGTCATCACGGTTGCCGAGGCGCCGGCCACCGTCGGATCGATCGCGTCGATCCTATCCTACAGCGGCAGCGTCACGCCCCGGTGGACGGTGAACGTCACGCCCTTGATCGGCGGGCAGGTCGTGGACCTGAAAGTCCAGCAGGGCCAGCGCGTCAACCAGGGCGACGTGATCGCGGTGCTCGATCACCGGACCCAGGACGATCAGGTCGCCACCGCGAAGGCGAACCTCGCCGCGGCACAGGCCAAGCTTGACGCGATCAAAGCCGGCGCCCGACCCGAGGACGTCGCGGCGGCGAAAGCCAGCGCGGCGGCGGCGCAGGCGGCGGTTTCGGCGCTCCAGCACGGTCGACCGAGCGCCATTGCCCAGGCCCAGGCCAATCTCGATGCCGCCAGGGCGAAGCTGGCCGAGGCGCAGGCCGGTGGGCGCCCCCAGACGGTCGCCCAGGCCCAGGCGAAACTGGACGCCGATCAGGCGGCGCTCGCCAAGCTCCAGAACGGTCCCCTGCCCCAGGACGTCACCAACGCCCGGCTGGCCGTCGAGCAGGCAAAAGACCGTCTTTACGCCGATCAGACGCTCGACGACCGCCAGGTGTCGCAGGGGCTGATGACCCAGGGCGAGCGGCAGGCTGCCCTGGACGTCGATCAGACCGCGATCGACTCGGCAAACAACCAGCTCGCCAAGCTGCTGGCTCCGCCGCGGCCGGAGGATCTCGCCCAGGCGAAGGCGGCGGTGACCGCCGACCAGCAGGCGCTGGCGCTGGCCAAGCAGCCGCTCACCAGCGCGGACCTGGCGCAGCTCAAAGCGGCGGTCGATCAGGCCCAGGCGGCGCTCGATCAGGCGAAGCAGCCCGGCAGCGCGGCGGCGATCGACCAGGCCCAGCAGCAGGCCGCTGCTCAGGAAGCGGACGCCGCCAGGGCGGCCGCTCCGTACACCGCCAGCGACCTCGCCCAGGCCGAAGCCGGCGTCGCGGTCGCCCAGGCGAGCCTCCAGAGCGCGCAAACGGCGCTCGCCGAGACGACGATCAGCGCGCCGGCGGCCGGCATCATCAGCGACGTGCCGATCGCGCCGGGCTCGCTGGTCGGTGCGAACAGTCCGGTCGCGACCCTGATCTCGCCCGATCTCGAGGTCGACGTCAGCGTCGATCAGAGCCAGGTTGACCTCTTCAAAGACGGCCAAACCGCCACGATCTCGGCCGCCGGGGCGCCGCCGATCGCCGCGAAGGTCTTTCTGGTCGCTCCGTCCGCGGACACCCAGACCCGCAAATTCACCGTCCGGGTCGAGCCGACCCGGCCAGACAGTCCGCTGCGGGCGGGCATGTCGGCGACGGTGAGCATCACGACCGGCGAGCAGCAGAACGCCGTGTTGATTCCCAGGGACGCCGTCATCCAGCGCGACGGCCAGCAGGTGGTTTTCACCGACGTCGAGGGTCGGGCCGCGATGAACACCGTGCGGACCGGTCTCAGCGACGATCGTAACGTTCAGATCACCGCCGGCGTGGAGGCCGGCGACAGGGTGATCTTGCCGGGCTCGCTCGACCTTGCCGAGGGCGACGCGGTCATCGCGGCGGCCAGCGCGCCGCCGACGCCAGTCGCGACCCCGAAGGGTGGCTCGACGGGCGGGAAGAGCAGTTGAAGGGGCGGTTGGGCGCATTCCGTCTTCCGGCGGCACAAAATGAGGTGAATCGACGATGAGTCCCACCAAATTCTCGCTCCGCAGTCCGCTGGCGGTCACCGCCATCACCCTGGCGCTGGCGTTTTTCGGCGTGTACTCCTACCTCACGATGGGCGTGGGCATCGTGCCGAACGTCAGCTTTCCGGGAGTGATCATCACTACCACCGACCCCGGAGCCGACCCGGCCACCGTCGAGACGCAGATCACCAAGCCGTTGGAAGACGCGATCTCGGCGCTGCCCAACGTCGACACGATGACCTCGACCTCGAGCGAAGGCGTCTCGACGATCTCCGTCCAGTTCACCACCGCCGCCAACACCGAGCTGGTGCCGGTCGACGTCGAGCGGGTGGTCAACGCGGCGCGGGGCAAGCTGCCCTCGACCGCCGACCCGCCCTCGATCCAGACGTTCGATACCAGCGCGATCCCGGTCATGGTCGTCGCGCTGTCCGGTCCCCAGCCGCTGGACCAGCTCCGTCAGCTCGCCCAGGATCGCGTCCAGCGGGAGCTCGAGGGAATCAGCGGCGTTGGCTCGGTGACGATTTACGGCGGGCAGGCGCCGGAAGTCGACGTCAAGGTCGACCTGGACAAGCTGCAGGCTCGCGGCCTCGGGCTCAACTCGGTCGCTCAGGCGCTGCAAAGCGAGCAGGTCGCGATTCCGTCCGGCTCGCTCACCCAGGCCACCAGGGATGTGAACGTGCGCCTGAACGGCCTGGTGACCTCGCCCGAGCAGCTTGGCGACATCGTGATCTCGCAGACTCCGCGGGGGCCGGTCTACGTCAGGGACGTCGCGACGATCGACAACACCTTCGCGAAGGCGACGACCATCTCCACCGTGAACGGCAAGCCGGCGGTCGCGCTGATCGTCACCAAGCTGGCCGCGGCGAACACGATCGCGGTGTCCCAGGCCGTTCACCAGAAGATGGCGCAGCTCCAGCCGACGCTGCCGACCGGGGTGCGAATCGACTCGGTGTTCGACCTGGCGACCTACACCCGGCAGTCGTTCGACACGATTGAGCACACCCTGATCGAGGCGGTCATCCTCACCGGCCTGGTGCTGCTGGTATTTCTTCACACCTGGCGCAGCACGCTGATCGTGCTGATCGCGATCCCGACCTCGCTGCTGACCACGTTCGGCATGATGAATCTCCTGGGGCTGGACCTCAACCTGTTCTCGATGCTGGCGCTGACCCTTTCGGTCGGCATCCTGGTGGACGACAGCATCGTGGTGCTGGAGAACATCTACCGGCACCTGGGGCTGGAGGAGCCGCCGTTCGTCGCGGCGATCAACGGGCGGAGCGAGATCGGGCTGGCGGCGATCACGATCACCATGCTCGACGTGGTGGTCTACGTGCCGATCGCGCTGATCCCGGGCATCGCCGGCCAGTTTATCCGACCGTTCGCCCTGGTGATCGCCGCGGCCACCCTGACCTCGCTGGTTGTCTCGTTCACCCTGACACCGCTGCTCGCCAGCCGCTTCCTCCGAACCGAGCACGCGCTGCACCTGGGCAGCGGCCCGTTGGATGCGTTCGGGCGGCGCTGGGAGGCGGGGTTCGACGCGGTGAGCGGCGCCTACCGTCGGCTGCTCCACGGCGTGCTCACCGGGCGAGCCCTTCGGTTTATTCCTCGACGCCACGGTAAGCGGGGGATCGGCATGCGCTGGGTCGCCATCCTGGTCGGGCTGCTCGCCTTCGTGGGTGGGCTCTCGCTGCTGGCGACCGGACGAATCGGCTTCGACATCTTCCCGAGCGGCGACCAGAGTGAGGTAGACGTTAGCGTGATCATGCCGCCGGCCACCTCGCTCGCCGCGACCGACGCCGCGGTCAAGCAGATCGAGCAGCGCATTCACACCTACAAGGAAGTGACCCAGGTCTTCGCTCTGACCAGCGCCGGGTCGTCGCAGCTCCGAGTGACGCTGGTCCCGACGACCGAGCGCGCGCGCTCGGCGCAGGCGATCGCC
This sequence comes from Chloroflexota bacterium, assembly GCA_021323915.1. Classification (GTDB taxonomy): domain Bacteria; phylum Chloroflexota; class UBA6077; order FW602-bin22; family CADDYW01; genus JAJPKB01. Next base: position 6,389 of record JAJPKB010000572.1, on the reverse strand, counting down.
GACGACATGCGGACGACGATCGCCAGGGGAGTTCCGGGCGCCCAGGTGCGGCCGAGCGTGGAAAACTCCTTCGGCTTCGGCGGCTTCGGAGGCCAGGCCATTCAGATCAACGTCCGGGGCCAGAACCCGGACGTCTTGAACGGACTGGTCGATCAGGTCACCGCGGCGGTCAAGAGCGTGCCGGGCGCGGTCGACGTGAACAACAGCAATCAGAACGTCGAGTCCGAGTACGTGATCGACGTCAACCGCGACCAGGCGGCCAGCCTCGGGGTTACCGCCCAGCAGGCGGCGACCGCGCTGGCAACCGCGATCAACGGCTCGGTGGTCAGCCAGTACCACCGGCCGGGCCTCGACGACGTGGACATTCGGCTGATCGCCGACGACCAGTTCCGGGCCACGCCGGACAACCTGGCTTCGCTGCCGCTGCTGACGAGCAAGGGAACGATCGTCCAGCTCGGGCAGGTCGGCACGATCGTCAACCAGACCGCGCCGACCGAGATCGACCACTTCGACCGCGACCGCTCGGTGACGGTGAACGCTTCGGTGGCGGGACGGACGCCCGGCGACGTGCAGAATGACATTCAAGCGAAGCTGGCGCGCATCGACGTGCCGCCCGGCTATTCGATCAGCTACTCCGGTCAGGCCCAGGAGGGGGTGAGCGCGTTCAGCGACATCTTCAAGGCGATGGCGATCTCGCTGGTGCTGATGTACATGTTGATGATGCTGTTGTTCGGCTCGGTGACGCTGCCGCTGGCGGTGCTGATGTCGCTGCCGCTAGCGCTGGTGGGCGCGTTCGGCGCGATGGCGGCCACCGAGACCCCCTTCACCCTGTTCTCGCTGCTGGGCTTCACCCTGCTGCTGGGACTGGTGGGAAAGAACGCCGTTCTGCTCGTCGACTACACCGATACCCTCCGCAAGCGGGGTGAGAGCCGGACCGACGCGCTACTCGAGGCGGCGCCGACCCGACTGCGTCCGATCGTCATGACCACGATCTCGGTGCTGGCGGCGCTCGCGCCGGTGGCAATCGGCGTCGAAGCGGGCTCCGAGCTGCTCAAGGCCGCGGCGGTGGTGTTGATGGGCGGCATGCTCACGTCGACGCTGCTGACGCTGGTGTTCGTCCCGGCGATGTACACCATCTTCGACGACATCGAGGATGCGATTATCCGACTGGCGCATCGGTTTTCGGCGCCCCGGACGCTGGAGCCGGAGGAGCTCGAGATCATCGGGCGAGCTCCCCGCGGAATGGCAGCGGCAACGTCGGATGGGGTGGTGTCGCCACCGCCGGACGTGGCACGGGTGATCGGGTAAGAAACGCGGGGTTCCCTCACCCCCTACCCCCTCTCCCAGCCGCGGGAGAGGGGTCTGAAGGGAAATGCTATCCTCAAGACCCGTCCCCCGCGCCTGAAGGTTCCCCCTGGAGAAGGAGGTTAGGGGGTAGACCGGAAGGGGTAGGGGAAGAGGGAAGCCTGACCGTCCGTCCCGGCGAGTTCCCCGACCACCGCCGGGAGTTTCGCGAGCCGAGCCATAGCTAGCACCGGGCATCTTCCCACACGCCGATAATCTGCTACACTACCCACTTAGCAGAACTAAGCATTGTCGCGGCGTCGCCCGTGGCTGGGCGGAGGAGGTCCTCGATGGGGTCCGACCGCGCGCGCAACAACGCTTCCGCTGATTCGGCGAGCGCCCAGCGACGGGCGCCGGCCTATCCAGGCCCCGGCGATGCATCCGCCTACGAGGGCGAAGTCGGGGATTCCCCGCTGGCCGGCGGCCATCTCCCGGTGGACGTCGTGGCCGCGCTGCCCGGCGCGCCGCCGGAGGTCCGGGCGCGGGTCATGGGGCAGCTGCAACGAATGCTCGGCAATGGCTATCTCCAACGGGTCGTGGACCGAACACGAGAAGGCGGCCGGCTGAAGTCGTCGGGCATCGCCGTCGAGCCGGCCGGGCCGGCGGCGATGCTCCGGCGCGCGCCGGCGACCCTCGACGCGCCGGTGAGCTCGACTACCGTCGGAAACCAGGCCGGCCCGACGACGTCGACGACGACCACGACGAACGGCTCGGCACCGGCGATCGGTGTCGATCCGCTGAGCGACGACGAGGTCAAGTCGGCGATCGATTATTACGTCAAGCAACCCTGGCTCTTTCCCACTGCCCTGATCAAGAAGCTCCAGGCGCGGCTGAGCGTCGAGGAGACCGGCGTCGCCGACGAGGCGACGGTCCAGGCGGTGGCGCGATTTCAGCTTCAGTTCACGACCGGCAACGCGCCGCTCAAGGCCGACGGAAAGGCCGGTCCGCGGACGATGCCGCTGTTGTTCCCGAGCGGCCTTGCCGACGAGAAGCACGAGCAAAGCTACGTCAAGGCGGCGCGCGGCGTGTTCGACGACTGGACCCAGCTGAAGGACGCGAAGGGCCGGGCGCTCGCCCTGGTCAAGAAGGTGAACCACGAGCTCGTGGGCGCCGGCGTGCCGGCGGTTAACGAGTTCGTGACGAAGCTCTCCGGCGGAGCCGACGGCGAGTTCGATCCGGAGCACTGGATCATGCTGATCGACAAGGACAACTTCTCCCAGCCGACGATCGACGACAAGCGGGCGGCCGAGATGGCAGACACGGTGTACCACGAGGCGCGCCACGCCGAGCAGTTCTTCCAGATGGCGCGGCTCGAAGCCGCCCGGGGGAAGTCCGCCAAGGACATCGCCGATGAGATGAGCATTCCGGACCGGATCGCCCAGGCCGCGAAGAACAAGCCCTTGCGGCTGGGAACGCCGGAGGCGGTCGAGGCATCGGGCTGGTTCGACGAGGCCTACGGATCCGGCGCGCCGAAGACGGCGCAGGTGTACGCGCGGCTCGAGCGGCTCGACGGCGAAGTTAAGCGGGCGGAGAAGGCGAACAAGGATCATCCGTCGCCGGAGAACCAGGCCAAGCTCGACAAATTGAACCAGCAATACGACGAGGCATACGCGGCCTACCAGAACCTTACCGCCGAGAACGACGCCTTCCACGTCGGCGACCGGGCCCAGGACGAGTACCTGCAGGGTAGCAAGAAGTGATCGACACGATCCAGCGCGTTTGTCGACTGCTCTCGGCCACGGGGGCAACCCCGATCGAGGTTGCCCGGCAGCTCGGCCAGGTCGTCGAGGGCGGGGCGGGCGATCACGAGATCGTCGTCAGGCCGACGAATTCCGCGGTCGGCTCCGCCACGGTGGTGGCGCGGATCGACGCGCCGGAGACCGACTTCGTCGCCCTCGAGCCGGCGCCGGGGGCGCGGCTCACCGTATCTCAGCTAACTGCCGCCCTCGGACCGTACCGCGAGGGGCCGCGAACCCGCCCATTGGCGCCGCGCCGGATCGTCTTCCGCCCGGAAGTCCGCGGCCCAACCCACACCTGCGCGGTGACCGCCGACGTATCGCCGGAACCGGGGGCGGTCGACGATCGGACCGTCGACCTGGTGATCGTGCGTCGGGATCCGATTGTCCGGTAAGACGGCCCGGTCAAAACACGTTCTAGAAGGGAATCTCGGCTGCCTCATCCACTGGCTGGTTGTCCGGAACGCTCTTCAAAATCTCGTCGACGTCGCCGAAGAAGCCGGTGATGATCGAGGTGAGCGCCTCCTTGCCCTGGGGGTCCGGGCAGGCCCGAAGGGCGAGGAGGGCTTGCTCGCGCTCTTTGAGCGCCGCCCAGACGAGAAAGCTCCGGGTGTCGACCGCGTCGAGAAGCTCGCGGACCCGGTCGGCCCGCGCCGACAGACTGCCGTCGGACACGATCGCGCGCAGCTCCGCGCTCGCCGGGTGATCGAGGCGCACGGCATAGAGCAGCGGCAGGGTCAGGCGCGCCTGCTCCGGATCGGTTCGGCCGTCGGTGCGCCAGATCGATTCGAGGTCGTTGAAGATCTGCAGGGTCAGCCCGAAGTGGTGGCCGAAGGTCGCGCACGCCTGAACGAGGCTCGGATCGTTCGTCCCGACCAGGGCGCCCGAGGCGCAGGCGGCAGCGTAGGCCTGGCCGCTCCGCAGCTCCATCGTGCGCCAGTATTCGTCGATCGTCGCCGCGGATCCGGCGAGGTCGCGGTCCTGGCCGGCGGCGATGTTGAGAAAGGCCTGGGATAGGACCTGGCTGATGCGCTGGCCGACGGCCGATAGCAGCGGCGGGCGACTCAAGATGGCGAAGGTCAGGAAGCTCGTCGCCGCGGCGTAGTTCCATGCCCGGGCCGATCCGACCTGGCTCCAGAGCTGCCCCGGTCGATCCTGGTCGACGAGGTCGTCGAACAGCCGCATGCTGGCGACCGCGGCGATCAGGGCGGCGGCGACCGGCACCGCCTTCCGCGTGTCGCCGCCAACCGCCCGGCAGGTCGCCAGGGGCAGCATCGCCTCGGTCGGCAGCGGGCCCTCCCCGTACCGCGCGAGAACGTTGCCCAACTCGGGCCAGTCGTCCGGGATGGCGTTGCGAAACGTCCGGCGCACCGACGGGTAAAGCGAGGTCAGCCAATTCACCGGGGGCTCCTTCGGCCGAGACGAGTTAGCGGTACTCTGTTGAAACCGGAAAAAGGCTCGTCCGATCGGGATTCGGACGAGCCTGGGCGATCTTGCCGAATCCAACAGAGTACCTTATATAGCGGTTCCGGATGTCGATGACCGTCCTAGCTGGCGAGCGTATCGTCGTGCATCTGTCCAGCCCTCAATCATCGGCGCTGGCCGGATCCGGGGGCGAGAGACCGAATTCGAGGAGGCGCGCGTCGCGCACCGCCTCGGGAACCGGCTCCCCCAGTAGCGCTCGGACGAAGCTGTCGCGGTCGATCTTACCCGACACCTTCAGATAGATCGTCCAGTGGGCGTACCGTCCATCCGGCAGGTCGCGGAAGACCGCGACGGCGAAGATGGTGTCCGCGGCGCTCCAGCCGACGGGGATTTTCCCGCCGAGGCGGTCGACCACCGACACGTCGGCGGCGCTCAGCCAGGTCGGATGGTCGAGCAGGCTGGCGAGCTGGCCGAGGGTCTGGCCCGCGGTAACGTGGCGCTTGAAAAGCTCGAAGACGGCGCGTCGGCGCTGGTCCGGGCCGTAGTCGGCGCGGTTGGCGATCGTCGTCCAGAAGCTGGCGGGCTCGGTCGCCGGTCCGAGCTGACGGAGGGCCTGGACCAGCGCGTCTCGGCTGGTCCTCGGGTCGGCGATCGTCGCTAACAGGGTGTCCATATTCGGAGGCTTCTCCGCTCTAAGACGTCGTCAGCGTCGTCTTATTGTCGCCCCCGCTGCTGTCCCAGGTCGCCTTGATCTTGTGGCTGATCAGGCCGGAGCCGCCGGACAGCCCGGGGTCGGACTTGGTGGCGGGCAGGATGCCGGCCGGGGTGACGTTGTTGGCCTTGAAGCTCTTCGGGAGAGTCAACCCTTCGTAAAACTGTGGGGTGCCGGTCTCGGACACCTCGCCCTTCGAGCCGGCGGCGTACGGGGGATTCGCGAAGGTATCGTCCAGCACGTCGCCGCCCTCGGCGTAGGTGGTGACCTTCTGCCCGGCGCGCACCTGCCAGGCCTCCCAGTACGGCACGTAGGACTCCCAGCCGGTCTTGAGCGGCTTGTCCTTTTTGTCCTTGATGTTGCCGGCGACGTTCACTCCCTGGACGATCCAGCCGCCGGTGGGCGACGGCTTGTCCAGCTCCCACTGGACGACCCAGTTGTACCCACCGCGATCGTCCGCGTCCGGCCCCTGGACCGTCTTTTTGCGGAGGACCGGCGGGGCCGGCGGCGGGGTTGACGTGCCCGAGCCGTTCGAGGTCGTGCCGCTCTTGGTCGTGGTCGCCGAGCCTTTCCCTTTTCGCCGGAGCGTTCCGGCGTGGGCGTCCGGGCCGACGTCCACCGCGAGACCGGGATCGAGCACGTCGCGCTGACGCGACACGATGCGCTCGCGCGGGTTGCGCGCCTGGAAGCTCGCGATTTCCTGGCGGTAACCCGCCCGCTCGTCGTCGTCCCCGGCGCGTCCGCTGAGCTGGAGGTAGCCGGGCAGGCCGCCGGCGTGGCCCTTGCCACCGCTCGGCGCCTGCTCCTGGTCGTCCTCCTGGTCCGGCCGGCGGATCGCGAAGCCGTCGGCGCCCTTGCCTCCCCCGAAGTCGGCCGCGAGGGCGGCGGAGTCCGGGGGAGCGGAGGAGTCCGCCCGGTCATCGGATTCCTCGAGCGGTGCCGTCTCGGTCTCAGCGGCACCGCCGCGCTCACGGTCGAGGGGGGGCGCGATCAGGCTGCCCACCGCGCGCATTCCGATCGCGCGCTGGAGGGTCACGATCTCGGAAGGAGAGACCGCGCCGGGGCTCGTCCGGGCCCGCTGGACGATGCTCGGCAGGCCGTCGGGAGCCGGGGCCGGGTCCGGAGTGTTCTGGATCGTGGCGCGGTGGCTCGGAGAAAGTCGCCGATCGGCG
>JAJPKB010000541.1 GCA_021323915.1 Chloroflexota bacterium | reverse complement strand
TGCCGGAATCGGCGCTCGCGGCGATGGACGTCGACGAAGGTCTGCTACGCCTTTCGGTCGGCATCGAACACGTGGACGACATTATCGCGGACCTCAGCGCGGCGCTGCGCACGGTCTCAGCCGCGTCGCTGGTTAGAGGGATGCCTTCTCCCAAAGAGTCGTCGGATGATCGAAGGGATGGCGAAGCCGAGGAGCAGGGTAACGACGAAGTAGATTCGATTGTCCGCCAGGAACGGCGCGACGCCGAGCGCGGCGACGAAGAGGATCAGAAACCCTAGGGTGTCTCCGAGAATGAAACAGGTCCAGGCGAGGGGCCGCGGCATCGGTAGGCCGATCGAAATGACGTCGCCGAACACCAGGCTCGCGACCAGGCTGAACGCGGTCAGGCTGATCGCCCCGCCAAGCTTGCTGGTTGCCTCCTCGTTGAACGCCCCGAGATGGCGCAACTGATCCAGGTAGATGCGACCAAAGCGAGAACGGTCGGCCAGGAGCCGAATCGGTCGGACGAACGGCTCCAGCACCAGCGCCTGGATCAGGTCGCTCATCACGTAGAGGCCCACGATCTCGAGCGGCGGGATGGCATCCTTCCTCGCCAGGACCATGACCGGAGCGATACCCGCGGGGTTGAAAGGCAGCAGGAAGATCAGCAGCACCGCGACCGGGCCATTGCTGATCAGCCTTGCCAGCGTCGCGGTGAGGCTCATCGGCTAAAGCGAGACCGTGGTGAGGGCGAGGAGGGCGCACGCGGCGGTCTCGCCGGCCAGCACGCAGCCGACGACGACGTACAGCAGGCCGGTCGCGGTCTGCATCGCGCGGACTCGGCACGACCGCCAGGTCAGCGCGGCGAGAAAAATCGGAAAGGCGAGCCCGACGATGACGCGAAACCAGAACACGAAGCTGTACGTCGAGAGTAGCAGGGCCGCCCGTCGCGCCACGTCGACGCCGGCGAACGGGAAGAACGATCCGACCACCAGCACGATCTGCAAGGCGAGACCGACCATGAGAATCTCGGTCACTCGCCGCAGGGATTGCGCTGACAACAGTGGCGTCACCAAGTACCAGTGCCCCAGCAACAGCGCGGTCATCGCGGTGCCGAGAACCAGCGTCGCGAGGGCCAGGCTGACCAGATCGGAGCCCGCGGCAAAGCTCGGCTGGAGCATCGCCGACCGGACGAGAACGATCGTCCCGGGCACGAGGCTTCCGATTCCGACGATCCGCGCGGCCACGCGTACCTTCAGCATGAGGAAAAGCGCGTAGACGACAAGCAAACCTGTCAGGACCGCGATCAGCGGTCCGAGGTTATCGGCCGAGCGTCCGTAGCCGAACTTCAACAGGTAGGCAAGGCCAGCACCGGCGGCGAAGATCAGGCCACTCGTCGCCAGGAAACCGGACGACGCGCGTCCTTCGAAGTCGGTAAAGAGAAGAATTAGCGTTCCGCCGACAACCGTCTCGAGGATAATCATGAGCACGGTGATCGGAAGGCTCTGCACCAGAGTCATGCGAGGATGCTCCACCTGACGTGTAACCCCAAAATGATAGTCGATAGTGGAAATGTATCGCAAGCTCGGGTTCGCCGATTCGACCAGCCGGCGGGTGCTCAGGGAGAGCTGACTGGCCCGATCAGGGTGACCGCGTCTCCGTCGTGGAGCGGTGTCGCCCAGCTAACCGCCTGACCGTTCAAGAGGACTTCCTGGAGGGCACTAGTCCACGCTCCGAGCTCGCTGGCGACCCGGATAAGATCCTCGACGCGCGACGTCGCCGGTAGATCGATCGTCAACGGCGGGCAGGTCTGCTGCGCCACCGGATCGGCGGCGGCCTGAACCGGACCAGAGACCGGAAGTCCGACGATTCGCAGGTCGACTTTCATCGCGACACTCCGGGGTGAAAGTGCCGACGAGCCTTTCGACGATTCGTCGAAAGGCTCGTCGTTCCAGACTGCCAGGCTGACCTCAGGGGGTAGCGGTCGGGGTCAAGCCCCCGGCCACCGCGGTTGGCGTCCCGACCATGCTGGTTGGCGACGCAGCCGCGCTCGTCGGAGTCATCGCGGCGCTCGGCGTCGTCGCGGCGGTGGGCGACCCGCTGACCGCCGTCGGCGACATCGCCACGCTCGGAGTCGTCATCGCCGTCGCGGACGCCGCGGCAGGCGCGGACGTCCCGGCGGGCGTCGGACTGGTCAACGCGGTGCTGGGAACCAGCACACGTGTGGTGTACTGGGTGGCGACCGGGCCGGCGCCCACGCTCACCGTCGAGACAACCTTACCGGTGGATGTGTCGATCACCGTCAGCGTGTTCTGAACGCGATCGGAGACGAACGCCAGCTTGCCGTCGGAGCTGAAGGTCACGTCAGATGGACCGGCGCCCACCGGAATCGTATTGGTGACCTTGCTCGTAGCCACGTCGACCGCGCTGACGTGGCTCGTCGGCTGGTCCGCGGTCACGAACAACGTTGTCCCGTTGGGAGACACGGCGATTCCAGTGAGATGGCCACCGACCGGAATCCGTCCGCTCTCTTTGTTGGTCGCGGTGTCGATGACCGAGACGTCGCCGCTTCCCTGGTTGGCGACGAACAGCTTGGTGCCACCCGGGACGCCGGCGATGGCAACCGGGTTGATCCCAACCGGAATCGTGGCGACGACGTTGGTGCTCCGATTAGCAGCGGACGTCGCGACCGCGCCCGGCGTGCGCGCGGCGACGGCCGTACGCACGGCACCCGGTGTCACGGCAGGTTGAGAGACAACGCCACTGGCGGCTGACGTTGCCGCGGCGCCCGGGGTTCGAGCGGCGACCGCGGTACGGACCGCGCCGGGCGTCCGCGCGGCGGAGGCCGTGGCGACGGCGCCCCTAGCAGCGGCGGCGGTGGCAGCCGCGCTTGGAGTCCGTGCCGCGACGGCCGTGCTCACCGCGCCCGGAGTACGAGCGGCGGCCGGAGCCATGGATGGTCGGATCACGCTGACTTCGTTCGCTCCCTGGTCGACGACGTAGATCGTCGTGCCACTGGGGAGGGTCGTGCTGGTCAGCGCCACCGGCTTGGGGCCGACGGCAATCGTTCCGATATTGGTGCGCATCGGTACGTCGAGGATAGAGACGTC
>JAJPKB010000207.1 GCA_021323915.1 Chloroflexota bacterium | reverse complement strand
CAGCGGTACGGCATCATCGTCGACGACATCTACATCTCCGACATCTCGTTCTCTCCCGACTATCAGGCTGCCATCGAGAAGAAGCAGACGGCTCAGCAGATGGTCGAGACCGAGCAGCAGATCCTCGATCAGAAGCAGGTGCAGGCCCAGCAAGCGGTCGTCGAAGCAAAGGGAAAGGCCGACGCGCAGGTGGCCTCGGCCGAGGGCGAGGCAAAGGCGAACCAGGTTCGCACCGCTAGCATCTCGCCGGAGCTGATCGAGTATCTGCGCTGGCAGCGATGGGATGGGCGCCTGCCGATGGTCAGCGGGACCGATGCCACGCCGCTGGTCGCGATTCCCCAGTCGACGGCGTCGCCCACCCCCGCCGCGACCCCGGCGACGACCGCGCCCTAAGGGCGCCGGACCGTCGGCAGGTCGACGTCATGCGCCGGCAGACGCCGCCGAGGGACCGGTTCCCCTCGCGTCACCGGTCCCTCGGCGAATGGCGCCGATCGCGGGCCGGTCAGGCGCGACGCGCCCTCCCCGTCCGCGCGACCTCGAGCGTCTGGAGCGCTGCCGTAAACGCGTCACGGTGTCCCATTTCGTCGTCGCGAACCTCACGGAAACGCGCGGCGGCGGCCTGCTCGCCCTCCGCCTCGGCCTGTACGGCGAACTCGCGGTACATCGTGTCGATCTCGTACGCTTCGCCCTTGATCGCGTCCCGCAGGTTGGCCACATCGCTCCCGACGATGTCGGCGAGCTCCGCCTCCTCGGCGAAGTGCTCCAGGTGCTCCACCCGGGCGGTCTTCTCGAAAAGATCGGGGAGGTCCGGGTGACCCGAGCGTCGCGCATGCTCCGCGAACAGCATGTACTTCGCAAACGCGTAGGCTTCGCCGTGCATGGCGTCGATCAAGTTCTGTCTGGTCTGCGCGTTCATCTCAGTTCTCCTTCCGGTCGACGACGTGCGCGAGTTCAAGCCATGGCGACGTCGTCCCCTGTGCGCCAGTGTCGAACGTCCGAGTTGCCCCCGGGGTTGACAGACGTATCGGTAAGGTAAATGGCCCAAAAGTGGTAACCTGGTATTTACCCGCGCTAACGCCCGGTGAAACGACACCGGCGGATCATGCTTGTCAGGAGGGTGAGAAAGTGGACGTCTTGACGGCAAACCAGATCAAAGAGCTGCGGACGGCGCTCGAAGACGAGCGCCGGCGTCTCGGCGCCAGCGTCAGGTGGCTGACGGAAGGCGAGCGGACTCTCGGCGAAAGCCAGGGCGAGGAAACCCACGCCGGCGGGGAACAGGCCGACGTTGCCAGCGACCTGACCGAGCAGACCCTCGATCTGAGCCTCCAGCGCGCGGAGCGGGAGCGGCTGGCCGAGGTCGACGCGGCGCTGGAGAAGATCGACAAGGGGAGCTTCGGGCTCTGCGAAAGGTGCGGCGGCCCGATCGGGATCGATCGGCTGACGGTCGTGCCCTGGGCGCGCTACTGCGTTCGGTGCGCCGGAAAGGGTGTGACCGGCGCCCGGACCGCCTGAGCCGGAACGAGACTTCCGCGTGGTCTACGTCTTGAGCGCGCCGGCCATGAGTCCCTCGATGAACTGGCGCTGCAGGAACACGAAGAGCAGGATCACCGGGAGCGACGCGAGCGATGCCCCGGCCAGGATCAGGCCATACTCGTTTCCGTAGGGACCGGTGAGCGACGGCAGAGCCAGGTTCAGGACGAAGAGCTTCTCGTCGCTGATCACGATCAATGGCCAGAGGAAGTCGTTCCACGCGTTGTTGAACACCAGGATCGACATGACCGCCAGCGCGGGCTTGAGCAGCGGCATCACGATCTGAAAAAAGATCGTGAGTTCGCCGGCGCCATCCATTCGGCCCGCCTCGATCAGCTCGGTGGGCACCGCCAGGATGTACTGGCGGGCCAGGAAGATGATAAACGCGTCGGCGGCGAAGGGGACGATCAGCACCCAGTAGGTATTGATCCAGCCGAGCGCCTGGGTCAATTGGTAGAGAGGGACGAGGATGACTTCAAACGGCAGCGTAAAGGTGGCGATGACGAAGATGAACATAGGCTTCTTGAAGCGAAATTCGTACTTCGCGAAGGCATAACCGGCGAGGGTGCAGAGAAGCAACGAGAGCAGGGTCCGCGAAACCGCCACGATCACCGTGTTGAGATACCAGCGCAGGTACAGCGTTTCGCCGAAGAGCTTCTGGTAGTTGGTGAGGTACGGCTGGCTCGGGAGAAAGGTCGGTGGGAAGCTGAAGATCTCGGTCTGCGGCTTGAGCGAGTCGAGGATCATAAAGATGTACGGAATGGCGATCACGATGACGCCCGCGAACAAGATCACGTTGGCGACGGTGATGACCCCGGCTCGGGTCCATTGAAGCCGCCGCGACCGGATCGTCTTCGTGTCCACCGTGGCGCGTGCCAGCATCACATCGTCTCCTGCTTAGTCTTCGCGGAAGGCGCCGAACAACCAGAGCTGCACCGCCGCGATCGCCACGATAATGACGACCAGCGAGTAGCCGATTGCCGAGGCGTACCCGAGGTTGAAGTACGAGAAACCGGTCTGGTAGAGATACATCGTCATAGTCAGCGTATGATCGCTCGGCCCGCCACCCGTCAACAGGTACGGCTGGGCGAAGAGGTGATACGCGCCGTTGATCGCGGTGACCGCGACAAACAGGACGATCGGGCGCAGCAACGGTAGGGTGATCTTGGTCAGGAGTGTCCAGCGCCCCGCTCCGTCGATGATCGCCGCTTCTTCGAGCTCTTTCGGAATGTTCTGGAGGCCGGCGAGAAAGTACAAGGAGTTCAGGCCGGTGAACTGCCAGATCGCTAGCAGCAGGATCGACCAGAGGGCAACGTTCGGATCGCTCACCCAACCGACCTGATGACCCGGACCGAGAATGCTCTGGATGAATCCATTGAGCAGACCGGAGTTCTTGTCGTAGAGGATGCCGAACATCAGGCTGACAACGACGGCCGAGGTGAGCAGAGGCACAAAAAAGGCAAGGCGGTAGAAGCTCTTGAGATTCAGCCAGGGAACCAGCTTCGAGTTGATCCCGATCGCCAGGAAGAACGCGAGCGAGGAAAGAACGAAAACGCTGCCGACGGCAAACTCGCTCGTGTTCTTGAGCGCCATGAGAAAGCGCCCATCCTGCAGCAGGTTGATGTAGTTGTTGAGCCCGACGAAACGGGGTGATTCCTTCCCGACCTCGTGCATGAAGCTAAGGACGAACGCTTCAACGACGGGATAGGCTAGAAAGATCAGAAACAGGATGAAAAATGGCGCGACGAACAGATAGGGATAGACTTTGAGCTGGTTCCGCGCCCACCAGCTGGAAAGCTGACCAGCTAGTCCGCTCTCGGAAGGTTGCCGAGCTTTCGTCGCGATCGAAGGCGTAGTCCCCACGTGCTACCTTCCCATCAAAACAGGTGGCCAGACCGTTCTGGCCCGTGTCTCCGGCGGGGCCGCGCGACCACGGCCCCGCCGGAATTCTTACTGGGTCTGGGTCTTTGCCTTTTCGATGTCGCTCTTCAACTTCGCGAACATGTTGTTGAGATCCGACGCGGTCGCGTTGGGGTTTTGCAGGTACGGCGTGATCACGTCGTTCTGGAACGCGGTGTGGATCTGCGGCGCCCAGGGCGACTGGTAGATCGTGGGCATCGCCTTGGCGAGCTCGAGGTAGAGCGCCCCGGTGTTCTCCCCGCCGTAGTAGTCCCACTTCTTCTGGACCGAGGGATCCTGGAGGGCCGGGATGTAGGTAGGCAGGATGCCCCGCTGGTTGTGGTCTTCCAGAACCGCGTTGGTGAGGTTGGCGAAGTCGATCACCGCCCAGGCCTGGTCGTGGTACTTCGAGCCGACCGGGATGCTCATGCTCGTGCCGCCCTGGGTGGCCGTCGGCTTGTTTGTCCCAAAGCCGGTGGGCAGCTTCTGGATGTACCACTGGCCGGATTGAGTCGGGCCGATGGCGGTGCTCTGGCCGAGGTTGCCGATGTGCCACGGCGGACCCACGACCGTCGCCACCTGATCCTTGCGGAAGGCTTCCCAGTAGACCGGCGAGGACCAGGTCTGGTTGCCGGTGACCGGCGCGGCGATGGCAATCTTATCCTTGTGCAGCATGTCGTGCATCATCGTCAGGATCTGCCGCCCGATGTCGTTGTCGCCCCCGAAGTCGCCGTTGGCGTCGAACATCAGGCCGCCCGCCGCGAAAAGGAGGGTCTGAAAGTCGCCGTCGCTCTGATCGTGCCAGGAGATGATGGCGGTACCCGGCTTGGCCTCTTTTAGCGCGAGACCCTGCTGGCGAATATTGTCCCACGATTCCAGCTTGGTGGTATCGACCTTATACTGGTCCAGAAAGGTCTTTCGGAAGGCGTAGGCGCAGGCGTTCATCTCGTCGCCGATGCCGTAGACATGACCCTTCCAGGTCCAGTAGTCCAGGGCGGAGCCGACGACGATATCCTGCATCTTGTTGCCGATCAGCGGCTTGATATCGACGAAGCAGGGCTGGCCGTTGAGGAACTTCGACATCTGGCCCTGCTCGATGCGCATGATGTCCGGCTGGCCGACGCCCGACACGCAGGCGGCGAGCATCTTCGCGTGGACTTCGTCGTACGGATAGACGACCTTCTTGATCGTGACCGCGGGCCCGGAATAGTTGTAGTCCTTCATGGCGTCGATGATCCACTGGATGCCCTGATCCCAGTGCGCCCAGGCGACGAGCTCGACCGCGCCCTTCGTCGACGACTGGGCCGCCTGAGGCGCGGGCTGCGGGGTCGGAGTGCTGCTCGATTGCTGGGAGGTCGATTGCGACGCGGTCGTCGGCTTGGCCGCCGATTGCGCGGCGGTCGTCGGCGCCGCAGAAGGCGCGGCGCCGCCCGAACAGGCCGCGAACAGCGCGCCCGCGAACGCGCCCGCCGCTACTCCTCCCCCGAGCTTCAGAATTGTCCGTCGTGATAGCCGTTCGGTCTGGTTCATGACGTAAACCCTCCTCAACGCTGATGCTCGAATGCTCTGCCAATTTGTCTTCGAGGGGTGAACACCCCTCCAATCCCCCGCCCCACCTTTACGGACGACGAACGATCGGCGCGTCGTTAGCGCGAGGCAGCCTCGCCTCCGGACGTCCGGTCCCGTCGCAAGCCGGACGGCTGCTGCCCCTCCGTAAGCCTGCCTACGCGCGTGTACGATAGCATGTGTCTTTACATGAGTCAATAACACGGTGCATGATGCGTGATCGGGAATACCTACATACGGCCGGTATGCAGGAATGGGTTGTATCCATCGACGGGTGCTGGCTTTGCCGGGGACCGCGCGACCTCTTGACACTCGCTCGATCGATTGCGCACCATGACGGCGCGGAACCGGTGGAAACGCCGGGGACCGACCTCGACGGGACGTACCACGACTCGCCACGACGGCCGGCGGCCCCGGCGTATTCGATCCGCGAGGAGAGTCATTCGTGGAAGGCATCAAGGTTGGGTGCGGTCAGCTCACCTGGGGCAGGACCTACCCGCGGGATAAGGTGCTGGCCGAGATCGCCAGCGCCGGTTACGACGGCGCCCCGGCCGGGCGCGCGACCGACGGAACTGCCCGGGAAACGCTCGACTTTTTCGCCCGGCATGGCCTGAAGCCGGCGCCGGGCTACCTCGGACTGGAGTGGTGGACCCCCGACCTGCGGCCGCAACAGCTCGATCAGGCGGCACGGCAAGCCGCCTTCTCCCGCGAGCTGGGATTGACCGAGATCTACGTCGCCTCGAGCCTCACTCCCGAGCGTCGGGCGCGCTCCGGTCAGATCACCCCGGCGACGGCCACCCCGACCGAGGATTTGAAGAAGCTGGCGGACCTCCTCGATGCCATCGGCCGCTCCACCCTAAAAGAGGGCGTCCGCGCCTGCTTCCACAATCACGTCGGGTCTCCGGTCGAGACCCGCGACGAGATCGATCGACTTTTCGCGCTGGTCGACCGTGGTGCCGTCTTCCAGGGGCCGGATCTCGGTCACCTCGCCTGGGCGGGTGATGACGTCGTCGCGTTCACCCGGGACTACGCCTCGAGCATTAAGACCCTCCACATCAAGGACATCGCGCCCGACGTCCGGGCCGAGGGGGTCGCCCGTGCCTGGGACTACCGCGAATTCTCGGACCGTGGGATCTTCGCCGAGCTGGGCGAAGGAATGGTTGACTTTCCGAGCGTGTTCGAGGTGCTGGGCAAGGCCGGCTTCAAGGGGTGGGTCATCGTCGAGACCGACGTGACCCAGAAGCCGAGCGCCCTCGAGAGCGCCCGGATCAGTCGCGACTATCTGAAGAGCATCGGCATCTGACCAATAAGGAGAATCGACATGGCAGATCCGACAAAGGTCGGAGTGATCGGCTGCGGTCAGATCAGCGGCATCTACTTCGAGACCGCGAAGCGGATGCGGGACGTCGAGATCATCGCCTGCGCCGACATGGTGCCCGAGGCGGTCACCTTTCGAGCCGACATGTACGGCATCCCACGGCGCTACACGCCGGAGCAAATTCTCGCCGATCCGGAGATCGAGATCATCCTCAATCTCACCAATCCGGCGGCGCACGCCGAGGTGGCGCGTCAGATCCTCGAGGCCGGAAAATCGGTGTACGGCGAAAAGCCGCTCGCCACGACCCGCGAGGACGCGCGCGCGATGCTTGACCTCGCGGCCCGGCGGGGCCTTCGCGTTGGCTGCGCCCCGGATACTTTCCTCGGCGCCGGCATCCAAACCTGCAAGAAGCTGATCGAAGATGGCGTGATCGGCCGACCGGTCGCCGCGGTCGCCTACTTCTTGAGCCACGGTCCGGAGGCGGCGGCGCTGCGCGAGCCGCGACCCGATAACCCTACCCGTCAGAGCGTGACCCGGAAGCCGCCGGGCTTCTACTTCTCGCCCGGCATCGGTCCGATGTTCGACATGGGACCATACTATCTGACCGCCCTGGCGGTTTTGATCGGTCCGTATCGACGGGTCACCGGTTCGGCCCGGATCACCTGGCCGGAGCGTCCGGTGGGCGATCCTCAGTACAAGGTCCAGACCCCGTCGCACATCGCCGGCGTCATGGATCAT
>JAJPKB010000060.1 GCA_021323915.1 Chloroflexota bacterium | reverse complement strand
TACGCCCTGAATGCTGCCCTCGGTTCGACGGGGCGGGGCGGCGCCGTGCCCCGCGTCCCAGGGCAGGCCGTCGGCGTCTTCGACGTGATCGGAGCGTTCTACGCGCAACGCAACCCCTGCCCACCCAAATTCTGCCCGCCCTGTTTCGATCGGGTCGGCGGCAGAATGACCGCATAAAGACCGTCGGGGAGAAGGCCACGCTTGACCTACGAGCGGGGGGTCGCGATCATTCGCTGCCCCTGGCGCCTTCGGGAATTTTAGATCCCAATGCTTTGGCCTGTCGCCACCTTTTCCAGATACCGTTGCCGATGCCATTAGCGCGACAGATCGCCCACCCCGAACAAGTCCAAGTCCGGGGTGACGGCCTGAAGACAGGGAGCGGACGAATCATCGGGGCAGCCACAGGGCCGAACTCAGCGCGCGATCGCCTTCAGCCGCCGACGCCGACCGGTACCCGGAGCGCCTGGGCGAGGCGCGACGCGACGACGGCCTCCTCCCCTTTCTCGAGGAACTGCGGGATCAGCGTCAACCAGTTCTCTCCCACGCCAACCCGGATGGCCGGATCGCCGGCCTCGAGGGACGCGGCGACCGCCTGGGCGCTGACGCCCGCGACTTTTTCCTCGACGATGACCCGGGTGGCCGGGATTCCTTCGGAGTATCCGGCCTCGGTGCGCTCGGTGGCGACGCCCGGCGCTCCCGCCAGCGCCCGCTCGATCTCGGTAAGCTGCTTGCGCCACTGCTCGTAAACGGCGTCGTGATCCTGGGCCAGGTACAGCTCGACCGCCCGCACCAGCCCGGCCATCTCCTCCTTGCCAACCTTCATCGGTCGGCCGACCGAGTGATTCGGATTTCCGTTGGCGGCGCAAGCTTCGATGATCTCCGGGCGGGCGAGGATGAGGCCGGTCGGCTGCGGACCGCGCAGCCCCTTGCCGCCGCTGAACACCACCACGTCCGCGCCGGTCGCGCTCAGTCCCTTCAAGTTCTTCAGGGGTGGGACTTCCGCCGCGGCGTCCACGATGACCGGAACCTGGCGCGCGTGGGCGATCTCCACGACTTCGGGAAGCTTGAGCGGCAGGTCGAACGTCCAGCGCGCGTAGGTATGGAAGACCGCGGCGGTGTCCTCGGTAATCGCCTGCTCCATCTCCCAGCGCTGGCTGCCGCGCCCGCCGCCGATCTCGACCAGCTTGACCCCGATCTGGCGGACCGCGTGATCGTAGCCATTCCGATGCGCGCGCTGGACGACGATCTCGTTCCGCATCCCACGGGTATCGGGCAAGCGGTCGATCCTTCCGGGATCGGTGCCGGCCATGATCGCCGCGGTCGCGATCGAGAGCCCGGCCGCGCAGCCGGAGCAGATGTAGCACCCCTCGACGCCGATCAGGCTGGCGATTCGGGCGCCGGCCTTTCGCTGAAGCTCGTTCAGGTTGACGAAGGCGCGACCGGCCTCGGCCATTGCGTCGAGAACCTCGGGGAGCATGCGCGAGCCACCGATCACCGTCATCGGTCCCCAGGCGTTGATGACCCGCTTGACGCCTAATTCTTCGTATACTCCCACGACGGCGTTCCTCCCTCGTTCCGATAATGTGGCCATTATATCCATGGTACGAGCTTCTCGCGTATTGGAGAAACGTTCCATAGCTGATAGAATGCGTTTCACGAGAAGAAAAATGTTCGCACCATTCGAAACTTTTTGATGATTTGACACATTTCTAAGATAATGTTATAATTCACTGGGGTGAGTTACATCTTTTGGCCACTTTCTGCACATCATCCAGAGCTAGTTGTCTCCTGACAAGCACGCCGTCCACCCGCGGCGCGCGCCGCCCGGCCAGCGTGCAGCGCTTCTCCGTGGCGGCGTCAACTGCTCTCGCGCGATGATCGCATGGTGCCACGGACAGATGCCACCGAAGTAAAGCTGGGCATTGTTGCGGAGGACGCCTTGATCGAACCTGGCTTTGGACATTCCCCGGCGGTGGACGATTCCCTCGATGCCGAGCCCGTCGACGACGCGGCTTTCGCCGACGCCTACGACGATCTTCTCGAAGACGACTTCTCCGTCGAAGACCCGGTCAAGATGTACCTTCACGAGATCGGCCGGGGTCAGCTCCTAACTGCCGACGACGAAAAGTGGCTGGCGTGCCGCCTCGAAGAAGCAAGCCGTCTGAAGGATACGATCGACGACCTCGAGATGATTCTCGGTGGGCCGCCAACGCCAGTCCAGGTCATCCTCGCGGTGTACACTCGCGTGTACGAGCGTCGGGACCTCCTTGCCGAGCTGGCCAGCATTCTCCATCTCGCCCCGGTGTTCGACGTACCATCCTTCCTGGTCAATCCGCGTCTCCGCGAAGCCATCGACTATTACCTCGAGCCGACCCGCCTGGACGAGATCGCCCTCTGGTGCGGCAAAGATCCCGAGGAGGTCCGAGCCGAGGTGATCACACTTTCGGTCGATACTCGCCTCCTCCCGTCGTCGGTTCGGCGCTTGCTCGTCAGGGCAAACGGACTAGACGACCTGCCTCGTCCCAGCGTCTTTCGAGAGCTTCTCGAGGAGAGCAACGTCGAGCTGGCGGAGCACCTGAACGGCATCCGTCGCGAGGCGAGCCGCGCCGAGAGCAGGCTGACCGAAGCAAATCTCAGGCTGGTCGTCAGCGTGGCCAAGAAGTACCTCAACCGGGGGATGGCTTTCCTCGATCTTATCCAGGAGGGCAATCTCGGGCTGATGCGCGCGGTCGGCAAATTCGATCACCGACGAGGCTTCAAGTTCAGCACCTACGCGACCTGGTGGATTCGCCAGGCGGTCAGTCGGGCCATCGCCGATCAGTCGCGTACGATTCGGGTGCCGGTTCACATGGTCGAGGTGATCAACCGTCTGAGCCGCGTCTCGCGCGAGTTGGTCCAGGGACTGGGGCGTGAGCCGAGTCACGAGGAAGTCGCCCTGATGATGGGCTTTTTCGACGAAGTCCTGGAGAGCGAGCTGATTGAGGAGGTCCTCGCCCAGAGCGCCCGGCTGGGAAAGGCGCTCCCACGGGACGTGACCCCGGAGATTCGTCGGGATCTCATCCTCGGCTCGGGCATTCTGAGCGTTCCGGCCGAGCTCCCGTACCCGTTGCGCGATCAGGTCGAGGCCGCGTCGAGTCGCGTGCAGGAAGCAGTCAAGGTCGCGCGCCAGCCGGTATCCCTCGAAGCGCCGATCGGCGAAGAGGAGGACAACCACCTGGGCGACCTTCTTCCGGATAGCTCCTCGCCAGCGCCGGTCGAGATCGCCACCCAGAAGCTCCTCCAGGAGCAAGTCGAGAACGTTCTCGCGTCGCTGACCAACCGAGAGCGCCGTGTGCTGCAGCTCCGCTTCGGCCTCGACGACGGTCACCCGCGCACGCTCGAAGAAGTCGGAAAAGAGTTCGGCGTGACCCGCGAGCGAATCCGGCAAATCGAAGCCAAAGCGCTGCGAAAGCTCCGACATCCCAGCCGAAGCAAGAAGCTTCGAGCCTACCTCGACTGAGACGTGAGAGGGGCGACGACAGCCCGGGAGCGCGGACTCGTTCACCGCACCGTTCGACTGATCATCGATCTGCTGAGCGAGTCGGCCCTCAACTGGCTCCTTATCGCGATTCCCGCCAGCATCATTCTTCAGATCATTGGCGCGCCCGCACCGCTGACCTTCTTCGCGGCGACGGTCGCCCTCATCCCCCTCGCCGCGATTATCGGCCAGACGACCGAAGAAATCGCCAGTCACACCGGTCCGGTCGCCGGAGGGCTCCTCAGCGCGACGTTCGGAAACGCGACCGAACTGGTCGTGGCAATCTTCGCCATGATTCACGGCCTTGACGAAGTCGTGAAGGCCTCGATCACCGGCAGCATCATCGGCAACGCCCTGCTCGTCCTCGGCATGAGCATGATCGCCGCGGGAATCGGGCGCGAACGCGTTTTCTTCAACCGCGTCGCCGCGTCGACCAGCGCCGCTACCTTGCTTCTCGCGGTTGCCGCCCTGGTCATGCCGGCCGTCTTCAACCTGACCGTGTACGGGCGTCTTCAGAACGCGAGCCCGGCCCTCGATCGGCTGAGCCTCCTGGTCGCCATCGTCCTCATCGCGACGTACGGACTGAGCCTGGTGTTCTCGCTGGTTACCCATCGCGCGATGCTGGTCAACCTCGCCGAGGTTCCGGAGCAGCCGCGGCCCGGCGCCATGCCGGCGGTGATCGTCCTCGCGACCGTGACTCTTTTGACCACCGTCGAGTCCGATATTCTCGTCGGAACGATCGAAGGCACCACCCGGGCCCTGGGGATCACCGAGTTCTTCGTCGGCGCGATCATCATCGCCATCGTGGGCAACGCCGCCGAGCATTTATCCGCGGTGCTCGTCGCGCACCATGGTCAGATGGACCTGGCGGTCCACATCGCGACCGGCAGCAGCACGCAAATCGCGGTCTTCGTCGCCCCCTTCCTGGTCATCCTCTCGTGGCTCCTCGCTCGGCCCATGTCCCTGGTGTTCAATGCGTTCGAGATCGCGGCCGTTGCGCTCGCCGGAGTCGTCGTCACCGTCGCCGCCCTCGACGGGGAAACCAACTGGTTCGAGGGCGTTCAGCTAGTCGCGGTGTATCTGATTCTGGCGATCGCCTTCTTCTACGTGCCCGTCTCCTGATATAATCTGCCGCTGGACCAGATACGGTCACGAGAACCAGCCACCGGCAGGCCGGCGGGCCACGCGATGCTACAACGACCTGAGGAGAATCGAATCCATGACGTCTCGTCGCTTAGTGTTGATGACCGGCGCGGCCGGGATGATCGGTAAGCAGCTCCAGGGATACCTGCGCGATCGCTACCGTCTGCGCCTGATGTACCACCGTACTGTCTTGCCGGCGGTCGGCGACGACGAAGTAATCATCGGGGACGTCTGCGACCTGTCCACCGTCGAGAAGGCGGTCGAAGGCGTCGACGCGATCGTTCACCTGGCGGGAGATCCGAAGGTCGACGCGACGTTCGAGTCGGTCATCGCGAATAACATCCGTGGCGTTTACAACGTCTACGAAGCGGCGCGTCGGCACGGCAACCCGCGGGTCGTGTTCGCGAGCACCAACCACGTCGCGGGCTGGTACGAAGTCGAGAAGACGTACGTGACGCCGGAGATGCCGGTTCGCCCCGATGGCTATTACGGCGCCAGCAAGGCGTTCGGCGAAGCTCTCGGTCGCTGGTACCACGATGCCTTCGGGCTGCCGGTGATCTGCCTGCGGATCGGCTCGTACCTGGACCGACCCGGAAACGTCAGAAACCTGTCGACCTGGCTCAGCCCACGGGACATGGCCCAGCTGGCGTGGCGTAGCATCGAGACCGACGTGACCTGGGGCATCTTCTACGCGATCTCTGGTAACACGCGACGCTACTGGGATATCGCCGACACCGAGCGAGTGCTCGGCTACGAGCCTGAAGACAACGCCGAGGAATACGCGAGCGAGATCCTGGCGAAAGCCTGAATCCGGCGCGACGGGGAGCCGGCTTCGCGACTATCCTGGCTTTCGCGCGAAGACGACGAACTCGATGCCGGCCACCAGGAACAGGCCTCGCGCGTGCCGTTCCTCCAGATCTGCCAGCCAGCTCGAGGCCTCGGCCGCGGTCACGACGCCGGCCCTCCGCGCGCCGTCCAGCCACGGCTCAAGCCAGACGCCGCGGAGGTACGGGTAGTCGGTGAACGCGCTCGCCCGGAGCGCCATCCGAACCTCGTCCAGCCCGTTCTCGACGAAGAGGCGGCGAAGCTGGCGAGCGATCGCGCCGTTTGTCTCTTCTTCGCAAGCGAAGGTCATGATCCGCCGAGTGAGATCTTGATCCGACGCGTCGAAGATCCAGGATCCAAAATCGGCCGCGCTGACGACCACCTGCCCGCCGGGGCGGACGACGCGAATCATCTCGGCCAGCACCCGCGGAGGGTTCTCGACCAGGGTGAACGTCGCGGCGCTGAACGCGACGTCGAACGAATCGTCGGCGAACGGTAGCTGTCGGGCATCGCCAACCTGGAAGTCGACCGGGAGACTCGATCCGGCGGTCCGCCGGCGCGCCTCGGCGATCATCGCCAAGCTATTGTCGACTCCGACCACCCGGCCGGCCCTTCCCACCCGGGGCGCCAGGGCGCGGGTCGCCCCGCCGAGACCGCAGCCCACGTCCAGCACCCGACTGCCCTCACGGGCGTCCAGAAATCCGAAAAAAGGATAAGACGAAGCGTCGTCAGCCCGACTGCCCCGAGCTGCGTCCATCTCGCGAACGAACCGCTGGGGATCGTCCAGCCGGTCGACGTTGCTCCAGCGTTGTTTCCAGCTCGTTCGGCTCGGCATTACCGGACCATCAATCGATCGAGCGCCCGACGAAGCCACAGCTCGGTAATCTTCCCCTCCAGCCGCTCACCACCCTCGATCTCGATCACCGGTATCAGGTAGCGAAACCGTTCGTAGGCGACCGGATCCGCCAGAATGTCACGCTTCTCGACCCGCAGCGGATATTCGTTACCGAGCCGGTTCAGAATGGCCTGAGCTCGGTCGCACAGGCCGCAATTCGCCTTGCCCCAGAGGATCAGGCGAATCGGCTCCCTGCGCTGCGGACGCCCGGTCAACCGGCGGGCCAATTGTCGTATCATCGTCGTTCCTTCCACGGCCGGCACGGCCATTGCCACCAATCGCGGTCGCGTCCCACCACGGCGAGGTAACCGCGATGAACTCATCGACGTACCAACCGATGAACCGGCCGTCCCGCGATGCCGATCTCGCGCGAATGGTCCGCGAGGCCCTCGAGCAGGACTTCCGCTTCACTGTCTCGACGATCGAGGTCGCCGCGAAGGACGGTGTCGTGACCCTGACCGGTCTCGTCCCCGACCCGGCCGCCCGGGCGTCGGCGATCGCCATCGCCGAGCGGACCCGAGGCGTCGCGCGGGTCGTCGACCGGATCCGGGTTCGTCCGTTCGTTCCACGCTTCGATGCCGATGTCACCGCCGACGTCGTCACCGCGATCGTCCTCGACACGGCGGCGAATCCGGCGAAGATTGACGTGGAGACCGTGGACGGCGTCGTCTACCTCCGTGGAACGGTCCCCAATCCAACCATCCGTCAAATGGTCACTTCGATCGCGCGATCGGTGGAAGGGGTGAAGGACGTGATCGACGACCTCGACGTCGTCGTCGCCGTGCCCCATCCCGATTCCGAGATCGCTCAGGCTATCGAGGCGCGCTGGCACGCGACACTCCGTCCCGAGATCGCCGACCGGGTCCGCGTGTCGGTCCACGACGGTGTCGCGCGCATCGGCGGCGAAGTCGACACCACGGCGACGCGCTGGGCGATCGAAGATCTGGCGCGCTGGGTACCGGGCGTCCTGGACGTCGTCGACGAGATGCGCGGCCCAGAAGACTGATCGATCAGTCGCCGCCGTCGATACCCTTTCTCAAGAGAGTCCGGAGCACCCCCGGCCAACCGCGCCGTGGGCGCACCGTATCACGGGCAACCTCGGCTTCGAGCTCGGGAATCACCTCGTCGAATATCTGGTAGCACTCTTCGGCATGGCGCTCGTCCACGGAAGCGATCAGGTGCGGCGCCGGCTGTCGACCGAGGACGTGCTCGACGAGGTCCGGCGCGTCTTCCGGATCAAGCGCTTCGAACCATTGCCCATCCGGGTAGGCGACCGCGTTTGGCCCTCGGCCGCAGAGGTCGAAGCAGGTGTACGGCAAAACCACCACGTTGGTCTCGCCCGCTGCCTCGAGGGCTCGACACAGCGCTTCGCGCACTTCGACCGATCCTTGCGATTTGCAGGTCGGTCCGCGGCAAACCAACAGGTAGCGTCGCCCCACCTCGATCAGCCCCGCGCGGCCACGACAGGCACTCGGGCGGCCCAGCGGTCCCGAATGATGCTCAGGAACTCGTCGGCCATGCTCGACGGATGCTGGCGAAGCGGTCGGCGCATCTGATGTCCGTGTGCGTCTGAGCCGCAGCTGACCGCGAGACCGCGCTCCTTCGCCAGGGCACGATAGCGATCCACGTCCGCGGCGGAATGATACGGATGGTGGGCTTCGAGCGCCACCAACGGAATCGCCTCCATCAGTCGACCCAGGTCATCATCTGTCAGGCGCACCGACACTCCCACCTCCTGGCGGGCCGGATGCGCGACGGAGAACACTGCTTCGCCCGGCCGCAGGAGCGAGCCGAACTGATGGGCGTCCTGGTACAGCAGCTCTGCGGGCCAGCGAAGGTAGAGTCCGCGGATCCGCTGGCGCGCCTCCTCGATCGTCGCCACCCGGCCAGACCGGTGCAGGGCCACGGCCAGTGGATCGTTCGCCAGCCGTCCATCCGGCTCCCGTGCCAGGTCCGGATTCAGGTCATAACCACGGGTGCGCAACTGATCGAACTGATTGAGGTAAGCTGCTTCGAAGCGCTTGCTCCGCGCTTCGGCGAACCGGAGCCAGGTCGGCGACGACCAGTCGAAGTCGTAGCAGAGCACGTGGTACGGTCGCCCTTCGACCGTCAGACTGACTTCCATGCCGGTCAAGAACACGATACCGGCCGCGGCAGCCGCCGTCGCGGCCGCATCCTGTCCGCCGACGTTGTCGTGGTCGGTCAGGCTGAGCAGCTTCAGACCGACCGTTTGAGCTTCTTCGATAAGCTCGCTGGGCGTCCAGACGCCATCGGAATGACGGCTATGGCTGTGTAGATCGATGGCCTCCTCGGCGTCGATCACCCGTCGCAACGCGTTCCAGGTGGTCTCGTCGATCGGCCGTCCGCTCGTCGAACGATGGTCCATCAATGCAGTAGACCTTGAGATATGGTTTCTTTCCCCATCATACCACGCATCGGGCGAGGCTACTCTCCCGCCAGCCGGCGTGGAATGACCTCGGGATTGACCGGATGCCGCGGCCGTTCGCCGGCCAGCACCCGTACGGCTTCTTCTGCCACCGATGCCTGGAGGAAGGCAAGGGCGTCATCCGAATAGTACGACGCGTGTGGCGTGACGATCACGTTGTCCATCGCGAGCAAAGGATTATCGCGCGCCGGAGGCTCCTTTGCCAGGACGTCCAGCCCGGCCCCGGCGATCCGTCCGTTCCGCAGCGCATCGATCAGCGCTTCCTCGTCGACCAGGGCGCCGCGCGAGGTGTTGATCAGATAGGCGCTCGGCTTCATCAGCCCCAGTCGACGCGCGTCAATCAAGTGACGGGTCTCGTCGGTGACCGGAACGTGCAGGGAAACGAAGTCGGACTCGGCCAGCAGATCGTCGAGACCGACCTTGGTTACTCCGCTCGTCGCCATGGCTTCGGCGCTGGTGTGCAGGGCGGTGGCGATCACCCGCATGCCAAAGCCGTTCGCGTAGGTGGCGACCGCGCGCGCAACTTGACCGAACCCAACCAACCCGAGCGTTAACGACGAAAGTCGGCGCGTCGGACGCATGAGCGTGATCGTTTCCCATTGCCCGGCCCGCACCGAGCTATCCAGCCGGCGAAGGCGACGAGTGAAGGTCAGAACGAACGCCATGGTGTGCTCGGCGACCTCGTGGGCGCAAAAACCCGGCACGTTCGTCACCCAGATTCCTCGCGCGGTGGCCGCCGGAACGTCCACGTTGTCCACACCGATGCCGTAGCGGGTAATCGAGCGGCACCGGGGAAGGAAATCCATCACGTGCGCGGTCAGGGGCGCATACTGAACGATAATCGCGTCGACGTCTTTTGCGAATTCGATAACCTGCGCCTCGGTCGTGCATTGTCCTTTCCGGAGCTCCGCGCCCGCGCGGGAGATAATCCCTTCCTCGATCGCCGTGCTGGGAAAGTTGCAGTCAAGGATCGCGACAATCGCCATTCGGATTTCCTCCTAAATCTCTCGGCGCACCGGCCTGAGCGCCTATCGATCGGCGTGCGCGAACCAGACGCTGAGCACGCGGCCCCACCGCATCGAGAATGCGCGACATAGATTGTAATCGATTGTCAGGGTTTTTCGGTCCATGACTCCCTTTCGTGTGATCCTCTACGTTGGTCGCCAGGCACCAGCCTGCGAACCCCCGCCCGGTGGCATAGCACTTGCACCCAGCGGGGCGCGCGCCTCTTGAAGGCTGGCTCGGGCCGGCCCGGCCTCATAGAGGGTCCGCGACGTGACGAAGGCCAGCGGGTCACCGGCCTGCGAATTCGGTCGACGTTGCATGCGATTCAGAGCATCAGGAGGATCTCTCTGCGTATGAGCATCCGTATTTGGCCAGGGGTGAGACGACTCGGGGTCGCCGGCGTGCTCGGCCTGGCCCTCGTCTCATCCGCCTGCGCTCCCGCGGGACCGAGTGCGGTCCCGCCGACGTCCGCGGCGGCCCCGACCGTCGCGCCGCCCGCCGCCGCCACCGCGGCCGGAACCCCGGTTGCCGGCTCCCAGGCAGTGCCCGCGGTGCTGACTGCAAACACCAGTGGCAATAGCATCTCGTTGGTTGACCCCATTACGCACAGCGTCCTGGAGACCATCGATGTCGGGTTCCCAGCCCGGGCGGTGGCCGTGACGCCGGACGGTCGCTACGCGTTTATCGTAAACGGAACGTCTGGCGCCAACGCCGTATCGGTGTACGATCTCATTACCAAGTCCCGGGTCAGCGACATCACCGTCGGCCGCGACCCTACCGCCATCGTCATTTCCAGCGACGGAAAGTCTGCCTTCGTCGCGAAT
>JAJPKB010000184.1 GCA_021323915.1 Chloroflexota bacterium | reverse complement strand
GGACAACTACTACACCGCCGCGATCAAGGACTTTCAGTTCCAGGGCAAGCAGAACGCGATGCCGCGCGAGACGACCAGCACGATTCTCGTCTACAACAAGGATCTGTTCCAGAAGGCCGGGGTGAGCCTGCCGGACGGATCCTGGAAGTGGGCCGATTATCTGAGCGCGCTCGAGAAGCTGACGTCGGGCTCCGGACCCGACAAGGTCTGGGGCACCGCTGGCTGGATCCAGCCCGGCTACGTCTACTACTCACTGATTCGGGTATGGCAGGAGGGCGGCGATATCGTCAACGCCGACCGAACCAAGTACACGCTCGATCAGCAGCCGGGGGTGACAGCCTATACCTGGATCAACGATCTGGTTCAAAAAGGGTTCCATCCGTCCAGCGCCCAGGGCGCCCAGAACGATCCGGCGACGCTCTTCAGCACTGGCAAGGTGGCGATGATCCCCTCGTTCTCGGTGTATTCGTTCTTCGCGAACGCCAAGTTCAACTGGGATATCCAGCACCTGCCGCACGATGGCCAGCAGGTCACGCGGAACGCCTCGGCCGGACACGCGATGACCTCGGCCGGCACCCATAAGGATGCTGCCTGGAAGCTCGTCGCCTATTTCTCCGGGAAGGACGCCATGCAGTCGTTCTTCGACTTCGGCCTGCCGGTGACGTTCAAGTCGGTGTCGGAGGAGGCGCTGACGAAGAACGCGGGCAAGCCTCCGGCCAACATCAAGATCGGCCTGGACGCGCTCAGCTACGCACGGCCGGAGCCGGTGGTCGGGGATTGGATCAGCATTCACCAGACCGTCGCCAACGCGCTCGAAGGCGTCTACGGCCCGGAGAAGAAGCCGGTTCAGGCGACGCTCTCCGGCATCGCCGACAAGGTCAATCAGCTCATCGCCGCCAAGCCGCAAGCTGGCTGACCGGAACCCCGGCGAGCGATGGGTAACGAGGCCAGGACGGGCGGGCTCCCGCGGTCGGCGGTGGTCGTGGCGCCGCGTCCGTCCAGCGCCGGTCGGCGCTGGTCGGCCCAGCGGCTGCGTGATGCCCGCGACGGCTACCTGTTCATCCTGCCGTGGCTGCTGGGCTTCATCCTCTGGACGGCCGGCCCGATGATCGCGTCGGTGTTCATCTCGCTCTCCGAATGGCGGATCATCACGACGCCGCGCTTCGTCGGCATCGCCAATTTCGTCGCGCTGCTGCACGACAAACAGATCGCCCTCTCGCTCTACAACAGCGCCTTCTACGTCGTCTTCGGCGTGCCGACGCATCTCCTCATCGCGCTGCTCGCGGCGCTGCTGGTGAACGTCGACCTCCGCGGGATCGCGGTGTATCGAACGCTCTACTTCGTACCGTCGCTGACGCCGGTCGTGGCGAACGCGCTCCTCTGGCTGACGATCTTCAATACCGACTTCGGCCTCGCCAACTACCTGCTGACCGTCCTCGGACTGCCACCGGTCCAGTGGCTCAGCGATCCGCGCATCGCCAAGGATTCCCTGATCGTGATGAGTTGGTGGGGCATGGGCGCGCAGATGGTCATTCTGCTGGCCGGTCTGCGGGGCATCCCGGTCCATCTCTACGACGCGGCCGCGATCGACGGCGCGGGATGGTGGTCGCGCTTCCGCCACGTCACCCTGCCGATGCTCTCGCCGGCGATCTTCTTCAATCTGATCATCGCGCTGATCGGCGCCTTTCAGGTGTTCACCCAGGCCTACGTGATGACCAGCGGCGGCCCGGATAACGCGACCCTCTTCTACGTATACTATCTCTACCAGGTTGCCTTCCAGAGCTTCGACATGGGGTACGCGTCGGCGATGGCCTGGCTCTTCTTCGTCATCATCCTGGGCTTTACCCTGCTCCAGTTTCGCGCCTCGCGACGCTGGGTTTTCTACGAAGCCGACGTCCCACGATGAAAGCCTGGTATCTCCCGCTCAGCGCGACCGCCGCCCTGTTGGTCTTCCCGCTGCTCTGGCTCGTCAGCACCTCACTGAAGCAGCCCGGAACCGAGTTCACCTATCCGCCGCGGTGGATCCCCGAGCCGATCTTCTGGCGCAACTACGTCGATGCGCTCGCTCAGGAGCCCTTTGGCCTCTACCTACGGAACACGCTCACGATCACCGTCGCGGCCACCCTCGGCGCGGTGATCACCGCGTCGCTGGCCGCGTTCGGCTTCGCCCGGATTCGGTTTCCGGGACGCGACGTCCTGTTCATCCTGCTGCTCTCGACGATGATGCTGCCCGACGTCGTCACGCTCGTTCCCAAGTACATCCTCTTCAGCAAGCTCCACTGGATCAACACGTTCCTGCCCCTGACCGTGCCATTCTGGTTCGGCGGCGGTGCGTTCAACATCTTTCTCATCCGGCAGTTCTTCATGACGCTGCCCTACGAGCTTGACGAGGCCGCGCGGATCGACGGCGCGAGCAACTTTCGCATTTACGCCCAATTGCTGATGCCGCTCTCGGTCCCGGCGCTCGCGACGGTGGTGATCCTCACCGCCGTCAACAACTGGAACGACTTTCTCAGTCCACTGATCTACCTCAACAGTCCGGCCAGGTTTACCCTGGCGCTCGGGCTGCAAAACTACCAGACGCTATACGGAACCCAATGGGCCTGGCTTATGGCCGCGTCGATGCTGATGATCGCCCCGATGCTGATCCTGTTCTTCAGTTTCCAGCGTTTCTTCATCGAGGGCATCCAGCTGACCGGTCTGGCTGGTCGTTGATCAGCGCCGGCCGGCGAGCGGTGAGGTTGTCCGATTCGCCTCGCCGACCAAACGTGAGGGAGGACCCGTGGAGACCAAAGCCGCTTCCCGACGCATCGAAATCGTCGACTGCGACGTTCACAACGCCTTTCGCTCGTATCTCGACCTGCTTCCCTACCTCGCCGACGTCTGGAAGCCCCGGGTGACCGCAACTAGCTACGGTGGAGTTCCATCCGGTTACTTCAGCCCGGTTGGAGTGATGCGGCGCGATGCCCGGCCCGACGATGGCAGTCCGGAGGGATCGAGCCCCGAGCTGACCGGTGTCCAGCTTCTTGACGCCTACGGGATCGAGTACGCGATTCTGACCGGATCCGACATCCTGCGCGTCTCGACCATGACCGATCCGGACTACGCGGCAGCGCTGGCTAGCGCCTACAATGACCACCTGATCGCCACCTGGCTCGAGGCCGACCCCCGCTTCCTTGGTGCAATGATCATCGCGACCCAGGATCCCCGGCAGGCGGCGAAGGAGATCGACCGCATCGGCGACCACCCGCGCATCGTCGAGGTGATGATGTCCGGCGCGACGCGGGTGCCGCTCGGCCAGCGCCAGTACTGGCCGATTTACGAGGCCGCCGAGCGGCACGGCCTGCCGGTCGCGATCCACCCGGGGACCGAGGGATCTGGCATCGCCAACCCGCCGACGGCCGCCGGCTATCCGAGCACCTACCTCGAGTGGCACACCGATCTATCGCAGAACTTTATGGCGCAGACGGTCAGCATGGTCTGCGAGGGAGTGTTCGTCCAGTTCCCGAAGCTGATGCTCGTCCTGGTCGAAGGGGGCATTGGCTGGCTTCCGCACCTGATGTGGCGGCTGGACAAGAACTACAAGGCCCTGCGGTCCGAGGTCCCCTGGCTGACCCGCCTGCCGAGCGAGTACATCAAAGAGCACGTCCGGCTGACGACTCAGCCAATCGAGGAGCCGGCCAATCCGGAGCACCTGCTCCAGATCTTCGAGATGGTCGACGCCGGTCGAACGGTCATGTACTCGAGCGACTATCCCCACTGGGACTTCGACGATCCATTCTGGGCCTTCCGGTTCGTGCCCGATGACCTGAAGCGGCGCATCTTCGCCGAGACGGCGCGTGAGCTTTACAAGCTACCCAGCCCGGCGGCCGTCCCGGCTCGGAAGTAATCCACGGGAAATGGCCCCCGACGCGTGGTGGCGCTTTTGTCAACGCTCGATCGGCGGCGGAAACTTCAAGCCGGGTTTAGGTGGCGTTTAGGTTCACGGGTGATACTTTCATCGCGCGCCGAACGCGGCCGGTGAAGACGCCGCCTGGTGCTCCGGAGGCGGCTATCGAGTGAGGCACGCCCGC
>JAJPKB010000160.1 GCA_021323915.1 Chloroflexota bacterium | reverse complement strand
GACTTCAACCGATCGATCGCCGTCGCCCAGTCGTGGGTCTCGAGCTGTTGCACCGACGGGCTGTGCAGCAGATACACGTCGATGGCGTCGCGACGGAGGCGACGGAGGCTGTTCTCGACCTCGGACAGGACCGTCTTCGCCGAGAACTCGCGATTGGCAAAGTCGTTTGTCTCGACCGGCACCCCGACCTTGGTGCAGATGACCGTGCGCCCGGGATGCGCGGCGGTCACCTCGCCGACGACAGCCTCGCTCCGTCCCTGGTTGTAGCTGTTCGACGTATCGAAGAAGTTGACGCCCAGGTCGAGCGCCCGGCGCACGACCGGCGGCCACTGCGCCGGGTCCGAGCCCGGATCGCCCAGCCGGTTGCAGCCCATCGAGACGGTCGAGACCTGAAATCCGGTTCGTCCAAAGGTCACATAGCGCATGCCCATCCTCCGTGGTCTCTCGCGAGGGAAGAATAGCCTTTCCGAAAACGCGGGTAGATTCTATACTACGATCACGGTCCGGAAGAATAGGCCGACGAGCCAGGAGGGGAGCCACGACGCCCGACGAGCTGGCGGTTCAGGTCACGACGCGCGACCAGCCGGGATCGCTGTATCAAATCACCCGTGTCATCTGGGAGCACCGCGCCAACATCGGCTACGCCGACGTCTCGCCGGAGTCGGACGGCCACGCCAGGATCTACCTCGAGCTGGAGAAGGTCGCCGATCGCGCCGCGCTGCTCGCGGATCTGTCCGCCCTGGAGGTCGTCGAGAGCGTCGAGGAAACGCCGACCTTCGCCAAGATCTACGGCAAGCGGGTGATTGGGATCGGGGGCGGCGCCCAGGTGGGACAGGTCGCCCTGGGCGCGATCAGCGAGGCCGACCGACACAATATCCGCGGCGAGCGGATCTCGGTGGATACCCTGCCGATGGTGAGCGAGGCGAACCTGGCGGCGGCAGTGCGCGCGGTCGCCCGGCTGCCACGTGCCCGGATCCTGGTCATGGCCGGCGCCCTGATGGGCGGCGACATCGCCACGGCGGTGCGCGAGGTGCGTGAGCAGGGAATTCTGGTCATCTCCCTGAACATGGCCGGCAGCGTCCCCGACGCGGCGGACCTGGTGGTGTCCGATCCGGTCCAGGCCGGGGTCATGGCGGTGATGGCGATTGCCAGCACCGCGAAGTTCGACCTCGCCCGCCAGCGCGGCCGGCGCTATTAGCTGGACCCCGGAATGAAAACCCAGATCTTGTCCGCCACGGCGTGGCTGAGACTCACCGTCTCCCCGGCGACGGCCACCGCGACGCTCCCGTCGTCCGGGCCGAGCGGCGAGACGACGACGTCGGCGCCCGGCCGAATACCGGCCTCCCCGACCTGCTTGAGCAGCGCGGTCTCGTCCTCGACAACCTCGGAGATGCAGAGCACCCGCAGCGGGGTGTCGACCGGCGCCTGACCCAGGCGCATGGCCCGGTGCCGCCGGATGAAATCGTGGGTGCTGGGCGCGCTGCCGGGGATCGGGTTGCCGTGCGGACAGGTCGTCGGATTCCCGAGGAGCGCGACCATCTGGGCTTCGATCCCCGGGGTGAGCGACTTTTGCAGGGCGTGCGCCTCCTCGTGGGCGGCGATCCAGTTCATTTTGAGCACGTCCATCAGGAACCGCTCGGCCAGGCGATGACGGCGCAGGCTGTCCTCGGCCGCGGCGGTTCCCTTCTCCGTCAAATGTGCCCCGACCGACCGGTCCACGACCAGGTACCCGTCCCGCTCGAGACGGTGAAGCATTTCGGTGACGCTCGGGGCCGAGACTTTGAACTTCTCGGCCAGTCGCGCGTGGACGACCGCGTCGCCTTCGACGGTGATGTTGTAGATCGCTTCGAGATACTCCAACGCGGTGGCGCTCAGCATGGCGTTCCTTCCTGGATCTGCCGGGCGGATCTGATCGGGATGAAGCAGTCGGTCAGTTGGCGCTCGGTCCGCCGGAAACCGAGACGATCGTGCCGCCCCGTTCCTTGATGATCTTCACCACCTGCTGGGTTGAGACCGTCCGAGGATCGAAGGCCACGGTAAACAACTGCCACTGTCCGCTCACCTTCTGCTGGGTAAACCCCTGATCCAGGTGCACCTCGGCCAGCCCTCGATCCACCCGCCCCAGGTAATCCGGGTGGTCGCAGGAGCACGAGGGAGGGGCGGGAACTTCGCCCCAGATGACCACCTGATTGGTCGACGGGGTCGGAATGGCCGGCGTGGGAGCCGCCGGCGTCGTCACGGAAACGTTGGCCGCGGGAGAAGGGCTCCCGCACCCCACGAGGACCAGCGCGAGCAGAACGAAGGCTACCAGCCCGGGCAATCGCGTGCTCGTCATCTTTCGGCTCACCGCGGTCAGACGTCTCGGTGCCGCGCGTCGCGTACCACGCGGAAGCGCGGAATGGTCGGGCACCGGCGGGCGAGACGCTCGCGCTCCGAGGACGTCCCCCCGACGAAGCCACGTTGTACCCCGCGTGTCGGCGCACCTGATACGCCATTATAATAGAAACCCACGCTCGCAGATTAACCCACGTTCACGAGGAGCCAGGCGTTGAGTAGCGAAGTTAGCAGGCCGATGCGGCCCGAGGATATCACCCGAATCCGCTGGATCTCCGATCCGCGCATCTCACCGGACGGTCGACGCGTCGCCTTCCTGGTCACGACGCTGTCTCAAGCGAAGGACGAGTACCTCTCCAACGTCTGGATCGTCGATGTCGAGGGCGGCGCGCCGCGCCAGTTCACCGCCGGCCCGAAGCGCGATCGCTATCCTCGGTGGTCGCCGGACGGCCGCTGGCTCGCCTTCGTCTCGGAGCGCGAGCCGAAAAAGAAGGCGCAGCTCTACGTCATGCCGACGTCGGGCGGCGAGGCGACGCGCCTCACCGATCTGAAGGCGGGGGTAAGCGCGCCGGCCTGGTCGCCGGATGGGACGCGCATCGCCTTTCTCTCGAACGTCGGAGGCTGGCAGGAGCCGGACGACGAAGAGGAGAAGGCGCGCTCGAAGCCGGCGCGGGTCATCTCGACCCTCAAGCACAAGTACAACGGCGAGGGCTTCGTCCACGACCGCCATCCCCACGTCTTCGTCGTTCCCCTGACCGGCGGAGAGCCGGTCCAGGTCACCGACGGCGACTTTTCCGACGGCGAGCCGTCCTGGTCGCCCGACGGCGGCTCGATCACCTTCGCCTCGGCCCGCCACGAGCAGCGCGACCGGGACAACGTGCGCGACGTCTGGATCGTCGCGGCGTCCGGCGGCGCGCCGCGCCGGGTCACCGACGGGGCCGGACCGTGCGACTCGCCCTCGTTCGCGCCCGACGGTCGAACGTTGACCTACGTTGGCAACCGGTTTGTCAACGAGGCAGGTCGCAACGACCGGTTGTTCGTCGTGTCCGTGGAAGGCGGCGCGGCGGCGTGCCTGACCGATGCCCTCGATCGGAGCATCGGAGCGCCGGTCCGCGCCGGGAACACCGACTGGCTGATCTTCCCGATCGACGATCACGGCAACGTGTCGCTCTATCGGGTTCGC
The DNA here is from genome assembly GCA_021323915.1 of Chloroflexota bacterium. GTDB lineage: Bacteria > Chloroflexota > UBA6077 > FW602-bin22 > CADDYW01 > JAJPKB01. Next base: position 1,278 of record JAJPKB010000160.1, on the reverse strand, counting down.
CGCGACGGCGCGGAGCCGCCCCGGGAAGTCGTGTCCGTCGCGCGGCAGTGTACCGAGCCGTCGGTCTCGGCCGACGGGGAGCTGATCGCCTACGTCGCCACCGATCCGGTCTCGCCGGGCGAGGTCTTCGTCTGCCGTGCCGATGGCTCGGGCGAGCGCCAGCTGACCGATCTGAACGGCGAGTGGAAAGCGGCGACGGCGCTGTCGCGGCCCGAGCACCTGAGCTATCGTCGCGACGGTCTCGATCTCGACTGCTGGGTGATGAAGCCGTTCGGCTACAAAGCGGGACGCCGCTATCCCGCCCTCCTGAACGTCCACGGCGGTCCGATGTCGTCGTACGGAAACCGTTTCTTCGACGAGTTTCAGGTGTACGCCGGCGCCGGCTACGCCGTGATCTACACCAATCCGCGCGGCAGCCAGGGATACGGCGAAGCCTTCACCCGCGCCGTCGTCGGAGACTGGGGAGGCGGCGATTACCTGGACGTGATGGCCGGGCTGGAAGAGGCGCTGCGTCGCTGCGACTTCGTCGATCCGGAGCGCCTCGGGGTGATGGGCGGCAGCTACGGCGGCTTCATGACCAGCTGGATCGTCGGCCACACCGGGCGCTTCCGGGCGGCGTGCTCCGAGCGCGCGGTCAACAACCTGTACTCGTTCTTCGGCACGAGCGACATCGGGCCCTCGTTCGCCCGAGCCCAGACCGGACATCTTCCCTGGACCAATCGTCAGTGGTACGTCGAGCGCTCGCCGCTCACCTACGCCGAGAACGTCAGCACGCCGCTGCTGATCATCCACTCCGAGGATGACCTGCGCTGCCCGATCGAGCAGGGCGAGCAGCTCTTCGCCGCGTTGAAAGCCCAGGGAAAGGAGACGATGCTCGTTCGCTTCCCGGACGAGAACCACGAGCTTTCCCGCTCGGGGAGACCGCGCCACCGCCTCGAGCGCTTTCGCTTCATTCTCGAATGGTTCGAGCGCTACCTGCGACCGGGCGCGGCCTGAAGCGTCGAGCGAAGTCGTATGGCAGTCTAAATACCAGCCCCCTCTGCCCTTGGGAGAGGGTTGGGGTGAGGGTCCGGAACGCGCGAAATGGCGGCCAGAACCAGACCCTCACCCTCGCCCTCTCCCTTTGGGAGAGGGAAAAGCCTGCCCGTCTCGTCCGCCGCTCGCGGCCGGTGCTCGGGCCTGCGGCGCTCGTCACCGCCAGGCGATCAAGACCGGCTCGATGACCGACTTCTCCACTTGGTCCAGGCGAGTAATCCGTTGGTCGTTAGCTGAATGCCG
>JAJPKB010000441.1 GCA_021323915.1 Chloroflexota bacterium | reverse complement strand
GCTGAAGTACCTGCTGGGCGATCGAGCCCCAGATGACGTCCCGCATTCCCCCCGCACCGTGGGTAGACATGACGATCAGATCCGTTCCGTGCTCCTCGGCGTGGCTCGCGATGCTCTCCGCGACGTTGCCGACCGGAACCTGGTGGGTGTGAGTGTCGACGTTCCGTCCCTCGGCGGCAAGCCGGCGCGCGGCGTCGGAAAGATAGACGTCCGCCTCGCCTGCTCCGGTCAGGTGTCGCTCGCCGTGCACCTGACCGGGCGCGCCCCGCTCCACGAGGTGAAGCAGGGTGATCGAAGCGCCGCATGCATGGGCAATGGCCGTCGCGATCGGAAGCGCGGACTCGGCCATCCGGGAGCCATCCAGCGGGACCAGCAGGCGCCGAAACGGACTCCGCGAACGGAGGTCCGTCGAGCCATCCGGGGACCGCCGCGAGCGGTCTCGTCGATCAGGAACTGACGTGGGTGCCTCCTCTTCGTATGGCTTTCTTCATCGTTCATCCGATCACCGGGAGCTTCCCGCCGAACGTCTCGAAAAGAAGAACGACGTTCAGGAGCAGGATCGCCAGGGCGCACGCGCTGCCAAGCAGGTTGGTCAAAGGTCGATTCGCTAAGCTCCCCATGATCCGTCGGTCTCGCGTAAACATGATGAGCGTGATGACCGGAATCGGCAACGCGAAGCTCAACACCACCTGGCTCACCACCAGCGTCTGAGTAGGATCAAGCCCGATGATGATCGCGGTCAGCGCCGGCACCATCGTCAGGGTGCGACGTAGCCAGACCGGGATGTGAAAGTTGATGAATCCCTGCATGACGACCTGGCCGGCCATCGTCCCCACGTACGAGCTCGAGATTCCCGAGGCAAGGAGCGAAATCCCGAAGACAAGCGCGGCCGTTCCACCGAGAAGCGGCACGAGTGTCTGATAGGCGGTGGTGATGTCGGCGATGTCGGCGTGACCGGTGAAGTGAAAGACCTTCGCCGCCATGAACAGCATCGCCATGTTCACCAGGCCGGCGATTCCCATCGCGATCACCACGTCGACCTTTTCGAACCCGAAGATGCGGCGCTTCTCTTCCTCGCTCTGCGGGATGATTCGATTCTGGGTGAGTCCGGAGTGGAGGTAGATCACGTGTGGCATCACCGTCGCGCCGATGATCCCCACCGCCAGAAGGACCGCGTCGTTGCCGGGAAGGCTCGGGACGACGCTGTGGAACAGCACCTGTCCCCAATCAGGCTGGGCAAGGACCGTCTCGATGACGTAGCACACGGCGATCGTTCCCACCATCGCGCCGATGAACGCCTCCAGCTGGCGGAAACCGGTGCCCTGCCAGGCGAGGATCACGAAGACCAGCGCGCCGGTCACCAACGCGGCCTCGAACATCGAGATCCCGAAGAGCAGATTGAGCCCGATCGCCGCGCCCAGAAACTCGGCAAGGTCGGTCGCCATCGCGGCAACCTCTTGCGTCGCCCAGAAAAAGTAACACACCGGCTTCGGGAGACGATCGCGGCACATCTCGGCGAGATTGCGACCGGTGGCGATGCCAAGCTTCGCGGACATGGACTGGAGCAGCATAGCCATCAGGTTCGCCATCACGATGACCCAGAGAAGAGTGTAGCCGAAGTGCGCGCCGGCCTGGATGTTGGTCGCGAAGTTCCCGGGATCGATGTAGGCGACCGCGGCGATGAAAGCCGGCCCCAGGAACGGGAAAAGCGCCTGGATTCCGCGACGCTTTCCCTGAATCGCCTCGCGGGCGGCGATCTGAAGATCGGGGTGGGATGGTGTGCCAGGCTCGGCGGCTTCAAAGGGGCGGGCCACATCGTCCTCCAGGCCAGATCCATCGTGGTCGGCTTTCATCGGCCACCCAATCTGAGTTTTAGTCTCGTCTAATTCTTATCACACGATCCCGCGAAAAGCAACTGTCACTCCGGTCCGATTTGGCCGCTCCAACGGCTATACTGTCCGCCAAATCAAGGGTGTACAATCTTCTCGGGTGTAGCGATACCATGAACCGCGACGTGCCTTTTTCTTCGGGCGCGTTGCTAGATCGGATCAAGAAAGGCAGCTCGACCATCCTGGGAGCCGTGAGGAGAACGCCGTGGAGACCCACCGCGAGCATCGAGCGGGAGCGCTTCGGCAGGGACTGACCGTCGAAGCGATTAGCATCGTCTGGATGGTGATCGAGGCCGCGGTCGCCATTGGCGTCGGCCTCAGCGCGCGAAGTGGAGCGGCGCTGGCGTTCGGTGTCGACAGCCTGATCGAGCTGGGATCGGCCGGGGTGCTCGTCTGGCGGCTTCGAGCGGAATTCTGGGACCGGTCCGACGACGACGTCGAGAAAACCGAGCGAACGGCAGGGCGAATCGTCGGAGCCGCGCTGTTTTTCCTGGCGGCTTACGTGGTCGCCCAGTCGATCGCCACGATCGTGCTGCGCATCGAGCCTGAGCCCAGCTTGATCGGCATCGGCCTGGCCGTCGTGGCGCTCATCGGAATGCCCCTACTCGCCCGAGCAAAGCGCGCCGTTGCCCAATCAATCGACTCACCGGCGCTGTGTGGCGACGCCGCCTGTAGCGTCACCTGCGCGTACATGGCGGCGGCGCTGCTCGGCGGCCTCGTCCTCAACGCCGTCCTGGGGTGGTGGTGGGCGGATCCCCTGGCGGCGCTAGGCATCGTCTATTTTCTCACCCGTGAGGGGCGCGAGGCATGGACCGGCCATGACTGCTGCGACGATGACTGTCGCGTGTGATCCATCCCTCGATCGTTACTACTGCTTTCGCACCGCCAGGAGCACGGTCGTGCCGCGCGGCACCGCCAGGCCCGGACGCGGATACTGACTCAGTACGTGTCCCGGAGCGATCGACAGGAAATAGCGGTGGTCCGCGACGTCGGCGATAGTCTGGTAATTGATCGCGGACGTCGCCAGGCCATCCATTTGGATGACCTGCTGGGCCTCGGCTTCACCCAGACCGATCAGGCTGGGGACGACGACGTTCCCGGTGCCCTTCGGAACCGGCGTCGGCGTAGCGCGCTCCAGATCGCGGGCCGGGGTGGGAGTCGCCGTCACGCGCGAGGGCTCCGGGCGTGACGTGGCGGCCGCGGTCGGGGCAGCGGGCACGTACGGCCAGACGCCGAACTTGACCACGCCGACGTCGCTCGTCGGAGCGGTCTGGTCGCGCGGCACGTTGATCGTCAGATTCGCCTCATCCGCTCCGAGCTGCAAGACTAGCTCGCTCGTTCCGTCCGCCGATGGCGAGTCGTTCACCGTCAGGTCGTTGATGCCAAGATCCTTTCCGAGCTGGCCGACGAGGGCGGAAGCGTTTCCCCCGGTATGGTTGATCACGTCCGAATGGGCACGGACCGGTCCGGAGATCGGATCTTCGACCTGATAGCCCATCTGGAGCAGCGCGTTGCTCACCCGTCCGGCTACGCCGGGGACGCCGGTGTCGTTCTCGACGATGAGGGGGGTGGAGGCCATCGCGACCCCGACGGCGGGGTCCTTCCAGAGCTGGCGGGCGAAGGCCCG
>JAJPKB010000069.1 GCA_021323915.1 Chloroflexota bacterium | reverse complement strand
TTGGGAATCTCGACGAGATCTTCGTAGGTCAGGATCACTCGCTCAGGCTCGGACGCCATCGTACCCCTCCTCGGTAAACGCGCTCGTCTGATTCTAACATCCGGGCCGAAGAAGACTCCCGGGCGCCGCCGTCGACCGATCGGTCGTCAGTCCACGCGCTGGCCGGCTTTGAACACCGCGACAACCCGGCTCAACGCGCCGACGTCGCGGGTGGGATCGCCGTCGACGATCGCCAGGTCGGCTTCCTTTCCGGGCGCCAGCGTCCCGAGGGTGTCGCCAAGGCCGATCGCCTCCGCGGCGACGCGGGTCGCGGCATGGAGCGTCTCGGTCGGGGTCAGCCCGCCCTGAGCGAACAGCTGGATGTCGTAGTCGAGGTGGCCGAAAGCCAGCTCGCCGCAGCCGGAGTCCGAGCCGGTCACCATGCGCTCGCGCAGACCAGCGTCGAGCATGCGGCGGAAGTGGTCGAGGTGCGTCTCGAGCCGCGCCTCGCACCGCGCCAGCAGATCCGCCTCGGCCGGGGTCAGGTCGACCCGATCGCGCTTTCGGCGCAGGCGGAGAATCGTCGGGTAGCCGAAGGCCTGGAGGGTCGGGCTCACGTAGACGCCGGCTTCCTGCATCATCTCCGCGATCTTCGGATCGTAGCGCATCACGCCGTCGGGATCCAGGAACTCGGCGTGCTCGATCAGGTCGAGGCCGGCGTGGACCGCCCGCACCATCGACTCTTTGGCCCGACAGTGGGCCACCGTCAGCCGTCCGAGGGTGTGCGCCTCGTGAGAGGCGGCGTGGAGCTCTTCCACGGAATAGGACGGCCGCCCGGGCACCGTCCCCCGGGTTCCCCCGCCCGACGCCATGATCTTGATGTGGTCGGCCCCCTCGTGGACGAGGCGCCGCACCGACCTCCGAATCTCGTCCGCTCCGTCGGCAACCTCGTTGCACCAGTGGAAGTGCCCGCCGGTGCAGGTGATCGGCCGGCCGCAGGCCAGCAGCCGCGGCCCGACCACGTACCCGCGCTCGATCCCCTCGCGCAGCGCGAACCCGACCCGGTTGCGCTCGCCGTTGTCGCGAACGGTCGTGACACCCGCCCGCAGGTGCTTTTGGAGGTTCATCACGCCCGCCAGGACCATCATCTCGTCCGAGTCGAGCGCCATGTCCTCGTAGCCACGGCCGTCGCCGGCGAGCCCGAGGTGGGTGTGGACGTCGATCAACCCGGGGATGACCGTGTGCGGGCGAAGGTCGATCTCGGTGACGACCTCGCCGGGGGCGGGCGCCAGCGCCGCGGCCGGTCCGACGGCCGCTATTTTCGTTCCCTCGATCCGCACCGCGCCGTTTTCGATCGGCGGACGGCCGGTGCCGTCGACGACCAGCCGCGCGTAAACGATCGTCTTACTCGCGGACGCGCTCATCGAACCCCCGTTACAGCCCCAGCCGCTCGTGGTGCTCCGCCGGCGCCTTCACCCGCTCGAGATGGCCGCGCAGCAGGTCGCAGAGCTGGCTTTCGAGTGACGGATCGCTCAGCGCGTGCTCCTGCCGGGGATCCGCCACCACGTCGAACAGCTCGTGAAAGGGAACGTACTCGCCGTTCGGACCGGTGTTGCCGCCATGACGGTGCGGCCCTTTCGCCCTGGTCGGCACCTTGTAGACCGGAATGTTGTAGGTGTGGCAGAGGAATCGGCCCATCTCGGCATCCGCGAGCTGCTCGCGCGGCATGAATCCGTGAAATTGGGTGGGCATGGCGGTGTAGGCGTGGACGATGGATTCTTCTTGCACCGGGTTTCGGAAATAGGTGTAACGGCCGTCGGTCAGATTGAGCGCCATGCCGAAGTAGCCATAGATGAGCGAGTCGTGGACGCGCTGATCGGTTTCCCAGGACGAACGAAGCGAGGTGCCGTGAAGGTGCGGCGGGGCCGGCGCGCCGAAATAGTCGAGGAAGGTGGGCATCACGTCGGTGGTCTGGGTGAGCGCCGCGACCCGGCCACCGGCCCGTCGCGAGCCCGGTAGATGCACGATCAACGGGATCCGAGCGATCTCGTTGTAGACCGGCATCATGTTCTTCATCCAGTACTGATGCTCGCCGAGCATGGTGCCGTGGTCGGTCGTGAGCACGACGAGGGTATCCTTCCAGAGATCCTGCTCGTCGAGCTTGTCCCAGAGCTTGCCCAGCCAGTGATCGGTCATCGTCACAAGCGCGGCGTAGCACTTTCGAATGTGCTCGATCGCCTCGGGCTGGTCCTCGACCACGCCGTAGGTTGGCCAGTCGTAGGTCGGACCGTCCCATTTGTCGTCGTACAGGTCGAGGTACTTCTGAACGACGTAGAAGGGCTCGTGAGGGTCGAATAACTCGAGCTGGAGGAACCAGTTGTCGCTGCCCTGGTTGTCGTCGAGCCAGCGAACGGCGTGCTGGATGCAGCGAGGCCCGGAGAACTCGTGCTCCTCGCGCTGGGCCAGTCGGTTGAGCGCGTTCTGCGGGCGGCCCTTGAGCTGGCCGAGGCCTTCGGGAAGCGCCGGCAGGTCCACCCGACTAACCCAGAAGTCGTTCTCCTGACCGCGCTCGTACTGCCAGGTGTTGAAGCTGTTGTTGTGTCCCTCGCCGCCGAGGTAGAAGTAGTGGTAATGATCGGTGATCAGGTGCGAGAAGATCTTCGGCTCGGCCTGGCGCAGCAGGTGGGGGAGCACGTCGTCGAACGGCTCGAGCGGGCCCCAGCCTCGCTCGAGGAAATTGTGGCGACCGGTCATGAACTCGCGCCGGGCGGGCATACAGGGAAGCGAGCCGACCCAGTGGTTGTCGCAGACGATCGAGCGCTCCGCGAGTCGCGACAGGTTCGGCGTTTTGACCCATTCGCTGCCGTACGGCTCGAGGTAGTCGCTGCGCAGGGTATCGAGGATGACGAACAGGCACTTCATCGGGCGCTCCTTCGCGCCGGCCAGGGCTGACCGGTTTCATTCGGGCGATAGCGGGATTCTATCGGCCAGGACGGGTTTGTCAACCAGGATGTTCCCGGATGGCTACCGGGGTCTCCCGCCGTCTCCGTCACGTTGGCCGACCGGGGCGGCGATAAGATAAGATACAACCGAGAATTGGATTTAATCTTTCTGGCGCGTCGAAAACCGTCGGTCGCTCCCCCGTCGGCAACCGGCCTCCGGGCGCGCTATCATTACGGAGAGATGATGGGACGACGCCAAAGAGGCACGGACTGAGCGATGGACAAGATCCGCGTTCTTCTTGCCGACGATCACCCGATGACGCGCTCGGGAATCCGCGTGTTCCTCGAGTACCAGGGAGACTTCGAGGTCGTCGGCGAAGCGAACGATGGCGTGCAGACCGTTCGCCTCGCGGAGGAGCTGAAGCCCGACATCGTGCTCCTGGACGTGCGCATGCCGATGCTCGACGGCATCGCCGTGACCAGGGAGATCCGCCAATCGGTACCGGATACCCGCATCGCGGTGTTCACCGGCCACGACGAGGACGAACGGTCGGCCATGGAGCTGCTTCGTCTCGGCGTCGGCGGATTCCTGTACAAAACCGCGGCCTTCAGCGCGTTGACCAACGCGCTGCGCACCGTCTACCGAGGCGAGAGCTACATCGAGCCGAGCATCGCCCAGCAGCTCGTTCGCAACGCTGCGGTCCCGCGTGGCGACCCGACCCCGCGGGAGCTCGAAGTTCTTCGGCTGGTCGCCGAGGGCAAGCGCGACCACGACGTGGCCGAGCAGCTGGCGATCAGCGAGCGCACCGTTCACTTTCACGTGGCCAACCTCTTTACCAAGCTCGGCGCGAGCAACCGGGTGGAGATGGTTCGCCGGGCCCGGGAAAAGGGCTGGATCTACTGACGGCGGCCGGTACCTGTTATTTTTGACAGGTCAAAAACTGTCAGAACTGACGGTGTGCGAATCCAGCGTTCGACGTATCCTCAACTTGGCGCGTGGTCCATACCCGCGACGCGGTAGCGCTCCGGCTGGCCGCGTATCGCTTTCGACAATTGCCTGGGGATCTCCCGTCCTTGACAACGACAGTTTGTCGTCGAGGGTATGCTCAGGCCTCGGGTTCAGCCACTCGAGGATCTTCACGCGCCAACGTACGCGACCCGGGCGCGGGCAGCGGCAGTTCGGCAGCCACGGTCGTTTTTCGGGATTACAGCCGGCCGCTGTCTCGTTGCCACGGGTTTCTCCGTCCACCACGTTCCCGGTGCTGATTCGTAGTTACCGCCGCAACAGGGAGACGCCGCTCTCGCTGCCGATGACGACGGTTTCGGCCATGCCGACGAAGAGCCCGGTCTCCACGACCCCGGGCAGCAGCTTGAGCGCCCGGTGGCGGTCGGCCGGATCCGGAATGCTGCCGAAGGCGCAGTCCAGAATGTAGTTTCCGTTATCGCTGACGAAAGGCTCGCCGTCGACGGAGCGCCGGGTCGGGACGCAGCCGACGTCGGCCACCCGCCGCGCCGTGACCTCCCAGGCAAACGGCACGACCTCGACCGGCAGCGGAAACCGACCGAGGGTCGCGACCCGCTTCGAGCTATCCGCCACCACGATCAGTCGGCGCGACGCCGCGGCGACGAGCTTCTCGCGGAGCAGAGCGCCGCCGCCGCCTTTGATCAGGTCCAGCTCGGAGCTGACCTCGTCGGCGCCGTCGATCGTCAGGTCCAGCTCGCTTACCTCGGCGAAGCTGATCAGCGGAATCCCCACCTCTCGCGCCTGCTGCTCGGTTCGCCGTGACGTCGGAATGCCCCGGATCCGCAGACCCTCTCGCACCATCTCGCCCAGTCGCTGGATCGTGTAGTACACCGTCGAACCGGTTCCGAGACCCACCGTCATCCCATCTGTGACGAACTTGGCCGCCTTCTCGCCGGCCAGCTGCTTCGCGTTCACGAACCTTTCTCCTCCCAGCGTGGTGAACACCGCAAAATCAGGGCACCCCGCGTCCCGAATCGGTGCCGGACCACCCCGCCCGCCTCGACGCGGCGCCGACCCCCCGGCATTGTACGTCGCGACGGCCACTGGCCCCCTAGAAATTTAGCACTTATTTCACGAAGTCAGACGAATTCACCATAAGAATATGATTGTGCCAGCGCCTGGTTTTACGTAGAATAGTGACTACCGTTCGTCTCCTCGCGTGGCGGAGAGGCCAGGCCCATGAGAAAGCTCCTCGCGGTTCTCATCGCGCTGGCGCTGGTAGCGCCGATTTTCCCGGCGGCGGCAAGCCCGGCGCTCCAGATAACAGTGCGGCCTGGTTTCGACGGAATGGTCCGCCCGGGAAGCTGGGCCCCAGTCGACGTCGATCTGACGAACGCCGGGCCGAACCTTTCCGGAAACGTCGAGATCTCGGTCGCCAGTCGTCCCTCGACCCAGGGAGGCTTCGCCCGCGGCCAGGTCCTCGACTACTCGGTACCGGTGACGATTCCCCAGCACTCCAGCAAGCGCTTTTCGACGGCGGTCTACGTCCCTCCTTTCTTCGATCGTTTGCAAGTGCGCCTGGTTGCCAACGGCCAGACGCTGGTTCAGCAAGACGTTCCGTTGCAGCGGGTTGATCCGGCGCAGTTGTTCTGCGGCGTGCTGTCGTCCGATCAGTCCGCGTTCGATTCCCTCGACGGATTGACGCTGGTCGATGGTCAGCGTCAGCCGCACGTGGTCCAGCTCGACCTGCCGGACCTCCCGACCAACCCCCAGGTCCTGAGTGGCCTTGACTGCTTGATCATCAGCGACTACTCCACCCGGGAGATGACCGCGCTTCAGCAGAGCGCGTTGACGTCCTGGGTCGACGACGGCGGCATTCTCACCGTCGGCACCGGTCCAACCGGATCGAGCACCGTCAACGGACTCCCGGCCGGCCTCCTTCCCGCCAAGCTCGACGGCACCGCGCCGATCCACTCCTTGGACAGCCTGAGTAGCTACCTGGGCGTTTCCTCCGGAACGACCGGCCCCTGGCTGGTCGGCAACTTGAAGGTGACCGACGGGACGGTGGCCGTCGCCGACGAGAGCCAGCCGCTCGTGGTGGTGGGGAAACGCGGCCGAGGCGCGGTATTCATGCTCGCGATGTCGCTGACCCAGAAGCCTTTACGGGGATGGAATGGTCTGGACCAGCTCTGGGTCTACATGCTGTCGTACGCGCGGGCGCCGCAATCGACGTTTATCTCGTTCTTCGGTCAGGAGAGCGGCTGGGGGCGCGCGCCGCGCGACGTTCTGGTCCATGGAGGAAGCGCCTCGAATCCGGATTCCTGGCGGCTGATCGCCGGCCTGGTTCTCTTCGCTCTTCTGGTGGGTCCGGTCAACTACCTGATTCTCTCGCGCTTTGGCCGCCCCGAGCTGGCGCTGTTGACGATTCCGGCCCTGGCGACCCTGGTGACCGGCGGCGCGCTCGTCTTTGCCGGCCAGCATCGCCAGGGAGACGTGGTCGTCAATCAGGTTTCGATCCTTCGAACCTGGGATGGCGGCGGAGTTGGCCCGGTCCACAGCTTCGTCGGCGTTTTCGGCCTTCATCCTCAGCACTATCGGCTGACGATCCCATCGAACACCCTGGTAGCCGATACCCTGGCGTCGTCCGCGGTTCGCAGTCCCGCGACCCGCGACACGTCATCGATCCAGGTGCTCCAGAGCGGAGACCCGCAGCTCCAGGGCATCGATCTGGAGCCGGGCAACCTGCGCACGTTCTCCCTGGACGGCAGCGTGAATAACTCCGGTAAGATCGGCGGCTCGCTCGTGCTCAACGGCAACCACCTGAGTGGTCAGATCGTGAACGGTTTCTCGGTTCCGATCGACGGCGCGGTTGTCGTCGCCGGCGACTCCATCCAGTCAATCGGCGATCTCCGACCGGGCGGATCTCACGCGGTCTCGCTCGACGTCCGAAACGATTCGCCCACCGGCTACCGCGACATGGCTCAGATCGTGGATCGCCTGTATCCCGGCCGAAGTCGGTCGTCCCAGGCCCTGGCCGATCCGCGATACGAGATCCTCTCCGCCGCGTTGAATCCTTTCCAGAGCTACGGCGGTCGCGTCGAGTTGAGCAGTCTCGGCTTGATCGGCTGGATCGACCAGCCGGTGAACGCGGTCCAGGATCCGTCGAGCGGTGAGTACGCGCGCTCTTACACACTTTTCGCCACCAGCTTGCCGCTCCAAGTATCGGATACCACCCAGGTGATCCCCTCGCAGCTTCTCGATCGCCAGGATCTGAGCACCGGTTACGGCTCGCGGCCCGATGCCAACGGCATCCTCGTCAACGCCGGAGACAGCGTCGAGTTCCAGTTCAGTAGTCCGGTGAACCCCGCCCATTTCACACTTCACTCTTTGACGTTGGCCACGTCGGCATCGTCGGCGGTCACCGGCACCCTCCAGATGTTCGATTGGCGGACCGGAGCCTGGGCTGACGTCCCGTTCGGCATCGGCAACCTCACGATTCCAAGCCCGGATCGCTTCTTCTCGGCAACCGGAGCAGTGAAGCTACGCTTTCAGAACACGGCGACCGGAACAGCCGGGGTGCGCTTCACCCGCTTCCAGCTCCTCATCGGTGGCACGGGACGGTGAGCGTCGCCGCCGACATCGCGATCGATCTGCGCGGCGTCACGGTACGCCAGGGTGGTCGTACGCGGCTCGACGGGATCGATCTGCGGCTTGAAGCCGGCCACGCGTGCGCCGTCGTCGGCTCCAACGGCAGCGGAAAGACCGCCCTGCTGCGCGTCGTCGCGGCGCTGTGTCGCCCCACCACCGGATCAGTGCGGGTGGGCGGTTGGGATGCCTTGCAACGGCCGGATCGGGTGCGCCAGCTCATCGGTTACGTTCCCGACGAAGGCGGCCTGGCCGAGCGACTCACCCCGTTGGAACATCTCGGAATGGTCGCGGCCCAGCATGGGCTGGGGCGCGCCGACCGTCGAGCCGCCGCCGAGTCCATGCTCGAGCTGGTCGATCTGGCGGATTACGACCACGCCTACGTATCGACTCTTTCTCGCGGCCAGCGGCGACGGCTAGCCCTGGCGGTGGCCCTCGTTCACGATCCGCCGATCATTCTGCTCGACGAGCCGGTGGCCGGCGTCGATGAGACCGGACGAGGTGAGCTACTGGCGGTGCTGCTCGAGCTGCGCTCGATGGAGAAGACGCTGCTTATCGCCAGTCAAAGCCAGGTTGACGTGGCCGAGGTGTGCGACGTCGTGGCCCCGCTGGCCAACGGACGACTCCAGCCGCTTGCTGAGCAGAGCGCGACGACCTATACCTGGATCGAGGTCATCGGGGACCCGAACGCGGCGATCCGCATCCTTCGCGAACGGCCCGGCGTCGAGGACGTCCGACAGGATGGCAACTTCGTGACCTTTCAGGGGCCAAGCACTGGCGAAGAACGTTCGGAAGTGACCGAATGGCTGATCGCCCGCCAGGTTCACCTCGCTGGATTCGGTGCGACTGGAAGCCCGGCGGGAGGTGATCGCGGATGAGGATACTTGCCCTGGTTCAATGGGAGCTGGTTCAATCCGTCCGTGGCCTCGGTGCGCACGTCGCCGTTACCCTGACGTCGCTGGCGTCGGTCGGACTGATCGGCGTCGGGATTTTTCTGCTGGACCTCTGGTCGCCGTTTCCGACGACCCTGGGGGGCGGGTTTCGTCCCGACACCACGGCCAGCGAGCAGTTCACGTCGCTGCTCGGCGAGTACCGCGGCGGCATCGCGTTTTTCGTCTTTCTCACCTGGATCGTGTTGATCGCGGCGCTGATCGGTCCAGCCTTCAGCGCCGGGGCCATCGTCCGCGACCGGCGCAGCGGGCGGCTCGACCGGGTCCTGACCGACGCGAGCCGCTCGGACGTGGTCGCGCTGGCTAAGCTGCTCGCCGGGCTGGTTCCCCTGTCGATCGTCCTGGCGGCGGTTGGACCGTCGACCTCCTTCGCCTGGCTCATCGGCGGCCTTGCGACGAGCGAAGCGATCGCGAGCATCGCGGTCGCGCTCTCCATCGTCGTGCTGGTCGCGGCGATCGGATTGCTGTGCTCGGCGGTGGCCACGACCGAAGTCGCGGCGTTGATCGGGAGCTACTTTACGATCGGAGCGGTCATCCTCGGGCCGCTCCTGGCCGGCGCTGGACTCGCCCTGGCGGGCTTCCGCTCGGCGGCGGCGGTGGTTTTCGCGTTCGACCCGTTGGTCGCCCTGCTGTCGGTCCAAACCCGCCTCGCCATCGGCCTGACCCGCACGGTCCTTGCCGACTGGTCGCCGTTGCGGGTGACCTGGACGATCGGGCGGACGCGCGTACCGGTCTGGGCGGGAGACGTCCTTCTCTACGCGCTGATCGCGGTCGTGCTCGTCTGGTTGACGAGCGTTTCGATCGAGCCGCTGCACCCAATCAAGACCTGGCGGCTTCGTCGGTCCCCGGGGCAACCCTGATGGTGACCCTCGCCCGGGCCAATCCCCGACGTCAGCTTCGCCTGACCGTCGACGAGTTTGTCTTCGCCCGCCGCCGAGCGCTCGCGGTCCAATCCGCGGCGCGGGGATTGGCAATTGGCGGCGCACTCGCCGGGCTGATCGGCGCGTTCTTTACGTACTTCGGGCTCGGTGGTGGGCCGGCGCTGGCCGGTACGGCCCTCGTCGCGGCGGTCGTGGTCGCGGGAGTCGTGGGCTGGCTCCGTCCGGTGCCAGAACTCCAGGTCGCGCTGGACATCGACCGACGACTCGCCCTCGGCGAACGCGTGACGACGGCGCTGGAAATGGCGCGAAATTCGACCGATCGTCCCCTGGCCGATCGGCAAATGTCCGATGCCCTCGCCCACCTGTCCGCGGCCCGCCCCGGATTGGTTTACCCGATTCGGGTGGATCGGCGGGCGCTCGCGCTCGCCGCGGCGGGACTCGCCTTCGCTGTCTTGCCCTGGATCGTTCCCTGGCCCGCGTTTCCGGGGGTGAGCTCGCCGGCGTCCCAGGTCACCACGGTCAGCCAGTCGGAAGCCGCCCGCCTGGACGACGCGGCCAACCGAATTCAGAGCCAGAACACGCCGAGCGATCAAAGCACCCGCGCGGAGCTTGCCACGCAGCTTCGCCAGGCCGCCGCCGCGCTTCGTCAGGATCGGGGCAACGCGCAGCAAGCGTCGAGCGCCCTCCAGCGGGCGGACCAGGCGGTATCGGCGCTGTCACCGCAGACTGGGGAGCCCGCCGCGCTCACCCTGGCACGCATCTCCGATGCGCTGAACAATCAGGCGGCGACGCGGCCGGTGACTCAGGCGCTCGACCAGCAAAACGCTGCCCAGGCAGCGGCGGAGATCAATAAACTCGCGGCGAACCTCTCAAGAATGACGCCGGCGCAGCGACAGGACCTGGCGAGCTCGCTCCAGGCCGCCAGCAACGCCGCCATCGGGTCTGACACGAACGCGGCGCAGCAGCTCCAACAAGCGGCCCAGGCTGCCAAGAACGGTGACTCGCAGGGGCTGCAACAGGCAGCGCAGGCGTTGACCCAGCTTGGCGCGGCGAACCAGGCCCAGAACGACGCCGCCCAGGCGCGCTCTGACCTGCAGACCAGCGAGCAGGCCATCGCGCAGGCCGCGCAGTCGGGCCTTCCCCAGCTCAGCTCGGCAACCAGTCCGGGCAACCAGCCAACGACCACGCAGCCAGGCGATCAGGCGCAGTCCAACGCTCAGGGGCAGGACGGTCAGGCCCAGCCCGGCCAGGGACAACCACAGGGCAGCCAGGCGGGAGGTCAAACGGGAAACCAGTCCGGAAACCAACCGGGAGATCAACCGGGGGGCGGAATCGGGACCGGGACCGCCAACCACCTGGGCGCACCGAACGATCCGCAGGGTCTCGCCCAGCGCGAGGTGACTGTTCCAACCGGCCAGCAGTTCGACGCCGGCTCGGTCAGCTCGTCGAATCGGCTGCAGACCGGCACCGGCGGTGAGGCGCGAGTCGACTATCGAAACGTCCTCCCTCAATACCAGAAGCAGGCGCTCCAGGCCATCGAAGGCAACGCGGTGCCCAGCGGGTTGAAGCAGGTCGTCAAAGGCTACTTCGACTCGCTCGCGGCGCATTAGCTTTATCGTTGGGGGCTCGATGACGATCGCCGATGCCACGCTGAGTCCAGAAGAGTTTCGCACCCGGGCGCACGAGATCGAAGATGCCCTCGGGGCGGTCATCGTCGGGCAGCGCGAGGTGGTCCGCGGCGTGTTAACCGCCGTGCTGGCCGGGGGACACGTACTCCTCGAGGGCGCGCCGGGCCTGGGTAAGACAATGCTCGTACGAACCCTCGGCGAGGCGCTACAGCTCGACTTCAGCCGGATCCAATTCACCCCCGACCTGATGCCCGCCGACATCACCGGTACCACCTTGATCGTCGAAGATGCCGCCGGCCATAAGACTTTTCAGTTTCAGCCCGGGCCGATCTTCGCCCACCTGGTGCTGGCCGACGAGATCAACCGGGCGACTCCGAAGACCCAGGCCGCGCTCCTCGAATCCATGCAGGAGCATCGGGTCACCGTCTCGCGGGCAAGCTACCCGCTTCCCGAGCCGTTTCTCGTCCTGGCCACCCAGAACCCGATCGAGATGGAAGGCACCTACCCGTTGCCCGAGGCGCAGCTCGATCGATTCCTGTTCAAGCTCACCGTGCGCTACCCCGGGCTCGACGATCTGGTCGACATCGCGGCGCGGACGACGACGAACCAGCAGGCGGTAGTTCCGAAAGTGGCGGACGGCGAGACCGTGCTTCGGATGACCGCGCTTGCCCGTGACTTGCCGGTCGCCACGCCGGTGCTCCGCTACGCCGCACATCTGGTCCAGAACAGCCATCCGGACGCGCCGAATAGCCCGCCGCTGGTCCGTCGCTTCGTTCGTTACGGATCAAGCCCGCGTGGGATTCAAGCGCTCGTGCTGGCGAGTAAGATCCGGGCGCTTCTGGAGGGTCGACTCAACGTCGCCTTCGCCGATATCCGAGCCGCAGCTCATCCGTCGCTTCGGCATCGGGTCATCTTGAATTTCGAGGCGGACGCCGAGAGCGTCAACTCGGATCAGGTCGTGGACGCGATCCTCGCGGCGACGCCGGAAGTGTGACTCGGGTGACGCGATGAAAGACGTGCGATGCCAGATTCCCTGAGACTGGATCCTTCGCTCCTGCGTCGGCTGGAGAAGCTGACGCTGATCAGCCGGGGGCGGCTAGCTCGTCAGGGCCAGGGCGACCGGCGGAGCCCGATGCGCGGGAATTCGCTCCACTACGTCGACTTCCGACCGTACACCCCGGGCGACGATCCCCGACAGGTCGACTGGAACGCCTATGGGCGGTCCAGCGAGCTTTTCGTGCGCCTGTACGAGGACGAGCAGACCCTGACCGTTCACCTGCTGATCGACGTGAGCCGCTCGATGGACTTCGGTAGTCCCAACAAGCGCCATAAATCCCTCCAGCTTGCCGGCGCGCTGAGCTACGTCGCGCTTCGTGGCTACGACCGACTCCAGCTGGGCTTCCTCGCCGATCGCACCGTCGGCATCGCCGGCCCGTTCTGGGGACAGCACCAGCAGGCGGCGGTGTTCGCCGCGCTCGCCTCGGCCCCGACGGCGGCCCAGACCGATTTCGCCGCCAGCGTCGCGAACTACGTGGATCGGCTGAAGCAGCCCGGACTGCTGATCTTCCTGACGGATCTTCTGAGCCCAACCGCCGAGGCTGGCCTCCGGCGCCTGGCTACCGCCAAGCACGAGGCGACGGTCATTCAGATCCTCGCTCCTCAGGAGCTGAACCCCGAACCGGCCGAGGACGTCCAACTGATCGATCGTGAGACCGGCCAGTCGGTCGAAGTGAATCTCGACCTCGGCACCCTGGCGGCATACCGCCAGCGCCTGGCGGAGTGGACCGAGGGACTCGCGCGCCTGTGCCGCGAGCGCGGCGCCCGGTATCTCCGGATCGATTCGGCAGACGATCTGGAACGCGACGTGATTCGGGCGCTTCGCGCCCAGGGGGTCGTGGCGTGAGTCTGCTCGCCCCCCTGGCCCTGCTGTTCGGCCTGTCGCTACCAGTCGTGGTGTTGTTCTATCTGCTCAAGGTTCGCCGCACCGAGCGCGACGTCTCGAGCATTCTTCTCTGGGAGACCCTCCGCCGCGACCTCGCCGCGCACGAGCCCTGGCAAAAGCTGCGTTGGAGCGTGTTGCTCGTCTTACAGCTCATCCTGCTGGCGGTTCTGGCGGTGGCGCTTTCGCGACCGGCGATCGTCGCGCCCGCGCCGACTACGCGCTTCGTCGCCATCATCGTCGATACGTCGGCGAGCATGCTCGCCACCGACGTGGTACCGAATCGTTTCGAGCGTGCGCTGAGCGCGGCGCAAGACCTCGTCGACGGCCTGCCCGATGGCACGAGCGCGGCGGTGATATCCGCCGGCACGACCGCTCAGGTCGTCGTTCCCGAGACGACCGATCATGCCGCGCTCGATCGCGGCCTCGCCGACCTTCGCGCGACCGACGGGGCCGGCGACTCGGTTGACGCGGCATTACGTCTCGCCGGCGCGCTCGCCCACGGTCGTCCCGACGCGACGATCCACCTGTTCTCGGATGGAGCCTATCCCCACCCAGCCGAGTGGGACGATCTCACGAACCTGAACCTGCGGTTCCACCCGTTCGGAACCTCGACGGGCAATCAGGCGATCACCGCGCTGGCGACTCGCTCGACCTCGGATCAATCGACGTCGCAAGCCGCGGATCCGCGTCAGCTCTTCGCGCGGATCCAGAACTTCGACTCTGGGCCACGATCGGTCACCGTGATGCTGACCGCCGACGGCCAACCGGTCGAGTCTCGCCCGGTCAATCTGCCTGCCGACGGCTCCAGCCAGTTGTTCTTTACCGATCTCCCGCCGGAGGCCCGGGTCATCCAGCTTCAGCTCGACCAGCACGATGCGCTGGACGCGGACAATCGCGCCACGATCGTGCGGGGCACGGCGCCGACGACGCCGGTCTTGCTGGTGACCCGCGGCAACCTTTTTCTGCAAAAGGCGCTCGAGGCCGTGCCTGGCGTGACGCTCTATCAGGTAACGCCCCGAAGCTTCCCGACGGTCGACACCACGTCGTACGGCGTGCTCGTCTTCGACGGCTTCGTTCCGGATCGGCCGCCGACGAAGAACTCGTTGATCGTCGATCCTTCGGATGCCCCCTGGCTTCCGCTGCAAGGGATCGTCCGGACCCCGCCGATCACCCTCTGGCGCAACGATGACCCGACGCTCGCCTACGTGGACTTGCGAACCGTTCAGATCGCGCGCGCCAGTAACGTGAAGCTTCCGGATTGGGCACACCCACTGATCGAGTCGAACGGAGTGGCCCTCGGATTCATCGGCGACAATGAGGGCACGCGAATGGTTGGCCTCACCTTCGATCTGCAACAGTCGAATCTACCGTTGTCCGCCTCATTTCCGATCCTGATCTCCAACGTGATGCGATTCCTCACGCCGGCGGCGCTCACCCAGTCGGCATCGCTGGCGCCCGGCGCGCCGGCGGTCATCCAGCCACGCCCCGGGGTCGACCGAGTGGTGGTCAGCGGTCCAACCGGGGGAACCTGGACGATCGTACCGTCCGGGGCGGTCGTCCGCTTCGATCAGACCGATCAGGTCGGGCTGTATCAGGCGACCGAATACGTCGGCTCGCAGTCGGTCGACGTTCAACGCTTCGCGGTCAATCTGTTCGATCCATCGGAGTCGGACCTGCGACCGCGGGCGGATCTCACGGATCACGATTCGCCGTTGGGTAACATTCCGACGAAGAAGACGCCGGTCGTCCACGAGTACGCGCCGTATCTGCTGCTCCTGGCCGTTCCGCTGATGTTGGGCGAGTGGTGGTGGTTCCACCGAAAGTAGCCGTTTGAGATGAACCTCGAATTCACCCAACCGATCGCCTTGTTGCTGCTGGCGCTGCTGCCGGCGGTCGTTCTCATCGACCGGCACAGCCGGCGCTCTCGCTCTCCGGCGCGTCGCTACGTCTTGCTCGCGGTCCGCTCGCTGGTCGTCACCTTGCTCGTGCTGGCGCTGGCCCAGCCGGTGATCTGGACCGGAACCGACACGCTCTCGACGGTGTTTCTGCTCGATCGTTCGGCGAGCGTTCCGGCATTCCAGCAGCAGCAAGCGATCGACTGGATTGAACGGGCGATTCAGCAAAAGCGGCCAAATGACCGCGCCGCGGTGATCGCGTTCGCGGGTGACGCCGCGGTCGAGCAGGGACCGAGCGTGGCGTCGGCGCCGATCGTGCCAACCGCTCATCTCACCACCAACCGAACCGACCTGGCGGGTGCGCTGCGGCTCGCCGAGGGAGTGCTTCCGCAGGGGGGCTCGCGGCGCATCGTCCTTTTGAGCGACGGTAACGAAAATCAGGGCAACGCGCTAAGCGAACTTCCGTTGTTGCAAGCGAACGGCATCCAGGTCGATACCGTTCCGGTCGGCACCGGGGCCGGTCCGGAAGTCGCGGTGCGCCGGCTGAGCGTTCCGCCGGCGATTCACAAGGGCGAGCGCTTCACGCTGAACGTCACGATCAGCTCGACCGTCGAGACGCCGGCGAAAGTGCGGTTTCTGATCGACCAGCGTCTGGACTCGTCCCAGGACGTACAGCTTCACGTCGGCGACAACAGCCTGGTCGTGGGCCACGATCCCTTGCCGCCCGGCGAGCACACCCTGGGCGTCCTCGTCGAGCCGCAACGCGATACCCTCTCGGAGAACAACGTCGGATACGCGACGCTCCAGGTAGCCGGGCCGCCGCGCGTACTGCTCGTCGAAGGCGATCCCGGCGCCGCGAAGTACGTCTCGAAAGCGCTCGAAGCCGTCGGACTGTCGACCGACGTCGAGGGACCGTCGATTCTCAGCGGCGACGTGGCGAGCCTTCGGCAGTACGATGCCATCGGCCTCGTGAACGTTCCCGCGTCGGTGATCGGCGCGGATGGCTTGACCGCGCTTCGGTCCTACGTCGAGAACTTCGGCGGCGGCCTCGTGGTGATCGGCGGAGACCGGAGCTTCGGCGTCGGCGGCTATCGACAGACGCCGCTCGAGGAGGCGCTGCCGGTGTCGATGGACGTCCGCGGTCGGCAGGCTCACTCGAACGTCGCGTTGATCCTCGTCATCGACACCTCGGGAAGCATGAGCGAGGGGCCGCCGGGCGGCACGAAGATCGAGCTGGCGCGAGAGGCTGCCCTCGGCGCGACCAAGGAGCTTGCCGACCAGGACCAGGTCGGCATCCTGGCGTTCGACGAGCAGCCGCACTGGATCTATCCCACCCAGTACCTCAACGATCGGTCTACCCTCGAGGCCGACATCTCCAAGCTCGAGCCGGGCGGCGGCACGGCGATCTATCCGGCGCTGCTGACCGCCTACGACGACATGGCCACGCGAACCGCCCAGGTGAAGCACATTCTGCTGATGACCGACGGTCTGGCCCCGACCGGTGATTATCCCGGACTGACCGCCAAGATGCGCGCCCAGGGCATCACCCTGTCGACGATCGCGATCGGGACCGATGCCGACGCGAACCTGCTTCAGAACCTGGCCGACTGGGGACGCGGCCGGTTTTACGACGCCAGCGATCCGTCGGAAGTTCCCCAGTTCGTCCTCAAGGAGACGACCGAGATCGCCCGCGCCGCGGTGACCGAGGAGACATTCACCCCATCGGTGGTGGATCAGACGCCGATCTTGAGCGGCATCAACCGCCTGCCGCCGCTCTATGGCTACGTGGCGACAACTCCGAAGCCGTCCGCGGTCGTCGGCCTCGAGTCACCGGAGCACGACCCGATCCTCGCGCAGTGGCAATTCGGGCTCGGCCGAGCGGTGGCCTTCACCTCCGACGCCAGCGCACGCTGGTCGTCGGCGTGGGTCTCCTGGAACGGCTTTACCCAGTTCTGGGGACAGGTGTTCAAATGGGCAGTGCCGGCGCCGCAGGGACAGACCCTCCAGGTCCAGACGACGGTCGCCAACGGAGAGGCGAACGTGGTCGTCGACGCGGTGAACGGCGACGGTAGTTACGTCAACGATGCGCCGACCACCGCGACGGTCGCGAGCCCGGGGGGAGCCGTCAAAACGATCACCCTCCAGCAAATTGCGCCGGGACGATACGCCGCGACAGTACCGGCCGACCAGCAGGGGGCGTATCTGGTCCAGGTGACCCAGACGACGGGCTCGCCGGGCACAACCACCCAGACCGCCGGCTTCGCGGTTCCCTATTCGCCGGAGTTCGCCGGTCTACCCTCCGACATCGGTCTCCTCCGTCAGCTCGCCGCCGGCACCGGCGGCACCGTGCTGACGTCGCCCGCTCAGAGCTTCGCCCACGATCTGCGTCCGGCCGATTCGGCCCAACCGGTCTGGTCGTACCTGATCGCGGCGTTGATTCCGCTCTTCGTCCTGGACGTCGCGGTGCGGCGGCTTCGGTTCTCGCCGGCCGATCTGGCGCCGGTCGTCGAGAAGGTGCGCCGGCGCTGGCTCGGCACCACCAGCCCGGCAGCCCACCTCGCGGCTCGCCTGGTGGCGAGACGAGCCGCGGCCAGGCCGGCCGCCGTCAGTCCGGCCCTTCGCCCGGCCGCGGCTCCGGCCGCGATCACCCGGCACCCGCCGACGCCGGTTCACCGTCCGCGCCCGGCACCGGGGCCGACGCTGGTTGGCGCTCCTCCCGCCAGCCGTCTGCTAGCGGCAAAACGGCGAGTCGCTCCCCGGCATTGATGCCACCTTCCCAGATCCACGGATAGACGTCGCCCAGCACGTCCAGGCCAACTCTCGTCGTCGACGCGTCGCGGTTTCCCGACAGGGCCCGGAAGTTCGCTTCGATTCGGGTGCGCGCGTCGTCGAACACCTGGGCGGCGAGCGGCGCGCTCCCTGGAACGACCGTCGAATACGACGACGCCGCGGTAATCACGAAGAGATCGACGCCGATGTCGGCGAGTCGCCCGACGAGCGCCTGCCGCTGCTCGAGCCTGGTGCCGTGGCGAACCATCTGATAGAAAATGTTGCGGGCGAGCCGACGGCTCGTGCCTCGCACGTAGGCGAGGTGTCGTCGGACAGTCGGATTCCCGGGCACCAGGTCAATTCCGGCGTCCCTCGGAACCGGCGCGATCATTCGCGCATACCAGGACGCGTAGAATCGGCCGACCCTGGCCGCCTCGCCGAGCTTCGCCAGGCCGGTGCTGCCGAACATCGCCGTCGCCCGCTTGATGTGCGGGTCCCATACTTCCCGCGCGATGAACAGCTTGAGGATCTCGCTCGCGCCTTCGCCAATCAGATACAATCGCGCGTCGCGGAAGATCTGCTCGATTGGGACCGGGGCCTCTCCCCGAGCCTGCAGGGAGTCGGCCTTTTCGTAGCCACGGCCACCGCGGATTTGCATCGCCGCGTCGACGACCTGCCATAGTCTCTCCGAACAGAAGAGCTTGGCGACTGCCGATTCGACCCGGTAGTCGGCGTTCGCGTGGTCGATCAAACCGGCCACGAGGAGGCCGACCGCCTCCATGGCGAAGATGTCGGCCGCCATCCGGGCGATCTTGTGGGTGTTCAGCTCGTGGAAGCCAATCTTTTTGCCAAAGGACTGGCGCTGCCTTGCCCATTCGATCGTCGGCGGACCCACCTGCTTCGCCATGCCGAGACACAGCCCGGCCAGCGAGATCCGACCGGTGTTCAGGGTCGAGAGCGCGATCTTCAGCCCCTTGCCCACGTCGCCGACGACGTTTCCCACCGGCACCGTTACGTTGGTGAACCTGATCCACCCGTTCTCGATACCTCGGCATCCCAGGAACTCGCAACGGTGCAGGACCTCGATGCCCGGCCGATCCATCTCAACGATGAAAGCGGTGACTTTCCCCTCGACTTTCGCCAGAAGGATGATCACGTCGGCGATCGGCCCGTTCGTGCACCACAGCTTTTCGCCGTTGATAACGTAGTGACGGCCGCCAGCGCTCAGCATGGCGGAGGTCACCATATTCGCCGGATCCGACCCGACGTTCGGCTCGGTCAAGGCAAAGGCGGAGATCGCTCCCCGAGCGATGCGCGGCAGCCAGGCCCGCTTCTGTTCCTCGGAGCCGTACATCAGGACCGGCCGCGAAACGCCGATCGACTGGTGCGCCGACAGCGTCAGGGCGAGGATGTTACAGTAGCTGGCGACGACAGTCAGGACGCGATTGTAGTTGGTCTGGGACAGACCCAGGCCCCCGTACTCGCGCGGAATGGTCATCCCGAAACACCCGATTCCGGCGAGGCCATCCAGCACCGCCCGCGGAATCACGCCGGTCCGCTCGATCTCCTGGGGATCCACGTTGCCAACCAGGTAGTCGCCCACTTTCGCGCAGAGATCGTCGCCGATCGCCTTATCCTCGGGGCTTTGCGCCGGAAAGGGGCTAAGCAGGCTGAAATCGGGCTCGCCGGCAAAGAGCTGGGTCATAAAACTGGGGCGTTTGGCATCCTCGCGCGCTGCTTCGACGTCCTTGATACTTTCGAGAAGCCGACTCATCGCTTATCTCCTGGGAGATGCTGCGCTGCACCCACCAACGCTTACGGTAGCACTTGACAGCCTGGCCAGCAAATCTCGGGCCACCGAGGGTGCACCTGCCCGGTCTCACCAGGATCCGACGGTCGGCTTTACGCGGCCGGGGCAATCGACGACAGCACGGCGGGGTTGACCACGTTGGTCGGGCTGCCGGTCAGAAACGCGCCAATGTTCGCGACGGTCGTCTCGGCGATTCGCTCGAGCGCTTCACGAGTATCGAAAGCAATGTGGGGCGTGACGATGACGTTGGGTCGCCGCAACAGGGCGTGCTCGCAGAGCACCAGCCGAAGCCGCTCGTCGGCGCGCGGCGCGGTGAGCAGCTCGCTTTCCTCTCGAATGAGCTCTTCGCCCGCGACGACGTCCAGCCCCGCCGCCGCGACGATACCCTCGTCGAGCGCCCAGAGCAACCCCTCGGAGTCGACCACGTTTCCACGCGCCGTGTTGATCAGAATCGCGCCGCGCTTCATCGTGGCGAACCGCTCCCGGTTCATCAGGTGGAACGTGGCCGGCGAGCCGGGCACGTGCAGCGAGACGATATCCGAGCAAGCCAGCAGCTCGTCGAGCGTCTGATAGGCGAAACCGAGCACCTCCGCCAGGAGCGGCTGCGGGCGGGTGTCGAAGGCGACGACGTTCATTGCGAACCCACGCGCGATCCGGATCACGTGGACACCGATGTTTCCGGCACCGACCACCCCGAGCGTCTTTCCTCGCAGGTCGGCGCCCTCGAGGCCGGCGAGTCGGAAATCGCAGTTTCGCGTCCGCGAGACGGCCTCGACCAGGTGACGGGTCAGCGCCAGCATCAGCGCGAAGGTGAACTCGGCGACCGTATTCTCGCCGTACCGCGGCACGTTGCTGACGACGATGCCCCGCGCGGTGCATGCGGTCAGATCGACGTGATCGAAGCCGGTCGAGCGCGTGGCGATCATCCGAAGCCGCGGCATGCGCTCCAGCAGGTCCGGCGTGATGCGCGATCGAATGAATCCCGAAAGGACAACCACGTCGGCCAGATCGGCCGCCGGAACCTCTTCGACCGGGCGCTCGAAGAAGCGGAGCGGATAGCCGACGAAGGCGCGCTCGAAGTACGCCTTTTCCCAGTCAGCAACATCGCAAAAGACGATGACCGGGCGCTCCGGGGCCGGGTCGATCCGGTCTCGCGACGCTGGCCTCCGAGGTGCACCCGCCGCCAGCCGAGGCCGATCGGTTGCCCGCGCCGCCCGCTTGTCTTGTTCGCCGCTCATGCTTCCTCCACGCGCTCGTTCTCGCCGTGCGCGACGCGCTGCAACTCGTGAGCCAGCCCCCGGGCCTACGACGAAAGCCGCAGCTTCTCGATGACTTCCACCAGGTCCCGCGTCTGGTGCTCCCAGCCCGTGCCAAGCCGCTCTGCCAGGCGATCGGTGTCGACCAGCGCTCGAAGCTGCTCCATGGTTCGGATTCCACGTTCTTCGAGATGGGCAATCGTTGCCGCGTCGACGTCGAAGTCGGCAAGGACCTTTTCGAGGGGCGACGGGTGACCGAACGCTTCCGGAGGCGTCGGCGGAAGGTGCCCCTGAAAGGTGGGCCGGCGTCGGCTTTCGATCTTTTCGTGCTGTCTCTGGAGTCGGCGCTCGAGCATGTCCACGAGCGCGTCGATGGCCACCAGCGGATCGGCGGCGCGCTCCTCGCCGCGCAGAACCAGTCGCCCCTCGGCGATCAGATTCGCCTGACACACGTAATGGTCCTGGATGTCGCGGGTCGGCTGGCGCGTCAATTCGACGTCCGCCCGCTCGAGATCGGGGCGGTGCCGCACCAACCTCTGAAACTTCCGACGGGCATCCTGCTCGACGGCATCGGACAGGACAATGTTCTTGCCGGTCAAAAGAACGTGCATCGTTTTCCTCTTCCGCAGACGACCGGTCGCATCCGGGAGGGGCGAGGCATGCCTCGCCCCTCCCGGATGCGACCCTGTCCGAATGCGATTTCGTCCGGAAAGAATCCCGTCCGGATGCGGTCTCCCTGGAGTATTCCGCACCCGGAAAGGCAAACCTCGCTACCGGGTCCAGCGCACCCGAACGAACTTCTCATCCGGCAGCCGCTGTAGCTGGAGATTGCCCTTGAACGCCTTGTGGAACTCCTTGCCGATGCGTTCGGCCAGCCAGCACGTCGTCGTCAGTACGTCGATCCGGTCGCCGTAGTCGACGACGGACGCCAGCCGGCTGAACGGATTGGTGATCCGCGCCTTGTCTTCCTCGCGACGGATGATCGCCAGCGCCTGGGCTTTGTTCGCCAGAAGGAGCCGGCTGCACAGCCTGACGTCGCCCTCGTACACCTGACGCTGAATTCGGCGGCATCCCGGGCAGATCACCAGATGGACGCCCGGCATCGTCCGCAGTCGCTGGTATCGATCCTCGTCGAGGAACCAGCGCTTCTGGACCGAGATCGCGTGGCAGCGCGGGCAGACCAGCGTTCCCGGTCGATCCTTCCCTTTTTCCCACTTGTGCTCGGGAAACAGCCAGTCGACCTTTTCGCCGATTTGGGCTCGGTAGACGTCGCGCGCCGTCGGGCGGGTGCGCCCCGGCATCGGCAGTCCTTGCAGCATCACGTTTCTCCCTGGCGCGAGCTCCTCGCGCCGCTTGCCGGCCTCACGGCCAGCCGGTTGTGGACGGCTCGAATACCGGGAACCGACGCGGCCGCCTCCCCGGCGCACTCGCGCTCGTGCTCGGTCCGGACGCGTCCGGCGATCGAGGCGACCCCTTGATCGACCCGGACGACGCGGTCGTCGACGTCAAAGGCGAGCTTATCCAGCGCGTCGGCGACCTTGCCGACAAGCGTCGGGTCGTCGATGGGTAGCGCGTTTCCCTCGGGGACGATCTCGGCGATTTCCAGCGTGCTCACGACCTGTTCGACGCCTCGAACGGAACCGCCGATCCGGATCGCCTGTTCTTCCTCGGCAGCATCGCGAACATGACCGACCAGCGTCACGACTCCATCCTGGACAACGCAGCCGACCCTCGGAGCCAGGACGGGTTGACGCGCCAATGCCGCCAGGACCGCGGCCTCGAGCTCGGCGTCCGAGATCTCGCCTTCCGTGGCGACGGTGAGCTCGTTCTGGACGTTCGCGACGCCGCGGACCCGACGAACGACCTCTTCAGCAGTCTGTTTCTGACCCGCCGACCAGACGGTTCCGGTCAACAGCACGACGCCGTTCTGGGCTGATACGTGGACCACATCCGAAAGGTCGACGCGCCCGTCGCGGGCGAGCGCCCGGGTCACCGCGCCGATCAGCTCCTCATCGCTCAGGTACGACATCCCCTATCTTGCCCCCTCCTCGGCTAGAATCCGGCGGGCGGATGAACGCTGCAACATCCGGGCCGAAGGATGCTCTTACTCGGGCCGGGCACGGGAATTGCCACGCCAGACTCCCTTCCCGGCGCACACCGAGGAAGGATCCGGCACCTTACCAACCGAGAGGAATCGATCGGGGTCCACACGATCAATTGATGCGAGTTCGATCCTGGCTCAGGGTGAACGCTCGCGGCGTGCCTAACACATGCAAGTCGAACGGCGTCGGGGCTAGCGCCTCGACGAAGTGGCAGACGGCTGAGTAACACGTGAGCAACCTACCTCCGAGCGGGGAATAACCATTCCCAAAGAGTGGCTAATACCGCGTACGCTCGCCGGACGATGGTCCGGCGAGGAAAGCTACGCCTCGGGCGTGGCGCTCGGAGACGGGCTCGCGGCCTATCAGGCTGTTGGTGAGGTAACGGCCCACCAAACCGACGACGGGTAGCTGGTCCGAGAGGATATCCAGCCAGAACGGGACTGAGACACGGCCCGGACTCCCACGGAGCGGGCGACCGCCACCGAGGAGGCAGCAGTGAGGAATCGTGGGCAATAGGCGAAAGCCTGACCTCGCGACGCCGCGTGGGGGATGAAGGTCTTCGGACTGTAAACCCCTTTTGACCGGGACGAGGAAGGACGGTACCGGTCGAACAAGCCCTAGCGAACTGCGTGCCAGCAGCGGCGACAAAACGTGGAGGGCGAGCGTTACCCGGTGGAACTGGGCGTAAAGAGCGTGTAGGCGGCGGCGCGCGTCGGCGGTGAAATCCACGGGCTCAACCCGTGGAGGTCCGCCGAGACGGCATCGCTCGAGGACGGGAGAGGAAGGCGGAACTCCCGGTGGAGCGGCGAAATGCGATGATCTCGGGAAGAACGCCAGAGGCGAAGGCGGCCTCCCAGCCCGTTCCTGACGCTGAGACGCGACAGCACGGGGAGCGAACCGGATCAGACACCCGGGTAGTCCGTGCCGTAAACGATGGACACTAGCTCCCGACCAGGGGTGCCCGCTGGGCCCGGTCGGCGGCGCAGCTAACGCGTGAAGTGTCCCGCCTGGAGAGTACGGCCGCAAGGCTGAAAGCCAAAGGATTTGGCGTGGGTCCGCACAAGCGGCGGAGCGTGTGGTTTAATCCGATCCAGAGCGTAGAACCTTACCAGGGCTTGACTTATCG
>JAJPKB010000227.1 GCA_021323915.1 Chloroflexota bacterium | reverse complement strand
TTCAAGCGCGTCTTCACCTGGACCGACAGCACGTCCCTCGAGCCGTTTGTCGGCGGGCCGCTCCGCTGCGAGCGCTATTACTGGCCGCAGGCGTTCGACGAGGTGCACGAAGACCTCTGGAATCGGCGCGACCGCAAGTTCCTAGTTATCGTCACCAACCACCGCCTGCCGCGCATCTACGACCGGGAGCTCTACACCGAGCGGGTACGTGCGATTGCGTACTTCGCTCAGTACGGCGAGATCGACCTTTACGGACCGGGCTGGAACGAGCCTCCTTACCGCGTTGGCCGCACCTGGGTCCCGTATACCGTCAAGAGGATCCACCGCGCCTGGCTGCGTCAGTGGGATCGCATCCACCCGGATCCCCTGCGCGTCGCGGCGCGACAGGTCTACCGCGGCGTCGCCGCCTCGAAGAGCCAGACGATCTCCCGGTACAACTTCGCGCTCTGCTTCGAGAACATGATCCTCAAAGGATGGATCACCGAGAAGATCTTCGACTGCTTCTACTCCGGGACGGTGCCGGTCTACTGGGGAGATCCGGAGATCGAGAAGACGATCCCCACCAGCTGCTACGTCGACATGCGGCAGTTCAGCGGGTACGCCGACTTGCGCGCTTTCCTGAAGAGCCGCACGCCCGAGCAGATCCAGGATTACCGCGAAGCGGCGCGCGCCTACCTGAAATCGCCCCAGGCGCGACCGTTCACCAAGGACGCGCTCGTCGACATCTTCCGGCGGATCGTGAAAGAGGACGCCGGGGTCGACGTCTCCTAACCGGCACGCGCCGAGTCTGATCAGGTATACCAGCGAGAGACGAGTGAAGCGATGAAGACGGTGATTCTGGCCGGCGGAATGGGCACGCGGCTGTCGGAAGAAACTGAAGTTCGTCCCAAACCGATGGTCGAGATCGGCGGACGTCCGATCCTCTGGCACATCATGAAGATCTTCGCCGCCTTTGGGCATCGCGAGTTCGTGCTCGCCCTCGGCTACAAAGGCGAGGTGATCAAGAGCTACTTCTTGAACTACTACAACCTGCAGAACAGCATCACCGTCCACCTCGGAACCGGCCGGGTCGACGTCCACGACGGCCCGCCGGACGATTGGACGATCCACCTGGTCGATACCGGCCTCCGGACCAATACCGGCGGCCGGATTCGGCGACTTCGAGAATGGCTGGGGAACGAGACCTTCATGATGACTTACGGAGACGGCGTGGCCAGGATCGACGTCGACGAGCTCCTGGCGTTCCATCGCCGGCACGGCCGCCTGGCGACGATCACCGCCGTTCGCCCGCCCGGCCGCTTCGGCGGCCTCAGCCTGGAGGATGACCTCGTCACGCGGTTCGTCGAGAAGCCGCAGCTTGGCGAGGGATGGATCAATGGCGGGTTCTTCGTCCTGGAGCCGGAGGTTCTCGACGTCATCGAGGGAGACGACGCCAGCTTCGAGCGAGAACCTCTCGAGCGACTGGCGCGAGACGAGCAGCTGGTCGCCTATCGCCTGGACGACTTCTGGCAGTGCATGGATACGCTCAGAGACGTTCGATTCCTGAACGCGGTCTGGGAATCAGGTGAGCCCCCCTGGAAAGTCTGGCGGTGAACGGCCTAATGCCGAACCTGGGCGAGGGTTCGGGAGTATCCCCCGAATTCTCATACCCGAGGTGGCGGGGCACCAACGCAGGGTGTCCTTTGGGCCGGGTGCCCTGACGCCGCACTAGCCAGTCGAGAAGATCGAGAGGAGATCACGGATGCGATTTGAGAAGGCAATTGTACTGAACCCGCCGAATCCGCCGGGCTACGTCTCGAACAAGGATTCGATGGGTGGGTTCGGGCAGCTGTTCCCGAGCGGGGCCACGGTGTTCCCGACGCTGGATCTGGTGTACCTCGCCAGTTGCCTGGCCGAGTACAACCTGCCCCTGGTCGTGCTCGAATGCGCCGGACTTCACCTCGCCATGGCCGACCTGATCGAGCGAGTGAAGGGGCTCGCCACTGCCGAGGGCGACCGACCCGCGATCGTCGTCGCGCGGACCTCGGCCCCGACGCTCGACCTGGATCTCGCCGCCTGCCGCGAGATCAAGGCGGTGTGGCCGACGAGCCGCATCGCGATCTACGGGCCGGTGGTGCCCCACGTCGCCAAGCGGATTCGCCGCGAGTCGCACGTCGACTACATCATCCAGGGTGATCCGGAAGAAGCGGTGCGTGAGCTGATGACCGGCGAGCCGGAGGAGTCGATTCG
Organism: Chloroflexota bacterium; assembly: GCA_021323915.1. Classification (GTDB taxonomy): domain Bacteria; phylum Chloroflexota; class UBA6077; order FW602-bin22; family CADDYW01; genus JAJPKB01. The sequence continues at coordinate 5,982 of JAJPKB010000227.1, read as the reverse complement.
AGGCCTGACCTTCCGCTCCGGCGACGGCTGGGTCGAGAACCCCCAGCGGCCCTTGATCCGCGAGCTCGACCGCCTGCCGTTCCCCAAATGGGAGCTGTTTCCCTGGCACAACTACCAGATTCCCCGGTCGTCGAACCGGGCCGGCAAGACCTTCCTCCCGATGCAGACCTCGCGCGGCTGCCCGATCGGCTGCCACTACTGTCCGTATCCGATCGGTCAGGGGCTCCTCTGGCGCTACCGCTCGGCCACCAACGTCGTCGACGAGATGGAGCACCTTGTCCGGGACCTTGGCGTGAACTACATCCTGCTGCGAGACCCGATGTTCTCGCTGAACCAGCGGCGGGTGATCCAGATCTGCGACGAGATCAACCGACGTGGGCTGAAGCTCGAGTGGCGCTGCGAGACCCGGATGGACTTCCTGAAAGAGGACACGTTGCGGGCGATGGCAGGCGCCGGTTGCACCGGCGTCAACTTCGGCGTCGAGAGCGCCGACGTCGAGATTCAGAAGGGCGTCGGCCGACGGCCGATCGAGCCGGAGGTCTTCCGGACGATGATGGGATTCTGCCGCCAGCTCGGCATCAAGACGTTCGCCTTCTTCATCATCGGGCTGCCCGGCGACACCGTCGACTCGGTCCTGCGCACGGTCAAGTTCGCCATCGACGTTCAACCGGACTGGGTGCAGTTCACCGCGGCCTCGCCGTTCATCGGAACCAAGTTGCGCGATTGGGCGGTCGAGCACGGGCTGGCGACCGAAGATGAGTACGCCTACATCAACAGCCACATGGCGGTGATGGGGAACGAGAACCTCTCGCGCCGGCAGGTTGAGACGCTCCACCGCTTTGCCGAGTTCATTCAGGAGTTCGTGATCAACCGGAAAGGGATTCTGAAGGAAGAACGGCGGAGCGAGCCGCTGTACCGAATATCGAAGGGCGTCTCGGACGCCGTCAGCCGCCGGGCCGCGCGGGCCATCTACACGGTGGGCAAATGGCGTTTCGAGCGGACAATGAAAGCGGCGGGACACGCGTAAGTGATGAAGATCCTGGTGACCGGGGCGAGCGGGTTTCTCGGCGCCCACCTCTGTCGGCGTTTCGTCCAGGATGGGCACGAGGTGACCGCACTCTGTCGCCCCACGTCGGATGATCGGGCGATCGCGGAACTGCCCCTCCGGCGAGTCGACGGCGATGTGACCAACCCGGCCGACGTGCGAGCCGCGGTCGTCGAGCAGGACGCCGTCATCCACGCCGCGGGAAACCTCGCGTACTGGAGACAGGTTCGGTCGACGCAAACCCGAGTGAACGTCGACGGGACGCGGCACATCGCGGTGGCCTGTCGCGAGGCCGGCATTCGTCGGCTCGTCCACGTCAGCAGTGTGGCGGCGATCGGGATCCCGCGACGAGGCGACGGCCCCGCGGACGAGGACTTTCGCTTTAACCTCGGTACGACCGGTTTGAACTACCATCGGTCGAAGGCGCTCGCCGAGGAAGCGATTCGCGAGGAGGTCCAGCGCGGCCTGGACGCGGTAATCGTCAACCCGGGCTCGATCTTCGGATCCTTCGGGCACCGCTACCGGGGTGGGGAGATGATCGCCAAGGCCCGGGGACGGAAGATGGTCCCTGCGTTCATCGGCGGAATCAGCGCGGTTCACGTCGACGACGTCGTGGACGGAATCGCGCGTGCCCTGGAGCGAGGCCGACGCGGCGAGCGCTACATCCTCGGCGGCGAGAACGTTTCCTACCGTCGGATCGTCGAGGTCGCGGCCGAGCGGCTCGGCGAGCATCCGATCGTCGTTCCGGTCTGGCCGGTGGTCACCGGACTGCTGGTCGCCGCGCTCGAGCCGGTCGGCGCGGTCACCGGTCGGCGGCCCTGGATAACCTTCGACGTTCATTACTGCTCCCAGCGGAACCAGTTTTACCGCTCGGACAAGGCGCGGGTTGAGCTCGGCTACACCGCTCGGCCGTTCGCGAGCATCGTCGAGGATTATCTCGAGTGGAGCGCGCGGCAGAGATTTACGACTCGCCAGGGGGTAGGACTGACGTGAAGAGTGCAACGCGAGCCGTGGCGATTTTTGCATACCGAGACCAGTCGAGGGAGGCACGGTAGCCATGAACGTAGGCATGATCGGACTGGGCAAGCTGGGGATGCCGGTCGCCCTGGCAATGTCGCTGAAAGGCCACGACGTGATGGGCTACGACGTCGACGCGCGTAAGATGCAGAAGGAATGCTTTCCGCACCAGGAAATCGGACCGAACGGAGAGCCTTCGATCGAGGCGCTACTGCGCGAGTCCGACCTGCGCTTCGGGTCGCTCGACGAGGTGGTGCGCCACGCGGAGATCATCTTCGTCGCGGTGCAGACGCCACACCAGCCGCGATACGAAGGCGTCACCACATTGCCGGCGGAGCGATGCGATTTCGACTATCGGCACCTGGTCGACGCCGTGAGCAACCTTTCGAGCGCAATCGAAACGAACGGCGAGGACAAGGTCGTAATCGTGATCTCGACGGTCTTGCCGGGAACGGTTCGCCGCGAGATTCTGCCGCGGATCAACGATCGGGTCAAGCTCTGCTACAACCCCTTCTTCATCGCCATGGGGACGACGATCCGCGACTTCCTGAACCCGGAGTTCGTCCTCTTCGGCGTGCGCGACGACGAGGCCGCCGCGACGGCGGAGCGATTCTACCGATCCCTCCACGGCCGACCATTCTACCGGACCTCGATCGAGAACGCCGAGCTGATCAAGGTCGCCTACAACACTTTCATCTCGATGAAGATCAGCTTCGCGAACACACTGATGGAAGTCTGCCACAAGGTGCCCGGCTGCGACGTGGACCAGGTGACCGGTGCCCTCACCCTGGCGACTACCCGTCTCCTGGGGCCGCAGTACATGCGAGGCGGGATGGGCGACGGGGGCGGCTGCCACCCCCGGGATAACATCGCGCTTTCCTGGCTGGCCCGGAACCTGGACCTGTCGTATGACTGGTTCGAGAACGTGATGCTCTGCCGCGAGCGGCAAACCGCGTGGCTTGCCGATCTGATCGAGGAACACCACCGGCGGCGTGGCTACGCGCACCGGACGGTTGGCATCTACGGCCGCTCCTTCAAGGCCGGCACGAACCTCACCATCGGGAGCCCGGCGACTCTCCTGGCGAATATCCTGGGCGAGCGAGGCTTCGAGGTCCAGATGTACGATCCCTACGTTGACGAGGGGCCGTGTCCGTTCGACCGCGAGGGCGTCTACTTCGTGGCGACCAACCATCCGGACTTCGCGGCGGAGTCCTGGCGGTTCGTGCCCGGCTCGGTCGTTCTGGATCCATGGCGATTCATCTCGCGTCGGACCGACGTCGAGGTGATACCGATCGGAATCGGCACGGACCGAGACGGTTCTTCTCTCGAGATGATGCTCGACGAAAAGAGCCCGGTCCTGGTGCGGGGTTAGGACAGGGACCAGGAGATGGACGGCGGCGGAATAGTGCGAGTCGCGGTAGAGCCAGGGAGTCTACGCTGGCAGACCTTCACTTCGGAGGGCCCGCGCTGGTTACGCCGCGGCGCGGTCGGCGCCCTGTCCGTTGCTCGGGAGCTCTGGCTTCCCTACCTGCTGGCGTCCATTCTTATTCTCTACGGCTTTCAATGGGGCCTTCCGGATCCTCCGTATCTGACAAGCTCTTTCCAGCCCGACGAGGGCGCGGCAGTCTGGGCAGTCAGCCAGATCAATTTTCCGCGTTTCGACCCCCAGATCCTGCAGTGGGGAACCGGGCTCTTTTATCAGGTCTACGTCGTCAAAGAGGTCCTGACGGCTAGCCACCTGATCCACGCGAGCGATTTCTGGATCTACGTGCTCGGGCGTCTCGTCGTCTACGTCTCGGCGCTCGGCGCGATTACGGCGACCTTCTTCACCGCTCAGAAGTTGTTTGACCACAGAACTGGGTGGCTAGCCGCCCTCTTTCTCTCGGTGCTTCCTGGATTCGTCATCACCAGTCATTACTTCAAGCCTGACGTACCGATGACCTTCTGGGCGGTGGTCACCCTGCTTGCTACCTTTTGGATGCTCGAGGTGCCAACCATCCGGCAGGTCGCTATTCTTGGCTTACTCGTCGGATACAGTGCTTCGGTCAAATACAACGCCGTCGTTCTCGCGCCCGTGGCCGCGATCGCTATCGTATTGGCGTTCCGCCGGTCCGGCCGCCCCCTTCCGGTCGTTCCGTTCGTTGCTGCGGTGACCGCTGGATTTGCCGTTGGTGATCCATACGCGTTCCTCGACTTTCCGAACCTCGTCTACTGGCTCAAGTATCTCGCTGGGATCGAGGCGCTCAGTAAGGCGTACGCGGCCACTCGACCCCCGGCGTGGCTGGACTACCCGATCAACGTGTTCCCATACGCAATGACCACGCCATTCCTTTTGTTGTCCGCAGCCGGCCTACTCTACGGCGTCGTTCGGCGGTCATGCCACGTGTGGGTCAGCTTGTTATTTAGTCTTACCTACTATCTGCTCCTTTGTGTTGATAGCCAGAGACTGGTACGCTACACAGTGCCGCTGCTACCGATCGGCGCGATCCTCAGCGCGCACTTGATTCGGGATCTGTCGCGGACCCAAATTGGCCGGTTGGCCTGCGTTCCTGGTGTGGCCGCGATCGTTGGCTTCTTGTTTGTCTTTTCCCTGTCGTACACCCAGACCTTCGCTCAACCGGATCCGCGGGTCCAGGGCAGCATGTGGATTCAAGCACATCTTCCGAAGGAGACTCCGATTGCCGTCAGCACGACGAATAACTGGAACGTTCCTCAGCTTGGCTTGATCGGGTATCGGTCGGTGGCGGTCGGCGTTAGTATCGCCAAGCTTCAGGCGGTGAACGGACCCTACCTGATCCTCTCCGACGTTCCGAAGCTATGGTACGAAGAAGCTATCGACCACTATCCCGCACCGATGGCGTTCTACGGGTACGTCGACTCCCACTACTGCGAAGTTACCCACTTTCTGAATTCTCAGGAATTGCTTGGCATCAACAGTCGTCGGGGAAGTCTCTTACCGGGAGACTGGATTGACCCGAATCCTCAGATCACGATCCTGAAGCGGGCGACCAATGGCTGCCCGGCGAGGAGTTGAGCATCGTGTCTAATCTGGTGATCGTCAGTGGCGATTTCTCGTCGGGAACGACGCTGCTCTTTACCCTTTTTCGGAGAACCAGCGACTTCTACTGCCTGTACGAGCCGCTCCACGAGAAGCTGCCGGAGTACTTGATCTATCCGCTTCGTCCCGACGAGCACCATCCATTCGTCGAGCCGTATTTCACCGAGTACAAAGGGTTTCGCGAGCTGCCGAAGCTGTTCAAGCCGGAGTGGGCGATTAGCCGGCTGTACCTGCGGCCGGAGGACGATGCGCCGGATCTCTACCGGTACCTCAGCTACTTGATCGGCACGGCGTTCGGGCGGCAGGAGCGGGTGATGCTGAAAGAGAACCGCTTTCCGTTCCGCCTTGGCTGGGTGCGCGCGCGCTTTCCCGCGGCGCGGATCATTCACATCTACCGTGACCGCGAGGATCAATGGCGAAGCATCGTCCGACGGGGCCAGGAGTACGTCGGGCGGGAGGATATCGGCCAGAACCGGGCCGATTTCGCCGGATTCAACGTCGCCCGCTGGTGCGACGATCTCGGCGGGGTTTTTCCGGAGCTTGACGCCGCGAAATTTCAGAACGGCCACGACCGGTTCGCGAAGCTGTGGGAGCTGAGCTACGCCGAGCAGCACCGATACGCGGACATCTCGATCTCGCTCGGCGAGCTGACCCGCGACTTCGAGGCAACCTGCGCGCGTCTCAGCGCGTGCGTGGGCTACGAGCTCGATGCCGCGCGCCTGAAAGAAGTCGTGGTCCAGCCCGAGAACCGGAGCCCCCGGCCGATCGGGACGATGACGCTCCAACGGCGCGTTGCTCGGTTCGTCGATCGGATTGGCAGCCACTACGCTCGGGCGCGGCTGGGCGCCCGCTCGACGCCACG
>JAJPKB010000548.1 GCA_021323915.1 Chloroflexota bacterium | reverse complement strand
GGCCGGTGACCAGATCGAACGTGTAGCCGTGCAGGGGACAGATGACACGGCTGGCGCCGAGCAGCCCGTCCGCCAGCGGACCAACTCGGTGCGGGCATCGCGCCTGGGTCGCGAACACCTCGCCGCCTCTCGCCCGAAAGACAGCGACGTCGAGCCGCCCGACTCGAAAGGTGCGTCCCTCTCCCGGCGGAATCTTGGCGACTGGCCCCAGGTTGTAGGTGCCGGTCCGAAGCGTGGTCGTCAACATGAAAACCTCCCATACTTACTCGACCGTGGCCAGGACGTCCGCGAACTGGCTCTCGTGAACGGGCTTCTCCGCTTCGTCCCAGGGATCCACGTAGGCGTCCACCGCCGCCTGGATCTCCGCGTCCAGACGCGCCCCGATGCCCTCGGTGTCGTCGACGAGGATCCGGCGCAGCCGGTCGACGCCCACCCGCTCGACGAAGTCGTAGGTCCGCTCCTGATATTTCGCGTGCTCCCGGTAGTACTGCATGAATCTTCCCATGCACGTTAGGACCGCCTCGTGGGAGTCCACGACGCACAGCAGGTCGCCCTTCCGCACTCGGGAGCCCGCGCCGCCACCGACGTAGATCTCCCACTTCCCGCCTTCGATCGCGACCGCGCCGAGGTCCTTGGTGGTCGCCTCGGAGCAGTTGCGGGGGCAGCCCGCCGTCGCCAGCTTCAGCTTATGTGGCGACTCAATGCCCTGGAATCGCTGCTCGATCTCGACGCCCAGTCGCGTGCTGTCGCCCAGGCCAAACCGACAGAACTCGGAGCCGACGCACGTCTTGCAGGTCCGAAAAGCCTTGGTGTAGGCGTGGCCCGAGGACATTCCGAGGTCCTGCCAGACTCGCGGCAAGTTTTCTTTCGAGATGCCCAGAAGGTCGATCCGCTGCCCGCCGGTGATCTTCACCATCGGAACCCGGTATTTCTCCGCGACGTCGGCAATGCGCCGCAGCTGAGCCGGGCTGGTCACTCCGCCGTAAATCCGTGGCACGACGCTGAACGTGCCGTCCTTTTGAATGTTGGCGTGGACCCGGTCGTTGATGAAGCGGGCGTCGCGCTCATCCTCGTACCGGTCGCCCCAGATCGTCCGCAGGAGCGAGGCGAGCCCCACTTTGCTGCCAGGGTCCTCCTTGCCGCCGGCCAGCGCGTCGAACACCGCCGACACGCTGCGCAGGCCCTGCCCCTTGATCGCCGCGATCAGCTCCGGCTTGCTCAGCGGCACGCCGGGCACATAGTAGCTCGCGGTCGGGTCGTCGGCGACCGGCCCGTCGGAGGCAAATTCGAGGATCGCCTCTACGAGCGGCTTGCAGGAGCCGCAGCCGGTGCCGGCCCGCGTGGCGTTGCACACCATCTTCAAGCTGAGCTGGCCCGCCTTTACCGCCGCGACGATGCGGGCTTTCGAGACGCCGTTGCAGTTGCAGATTTGCGCGTCGTCCGGCAGGTCGGCGACGCTCGGCGGGGATCCCCCGGCGCTGCGCGGAAACAGGACCTCGGCTCGGTTGTCCGGTAGTGGCGTGCCCCGATCGTACGCCTGGATCAGGGCCGGAGCCATCGCCGTGTCGCCCAGGAGGATCGCGCCGGCCAGTCGCCCGTCTCGCACGATCAGCTTGCGGTACACCCCCCGGCGGGGCTCGCTGTACTGCACCACCTCGTCGTCGGGGTGAACCGGGTCCTTCTCGCCCAACGACGCCAGCTCGGCCCCCATCACCTTCAGCTTCGTCGAGAGCTTCGAGCCCTCGTACGCCGCGTCCGGGTTTCGCCCGGCCAGGTGGTCGGCCAGAACTCGCGCCTGCTCCCAGAGCGGTGCGACCAGTCCGTACACCTTGCCCCGGTGCTGGGCGCACTCGCCGACGGCGTAGACGTCCGGATCGCTCGGCGACCGCAGCTGATCGTCGACGACGATTCCCCGCTCGACGGTCAGGCCGGCCTCCCGGGCCAGGGCAGTGTTCGGTCGGATCCCACAGGAGATGACGACGAGGTCGCAATCGAGGCTGGATCCGTCCTTGAACGCCAGGCCGGTCACCCGGTCGTTCCCCAGCACCTCGGTGGTGAGCTTCTCCAGGTGCACCTGGATGCCGAGCTGCTCCATCGTCTGCTGCAGCATGGCGCCCGCCACCGGGTCCAGCTGCACTTCCATCAGGTGCGGCGCCAGGTGCACCACGTGCACCTCGACCGCCCTGGTGAGCAGGCCCCGCGCCGCTTCCAGTCCCAGCAGCCCGCCGCCGATGACCGCCGCGCGGCGCGACTCCGCCGCGAATCGAGCGATCCGCTCACAGTCGTCCAGGGTGCGAAACACGAACGCCCCCGGCTTGAAGGCGCCGTCGGCTCCCCGAAGTCCACGCGCCGGCGGCACGAAGGGATCGCTGCCGGTCGCGATGATCAGCTTGTCGTATCGCTCGACGACGTTTCCGTCCCCGATCACCGTCTTCGTCGCGCGATCGATTCGCCGGACCGGAACGCCGGCGTGCAGGGTGATACCGTGCTCCCGATACCAGCTCAGCGGGTTGATGAAGATGTCCCCGGGCGCATGGCTGCCGCTGAGAACCCCGGAGAGGAGGATGCGGTTGTAGTTGCCGTGAGGCTCCGCGCCGAAGATCACCGTGTCGAACCGGTCGGCCCCGCCCCGGGCGAGAATCTCCTCGACGGCGCGCGCACCGGCCATCCCGTTGCCGATCACGACAAGTCGCTGCGTCTTCACAGATCACTCCCCTCGGTTGATGGTGCCCCGATCCGCACCACGGGAACGAGGGCCATTCCACGCTGCAAGCCAAGATACGGGCAGTAGGCCGCGGCTCCGGCCGGCGAGGATTGGTCGATCGTTTCCAGAATCGTGTCTCCGGTCACCACTCGTCTCCTCGCTATCGATGGTACGTCGCGGCCAGGTGCTGGACTACGTTTCCGGATCCCGAAGCGATAGGCGCGGCCTTTGTGCGTCACGCCCAAGTGTATTCGGCGTACAATCGGCGAAGTTCCGCCCGGATCGCGAATCCACGGGCGAGCGGAGGCTCGGAATCGGCCCGGGGGCCCGGTCGGGGATCGCGTCGGTCTCGCGGTCGATACGTCGCGTCAGCCTGGCTGCCGACGGTGGGCGTGACACGCGAGCAGGACGTTTGAAGCCCACTGTCTTTTGTGCGCGGAGAACAATTCGAGCGCCGCCGCTCCGGGGACTCCGGACAATGCGCCGGGCCCGGCGTCTGGGCTATCCTGAAGAGCGTCAACCCGCTCGCGTGGCCGGGGCGGGCAACGGCGCGGCTCGCCGCGATGGGCGAATCCCATCCCACCAATGGGACGCGAGGACGTTCTCGTTAGCCCGGCGGCGCCCGCTCCGGCCGATGAAGAGGCGCCGATGATCGATGCTCGGAGCAATCACGACGAGGTGCTCGCTCAACGCGCGCGCGCCCTCGTCGCCCTGGCGGAGCGGTGCGCGCTCGACGGCGATGAGTCGGCTGGCGTCGCCGCGACCGCGCTGGACCAGCTCATCTTTCTCACCCTCGCCAACCGCACCAGCGCCGCGACCGCGCGATTCGCCTACGCCCTTCTCCGCGCGCGCTATGCGACCTGGCGGGAGGTTGTCACCGCGCCCCGCGACGACGTCGCCGAGGTCATCCGCCCGGCCGGTCTGGCTCAGCAACGCGCCGGCCTGCTCCAGGGCCTGCTGGCGCGGGTGCTCGCGGACTTTCCGGACGAGTCCCTCGCGGCGCTGCGGGCCTGGGACGACCAGGCCGTCGCCGCCTACTTCACGACGCTCCCGGGTATCGGCCCCCTTCGCGCCCACCAGGTCATGCTCTACGCGCTCGATCGACCGGTCTTCCCCGGGACCTGGGCCTTGCGGCGGCTGCTGACGCGCCTGGGAATCGTCGACCGCGCGGTCAGCCTGGACCGGGTCCTCGACGCTGTGGCGTCGCTTCTGGAACCGGGGCAGCATCGCCTCGTCCACGATCGGCTCTCCGCCCACGCGAGAGACGTGTGCGCGCCGCGCCATCCGCGCTGCCGTCGCTGCCGCCTGGCGGACCTCTGCGCTCACGACCGTCGGATCCAGCGCCTGCGCGGGCTGACAGCGCCTCGCCTGGCGAAGGGTTAGTATTTTTCCGACGTCTGGTGCCAGGGACCCGGCATGGTTCTTGCGAGCCGCTACCCTTCCACCTCGCGACGCCGAGGCTCGAGATGTCCAGCTGCACGCCCCGTCGATCGATTCGGAACCGAATTTTCGCGGCGCTTCTCCCGCTTGCGTATTTTGTCTTTCGGCTCCAGGATGTCGTTTACCGGTTGATCGGCAAAACGGACTGGGGCGTCCCGGACCAACCGCCCGCCGTGCCCATGGCGACGGCGGCTCCATACGCACCGGAGTACGGCTACGTCCGCGACCGGTGGGGTCACCGCCTCTTCTATCGTGCCTGGCCGCCGTGCCAGGGAGAGGCACGCGCGGCTCTCGTCGCGATCGACGGGATGGGCAGCGACGCGAAGCAGTTTCATCCGATCGGCACTGCGCTGGCGCCGCGCGGCATCGTCTTCTACGCGCTCGATACCCCGGGACAGGGCTTGTCCGACGGCCCCCGCAGCGATTGGACACTCCTCCCGCGGATCGTCGACGGCGTATCCGACTTCCTGTGCTACCTCGCGGGCGTCTGGCCGGGTAGACCGGTCTACCTGCTCGGCGAAAGCATCGGCGGCCCGTTGGCCATGCAGCTTGCCGACCGATCCTCGCGCCCGGCGAACCTCGCCGGCCTCGTCCTCTCGTCGACCGAGCTCGATCCCACCCGTCTGACGGCTCGCGGGCGCTGGGCGGCGGTCTGGACGATCCTGAAGCAGGTGCCCTACTTCTTCTTCGCGTCTCCCGCGCCCAGCGTGGACATCGCCGGCTGCCAGAAGCTGGTCGCGCGCGGAGCCGAGATCGAGATCCTGTCGCGGCCCGACCCGCTGCGGAACGACCACGTGAGCGTTCGGACGATGGTCGCCGTCTTCGCGCTAATCAACCGCGCCTTTGACCTGGCGACGCGACTCACCCTGCCGACGCTGGTCCTGCAGGGCTCGGGCGACCAGGTGAACGATCCGGAGTCTTCCATCGAGCTCATGCGCTGCCTGGCCACCCCGGATAAGCAGCTGGTCTTTTTCCCCGGGGCAGCCCACGGTCTGTTCTACGATCCGGATACGCCGCGGGTCCTGGAGGTGATCGCCGATTGGCTGGAGCGTCACCTCATGGCGCAGCCCGCGCTTGCCCAAGTGACCACTCGGATCGGCCCGAGGGAGAAGTGAACCCATGACCCGAGCTGAGATCAGTTGCCCGCTTCAGCGCGTCAGGATCACCGGTCGCTCGTTCGACCGCTATCGTCCCTACGCGTCCGAGGCCCAGTACGAGCAGATCATGGAGCGCGCGCGAGACCTCCGAGGGCTCCGGGTGATCGAGATCAACTCGACCCCGCGCGGCGGTGGGGTCGCGACGATGCTTCAGGGCGTCATTCCCGCGCTGGATGGTCTGGGTCTGGACGTCCGCTGGTACAGCATGGGTGACGATCGCCCCTTCTTCGAGGTCACCAAGACGCTCAGCTTTCTCCTCCAGGGCGGGCACCGCGATCTGACGTCGGCGCAGCTCGACCGATACTGTCGGACCAGCGAGAAGCTGGCCGCCCAGGTCGACAAGCTTTCGCCAGACATCCTGTTGATCCACGACCCTCAGCCGGCCGCGATTCCCGGCTATCTGCGACGACCGCCGCCGCGTGGCCTGCTCTGGCGCGGACACATCGACCTGAGCCAGCCGAATCCCGGTGCGCTCGCGTTCTTCGAGCCGCTCCTCCTCCGGTATGATCTGATCGTGCTTGAAGTGGAAGCGTATAAGCTGCCGGGGATCCCAGACAGCCGGCAGCGCTTCGTCCCGGACGCGATCGATCCTCTTTCGAGAAAGAATCGGCTCATCAGCCGCCGAGCGGCGCTCAAGGCGATGGCGCGGGTCGGAATGAACCCGCGCGC
>JAJPKB010000445.1 GCA_021323915.1 Chloroflexota bacterium | reverse complement strand
TCGTCCTGGTGGTCGACGACAACGCCGACGTGGTCCAGTTGTTTCGCCGGTACCTGGACGGGCTCTACGACGTCCACGACGCCGCGGGCGGAGAGCAGGCGATTCGGCTCGCGCGGTCCCTCCGGCCGGGGCTGGTCGTCGTCGACGTGATGATGCCGTCGCAGGACGGCTGGGAAGTGCTGCAGATGCTCAAGCACGATCCGGCCACGGCAGCCATCCCGGTCCTGGTCTGCTCGGTCCTGCGCGAGCGCGAGCTGGCGCTATCGCTCGGCGCCGTCGACTTTCTCGCGAAGCCGGTCACGGCGCAGGGGCTCCGCTCCGCTCTCGATCGCTGCTTCCACGCGCCGTGATGGCGTCGAGCGAGGTCCGTAGACAGGCCATGAGCTCACCCACCGACAGCCCCCCTTCCCGGGTGATCGACAGCGAGCCAGCCGCGACGGTCTCCTCCTCGTAGCCACGGGCAGTCACCGCGATCACCGGCCGGTCGCGCAGCTCGGGGCACTCGCGCATCTCGCGCAAGACGTCGTAGCCGCTCACGTCCGACATCACCAGATCGAGGATCACCGCGTCGGGTCGTTGATCGCGCAACATCTGGAGCGCCGATTCACCACCGTAGGCGCGCAGCACCCGGTAGCGGCGCGAGCCCGAGCGGATCATCCGGGCGAGCAGTCTGACCATCTCCGGATCGTCGTCGACCACCAGGATGGTTCGCGCCTTCCGAGCGACACTTCCAAGGGTATCGAGCAGACGCTCGCGCGAGATCGGCTTGATCAGATAATCGGCGACGCCGATGCTCTCGCCGAGGCTGGCGCTGGTGGGAAGCGAGCAGGTAATGATCGGAAGGTCGCGCGGCGTCGACCGCAGCACGCGCAGGCGCTCGGCCGGGTCAGCGCCCGGATGCGCCGTGAGAATGATTCCCTCCAGCCCGGACCGGGCGAACAGGTCCTGCGCCTCCTCTTCGCGGGTGACGGCGACGACGCGGTACGCGTCGAGATAGCGCTCGAACAGGCGGGCAACGTGCGGATCCGGGCAGACCAGCGCGACGGTGGGCGATGTCGGCTCGGCCGACGCTAGCCGGACCCAGGTGTCCCACGCCGGGCGCAACGGCGCACTGGCAACGTTGTCGACGAGCGGCAGGGTGAACGAGAAGATCGTCCCGGAGCCGATCTCGCTCCGCGCCCAGATCGTGCCACCGTGCAGCTCGACGAAGCGCTTGCAAATCGCCAGGCCCAGGCCGCTGCCGTCGTGGGCTCGCCGCGTCGTGCCGTCCAGCTGCCGGAACTCTTCGAAAACCTTGGGAATGTCCTCCGGCGCGATCCCCACGCCGGTGTCCGCCACCTCGACGACCAGGCTCCGCTCCTCCTGGTGCGCTCGGACGGTCGCTCCACCGCTGGCGGTAAATCGAGCCGCGTTGTTGAGGAGATTAATCAGCACCTGACGGACGCGGGTACGATCGACGTAGACGTCCGGGAGCGCCTCCGAGACCTCGCTCGTCAGCCAGAGGCGACGGGCCTCGTATAGACGCGCGATCGCGCTGATCGCTTCGCCGGCGATCGCGGCGAGCGAAGCACGTTCTTTGGTCAAACCCATGCGCCCGGCGTCGACCTGGCTGAGATCCAGGACGTCGTCGATCAAGTTCGAGAGATGCTGGGCGTTGCGATAGATCACGTCCACGTCGGCGCGGACCGTGGGTGGCAAACCGGAATCGCCGTCTCCCACCGGAAGGCTCATCAAGATCTCGCTGAACCCGATGATCAAATTGAGCGGTGTCCTCAGCTCGTGGCTGATGTTGGCCGCGAACTCGGCCTTGAGCTGACGCGCCTCCTCGGCCGCCGCTCGCGCCCGCGCCAGCTCCTGGTTCGCCACTTCCAATCGGTAACAGGTATCGTTCAGGCTGGTCAACAACCGGTTCAGCTCTCCCTGGCGGTCGCGGAGCTCCTCGGACCGCCGCACCGCGTCCAGGTAACTGTTCCACGCCCAGACCAGAGCGGCGTAGGTCGGGTAGGCGGCGGTCCAGGTGAGCACGACGCCAAACCAGACGAGGACGCCCGAGAATACCGCGTCCGTCGTGCCCAACGCCACCGAGGGATCGCGTGTCGCGAGCACGATGAGCAGCGTGCAGGTCGCTCCCGCGCCCAGGCTGGCCGGCGGACCAAGCAAGGCTCCCGCCGCGAAAACCATCGCCACGAAGAAGAAGGCGCCGGGCAGCTCCGGCCGAGTCCAGAGGAGGGCGGCGTTTCCGCCGATCAGCGTGACGACCAGGAGCACGGCGCCGGCGCCGGAACGGATGCGGGAGATTCCGAAGCTCGCCAGGCACAGCAGAAGGACGATGAGCGGCGGCACCCAGGTCATCGCGAACGATGGATCTCCCAGCACGACGAACCACGCCAGGGATAAGCCCACCGCGCCCGGCGCAGCGAGGGCGAGGCTCTCGGCACGGAACTCATCGGCGGCCGCCTTGAGGTGACTAGGCGGTCGCATCCATAGGGCAGACAGCGTGTTCACGGGCTACCTCCACGCGAACCCGGGGCCAGCAAAGGAGGACGGAAACGGTAGCGCTCGAAAAGGACGCGCCGCGCGGATCGTCCACGAAGCGCCACCTACCGGACACCCTCGGGCCAGACGATCGCTTTCAAGCATCCAGAGTATACTGCGGCGGGCGCTCTCTCCCCCGTGCCTCGCCGCGCCGGGTGCACGGTCTGTTGACAGGGCTGCTACACTGCAGGCTATCCCGCGTCACATTACTTTA
>JAJPKB010000075.1 GCA_021323915.1 Chloroflexota bacterium | reverse complement strand
GAGGTGACCGCGAATCCCAAGGGACGGGCGATCGAGGTATTCGCCAACATTCTGTCCGAGATTCGGGCCTACGGCGAAGGAATTCTGATCGCCGAGCAGGTGCCGGTGAAGCTCACCCCCGACGCGATCAAGAACACGAACCTCAAGGTGGTTCATCGCCTCCTCGCGGAAGACGATCGCGTCGCGGTTGGCAGCACGATGAACCTGACCCGCGAGCAGACCCAGTACCTCACGACCCTGCCGCCGGGCGTGGCGATCGCCTACACCGAGGGGCTCCAGAAGCCGGTGCTGCTCCGGGTGGCGCTCTCGCCGGCGAAGGACGGCCACCCGGTGCGCGTGACAGCGGACCTCGGTGAAGGCGATCAGGCCGCTGGCGACGCGACGAGCCGTCTCGTCGGACCGAGCAGTCAGCCGCTGATCGACGCGGCGCGCCGACTGTTCAACGCCCTCCGGCTCGAGCCGCTGGATCACGCCCTGATCCTCGACACCTTCGCCGAGTTCGATCGGACTTGCCGGCGCGCCGCCCCGCCGAGCACGCCAGCGGTGGTCAGCCGGACGTTCGCCGGGCTCGTGGACGCCGAGATCGAGCGAAGGGGGGAGCTCGCGGCGTGGCCCTACTCACGGGTCGACGAGCTGGCCAGACGGGCGAGCCAGGTGATCGAAGGTCTTGCCGGCGTGCGTCCGACCGACTGGGACGACCTGCCGCCGGATCTCCAGGGGGAAATCGCCGAGCTCGCTCGGTTCGCGACGGAGCAGCACGCGATCGCCGAGTCCGACCTTCCGTTCGTGGGCTGCCGCGCCTGTTCCGCGCCCTGCCAGTTCCGCTTCGACATGCTGGGCGAGCGGCACCCGGCCCGGGGTGTGGCGTTTCGCGACCTCTACCTCGGCCAGAGCGACGCGGTGGAGCTGGCCGAGCCGTGCCTCGACGCCGCCGAGGACGCGTTGCCCTTCGCGAGCGAGGAGGTCCAACGCCAGGCGGCGCTTTGCTTCGCGGTTCAGCAGCTTGGCGAGCTCGGCATCCCCGCGTCGTGGCAACGAAACTACGTCGAACAGATCGCCAGCGTTTTGAGTCCGGTCGAGAGCGATGGGGAGTGAGGTTTGAGATATGGAGTCTGGACACGAGGGTGGGGTCGGGGGCATCGGTCGGGGAGGCGCGGCGCGGGGAAGCTCGCCCCGGGGTGGTGAGGGCGCGGTCGAGAGGGGAGGGCACATCGGTGGGGGCGGGGAGGCGGGCAAGCTCGGCCGACCGAGTCTCCAGCGCGCCACCGAGCGCGGCCCCGGTCACGGCGAGCGCGGGGCGTCGCGGCCCCGCGAGGCGAGCGCTCCACGTGACGGCGGGCCCCCGGCGTCGCGCCAGGCCCGGCCGCGCGCGAACGAGGCGATGCGCGAGCGAAACGAGCGGAAGCTCGACGCGATTCCCTCTCCGCCCGGCGGTGATGCCCTGCGGGGAGATCGTCCGTTCCATGCGCCGGGGCGGCAGCGGAATGAAAGCACGCACGGCGAGGGACGGGGACCGGACGCGCGCGCCGATCGTCCAGCCGAGGGTGGCCAGCGCCGTGGCGACCGGGCTAGTCAGCGGAGCCGGGCCGACTCGAGCGAGCCGAAGGAGCAAAAGCCCTGGCAGGCCGGCGCGACGCTCGGCGAGGTCGACGCACAGTTCGCGCTGGGGCGGCGGGATCTGGTGGCGATCACCAGTCCGCCAGATACCGGGATCCGGGGCGCGGGCAACGGGCCCGGGGACGGAAGCCACCGGATCAACGAGGGCGGATCCGACGGCGTCTACGTGGACAGGAAGACCGAACACGTCTACGTAACAGACAACAAGAGCCACGGCCGGGCGACGACGGTTCGGGAGTCGTCGGCGCTAACCACGAACCGGATGGCAACGCTGCAGAAGGCGCGGGCCGAGGTCGCGGCGAGCCAGGATCACCCTTACAAGCAGGGGGCGCTGGACAAGCTCGACCGAGCCATCGAGGCGACGCGCTCCGACAAGCCGATGCCGAACGACGTCCACCTCGTCGTGACCAACGCGGGTGGGCACGCCCGGGGGATCAGCCGCGGCCTTCGGGCCGAGGGGCTGGAGTTCTGGAACGTGAATCCGCCCGAGGTCGCGGCGGCCCATCGGCAGGACGTCAAAACGGCGCTGCGGGGTGGGGTGCCGCGGTCCCGACTCGGCCGGTCCGATGCCGCCCGGCCGTCGGATACCCGCCGGGACGACGAGGGACGGCGCTGACGGCGCCTCGCTAAGGGGGGAAGCGAACGTGAACTGGGATCAATCAGAGCGCCACTACAGCTTCGATTTTCCGGCCGCGCTGACGGACGTCGTCGGGGGAGTGAAGGAGATCTTCGAGAACTGGCAGCACACCGCCGAGCAGTGGCAACCGGACGGGCGAAGCGTCGTCCTGGCGTTCGAGCAGCGCTTCGCCGAACAGGTCAAGCGAGAGCCGCTGAGCTGGGCCGCGCGCATGAAGGAAGGGCTGGACGCGTACCAAGGAGCGATTGGCTCCTGGCTGGTCGCCGAGTATCGTTTCACCTTCGTGGCTCAGCTGGCTCAGCTCGGCGCCCAATGGACGCGCGTGAGCACGGCGACCTACGAGGCGATCGATGAACGGTACGAGGCGTTGCCGAACCACGATCATTACTGGCTCGCGTCGATGCAGGACCGAATGGGGGACCTGGGCCGCAGGCTCGAGCAGCTTCTCCAGCCGCTGGCGTAGCGCGCGGTCAGGTCGCCAACATTTACGCCGTGTCCAGCTGGGCCTGAAAACGCAGCTCGTCGCCGTCCGGGTGGACGACGATCCGGTCGCCCGGGCGAAATTCCTCGGCCAGGAGATGCTGGGCCAGCGGCGCCAGGAGGGCGTTGTCAATGGCCCGCTTCAGCTCGCGAACGCCGTTGCGCTCGTCGTGGCCGAGGCGCGCGAGGCAGGCAATCGCATCGTCGGTCACTTCGAGGGAAATCCCCCACTTTTCCAGGATCTGCTCCCGGATCCGGTCGACGCG
>JAJPKB010000170.1 GCA_021323915.1 Chloroflexota bacterium | reverse complement strand
TCCCTCGACGTCGCGCATTTCATCCGCCGCGCGCTCCGGCGCCTGGGCGACCAGCTGCCCGGCCAGCTCGCTCTTCAACGCGATTAGCGACAGACTGTGCCCGAGCAGATCGTGCAGGTCGCGGGCGAAGCGCAGCCGCTCCTCGGCCACCGCCAGCCGCGCCAGCTCTCCCCGCGCGACCCTGAGCTCGCGCACCATGCCCAGCATATGGATCACGCTCGTCACGCCCGCGCCGACGCTGAGACCAATCGTGCAGGCCTGGCCGACGTCCTGGCTCGAGGCGTGCGCCGCCATCGCCAGGCCAATCGCCAGCGGCACCATCGCCGCGAGCGCCCAGGCGGCTTCCCGCGTCCGAAGACTGAAGGCGATGGCGACACAGGTAAAGATGATGAAGCTCAGCCACTGACTGCCGTCCACCAGAATCACGATCACGTCGACGATGACAAGAACCCCGATCGGGAACCAGCGCGCCAACGCGGACGCCTCGCGCTTCAACAGCGAGATCGGGGGCGCGGTGGCCCGACGACCGAGGAAGCCTCGCACCGGAGCGACCTGATACACCGCCCAGAGATAGGCCGCGACAAAGATTAGAACCGCGACGAGCACGGCGAGCGCGTGGCCCGTCGGACCGGACCGGAGAAGCTGCCACGACATCCAGGCAACCGTGGACAGCCAGGCGACCGCGACCGCTTGCAGCACACGCGCGACCCGAACGTCCAGCGTCGACTCCTTCCCAGGCTCCCGGTGCTTGCTCATTGTTCTCTCCTCGGGCGACGCGGGCGTGGGATCAAATCCGCTCAGCCACGCCCGGCCCGCGGTCGCGGTCAGCCGTGGCGCCCTCGCGGGCTCGATCGCGCGGAATCCACACCAGACCGAGCGCGACGAGCTCCACGAGATAGGTCAACGCGCCGATCAGGTCCGGATCCTCGCGGCCGGTTCCAAGATAGTACAGATAGGCGGCCAGCGTCATCACCAGGAGCGTCGCGGCGGCCGGGCGCCAGCGGCGCGCGACGAACACCGCGATCGCGACGCCAACGAACGCCACGCCGTTCAACGCGAAGAGAATTGCCAGACCGCCGTCCACGGCAAGGTGCCCGGGGACCAGCGCCAGGTGGATGACCCCGGCGAGCGCCAACAGCAGTCCGGTCACCCGCGCGAGCGGCGATGCGCCATCGAATCCGCGCTGGAAGCGACGGCCGCTCGCCAGGTTGGCCCGAGCGGCGAAGTCAACGACTTGTATGAACGCCCAGACCGCCAAGGGCAGAAGCAGCGGCGCCAGGAGCGCGGCCGCGTGATCCGGCGCCACGCCGGCGAGAAATCCCCCGGTCGGTTGCGCCATCCCGGTCATCGCGTCGTGGGTAATCGCGGCGCGAACGTCGCCCGCAACGCCCAGCGACCGGATCCCCACCGGTAGTTGTATCAGATCCATTCTCGACTCACCTTCCCCTCGTTCCAGGCTACACGACCGCGAAATTGGTCATCATCGCCGCGTCCTCGTGCTCGAGGTTGTGGCAGTGCATGATGTACTTGCCTCGGTCGCCCTCGAAGCGCATGATCAGCCGAACCTCCTCGCCCTTCGGCACCAGAACGGTGTCCTTCCAACCGTCCTCATAGGGCCCCGGCTTGACTCCGTTTCGGTCGAGGATCCTGAAGCTGACCAGGTGGATGTGCACCGGATGGTCCATTCCGCCGACGTTCAGCTCGGTCGCGTTCTTGATGCGCCAGATCTCGACGTCGCCGAGTCGGGGTGTCGCGTCGATCCGATTGGGATCGAACTCCCGCCCGTTGATCACCCACTCCACCGGTGGGCTCGCGCTCATCGTGGCGCGGGGACCGAACACCCAGTCGCGGGTGCGAGCGGCCGCGGACTCCGGGATCGACTCGACCGGGCGAAGGGTGGCCGGAACGGCGCTGTCGTCCGGCTCCTCGCGGACGACGTCGAAGCGCATGATCTGTCCGAGGCGCCCGGCGCCGTCGAGGTTCTCGAGGATCACCCGCGAGCCGATCGGATAGCGCGAGAAGTCGAGGACGACCTCGACCCGCTCGGCCATCGCCAGCGGGATGGCCGGGAGATCGACCGGGGCCGGCAACAGTCCGCCGTCGGTCGCGATCAAGGTCAGGGGCTGGCCGGTGCTCAGCCCGAGCTTGAATTGCGTGGAGTTGGAGCCGTTCAGGATGCGAAAGCGGTACTTGCGGCTCGCGACCTCGAAGCGCGGCCAGGGTACGCCGTTGACCAGCAGGACGTCGCCGTCGATCACGCCGATGTGCCCGAGCGGATCGAAGACGAGCGAGCCATCCGCCGCGAACCGCCGGTCCTGGATCATCAGCGGAACGTCGTAGCGGCCCCGGGGCAGCGGCAGGCGGTCTTCGACCTCGTCGTCGACGATGTAGAAGCCGGCCAGCCCCTTGTAGACGTGATCGCCGGTCTTAACCATCGCGTGGTCGTGGTACCACATCGTCGCTGCCCGATGGCCGTTGGGATATACGTATTCGCGGCTGCCACCCGGCGGGATCAGATCGGTTGGATAGCCGTCCGAGTCGGCCGGCGTGACGCCGCCGTGCTGGTGAACGACGACGCCGTCCGGAAGCAGATTGTTTTGCTTCACGACAATCTCACGCCCGCGGCGAACCCGAAAGGTGGGGCCCGGAAACATCCCCTCGTAGCCCCAGACCGTGGTCTGAAGCCCCGGTAGGATCTCGACCCGAGCCTCCTTCTGGGTAACTTCGTAGAAATCGGTGGTCGCGGTTCTGCGAACCGGTCGGATCACCGGTGGAATGACCAGCGCTCGCGTGAATCGGGGAACGAGGGGGCTCGGCGCGGGCTGGTCCTTCCCGAAGCTCGCGAACGTCGGGGCCAGGGGCAGCGCGACCGCCGCGCCGCCAAGCGCGCCGAGCTTCAACAACGCGCGACGAGAAACCTTCATCGTATAATCTCCGTTTCGCCTTCGCGTGGGTCGGGCCTTCTCGGCGATCGTTCGCGCCGTCTGGCCTTCGACACGCTCCGTGTCGTTCAAACACTCACTTCGCTGATAGCTCCGCCCGAACAGCCGCCCGCGGCGCCTCGCCCTGGACGACCAGGGCGATCGCGGCGGCGACGTTCCAGGCTTCCTGAGCCATCAGCAAGACGATGACGACGAGCAGGGCGGTGGTATTGAAAAGTCCGGCGACCCCGAGGACCTGGAACACGACGCCAAGCCCGGCCGCCAGGTAGCTGAAGATCGGCGGGAGCAGGCGGGTATCCAGGAGGGCGATGCCCATCACCAGAAACAGCGACGGTGCGATCAGAAAGACGTGGACGAACACTCCGTTCAGGTCGAAGCAGGCGAGCGCGGATTCCGGGTGACCGTTCGCCCCCGCCTGCAAAGCGCCGAGCGCGAAGGCGCCCTCGACCAGCGCCAGGATCAGGACGATCCCACCGACGAGCAGCGTCAGCCGGCCGGCAAACCGGTTTGCGGTCCCCGCCAGGTGGACGAGGCTCAGGGCGAAGACGACCGACAGCAGCGCACCGATCGCCTGCAGCCAGGTGTCGACGAGGATGAGGTCGTGGTACCGTGCGCCGAACGCCACCACCTGGGCGGCGGTCGCGTTGTCGGGCGGAAGGGGCAACATCCAGTACGGCGCGGAGTAGTAAGCGACCAGCGCGGCGGTGCCGAGGATGCCAATGATCGCCACGAGCAGGCGGATCAACCGGCCGGGTGGGTTCCACGACCGGCTAGCATCATCCATCGGCCGATGGGCTGGCAGATCGTTCGGAGTCCGACCGAGCGCATCGGTCGCGATTGAGAGAGTGGTGTCCATGCGCGTTACCTCCGGGTTCGTTGTTCGTGCCTTAAGCCTACCCGGTGTTCAGTGCGCTCAGTAGTGATGGTCATCGCGTGTTGGCGATGACAAATGTCAGTTGGCGGCTGGCCGGCGGCCGCGGTGGATCGAATCGACGTAGCGTTTACTGTGAGAAGGTACCGGACGTACGGACGAGAGGTGTCGGGGATGTCCAGCAATGTTCGATTTACCGTCTCGGATCTCGCGCTGCTCCCCGAGGATGGCAACCGCTACGAGATTATCGACGGAGATCTGCACGTGTCGACCCAGCCCCACTGGCGCCACCAGCTCGCATGCGGGAGGCTGTTTCGCGCGCTGGATACCTGGAGTGAGGAGGATAGCGCTGGCCTAGCCGTCGAAGCGCCGGGCGTCGTTTTCGCGGAGGACGACGCCGTGGCGCCGGAGGTCGTCTGGGTCAGCCGCGAACGCATTCCGCTGCTCCCGGGCTCCGCGTGGCCAGTTGCAGGTTTGAGGGCGGCGTCTGGCTCTTAGCAGAGCCCCAGCTTCCAGAAAGCAAACGATCGGCAAACCTTTAGCACGGTTTTTGGACCGGGTAAAGTCAACCGCATCCGCGACAGGCAGGATGGGCAGATCCTCGATTAAGGTCCGCCAGGGTCTTCAGCACGTCGGACGCGAGGTCGGCGCGGCAGACCAGCAGATCCGGGAGCCAGGGGCTCGGCTGGTTGTAACGGAGCGGCGAGCCG
>JAJPKB010000206.1 GCA_021323915.1 Chloroflexota bacterium | reverse complement strand
GTTGCCTTCATCGCCCGCCAGGGATTGGGTGGCCGCGAAGCAAGCACGCTGGTCAAGGTCATCCGAAGCGGCGACCGCGATGCGGTGCAGCGCGTCATGGCGCGGCTCGCCCGCGAGGACACCGGGCGCCAGCGCGCATCGGTCTCGTGGGAGCCGCTCCTCCACGCCATACCAAAGGATTTGGATCCCCGGTGCGCGGCGTTGTTTGCCGAGCTCAAGGCGCTACCCGATCCCCTTCGGCAGGTGCGCCTGCAGGCGATGCAGGAACAGGAGCGATTGGCGCGCGAGCTGGCCCGTCAATTCGCCGAGATGCGATCTCTTTTCGAAGACGGTGTCGGCGTGGCTGACGAATCCATTCTCCACGTGGCGAATGGAGAGCGAAGCGCGACGACGAGTCCGGAGTGAGACTCCCAGTCGGTTCGAACATCCGAATTCCTCCCTGGTGAACGACCATCGTCCGAGCCCCAGGCAGGAATCAGGTGAGCGCTGACCTGGGGAACGCCGCGGAGGCGCTTATGTTGACACCGGAATGTGCCGCTTGACCCGGACGCACGTCCGCGGCTGCGCCGGCCAGCACGATGGCTTCGGTCTCGCTGAAACCAAGACGCCGAGCACGTTCACTGAAAAGTGGATCGTGGTCCCCACGGTGATGCCGTTGAAGTCAAGGTGTCCCGCCGTGATAGCTAATAGACGTTCAGAAAATTGTTCATGGCGGCAAGAGCCGAGTTTGGTGACTTGACGGTAGACGGCATCCGGCTGCTCAATGCAGCTGCAAAATACGCAGTGAGCCAACAAAAGGATGCCGTCTTGGGGAAAATCGCATTGAGCGGGACAACCGGGCCGTCCGGCCAAGCTCACCGAGACCCAGCGGCACGAACTGCGCGCCTTGCTCCTGGATGGTCCCGAAGCGGCGGGCTACCCGACGGCCTGCTGGACTACTGCTCTGATTGCCGACCTGATCCACCTGCATTTCAAGATCGACTACGCGCCGGGCTACCTGAGTCACCTCCTCGACGTGTTGGGTTTCTCCTATCAAAAGGCCAAGTTCACGAGCGATCACCTCAACGACGACGAAGCCCTGCTCTGGCTCGAAGAGACCTGGCCCGAGATTTTGCGCCTCGCCAAGGACAAGCACGCCGGGGTGCCCTTTGGGCCTCTCTTCGGCGACGAAGCGAGTTTCGCCCAATGGGGCAGCCTCGGCTATACCTGGGCCCTCAAAGGCGTCCAACCCACCGTCAAGACCATCGGCATCCGCAAAGCCTATCGCGTCTTCGGTTTGCTCGACCGCTTTGGCGGCGGCCTCTATTTCCAAGGCATCGACGGCAAGTTCAACTCGGAGAGCTACCGTGCCTTCCTCGAAGGCATGCTCGCACACTTCCCAGGCCACATGATCCTGCTCCAAGACAACGCGTCGTACCACGTCAGCAGCACCCTCCGAGCGTTCTACGAAGCGCATTCCGACCGCTTGACGGTCTACCAATTACCCGCGTGGTCGCACGGCTAATTAACTGAACGTCTATAGTGTCAATGATCGCACTCTATAAGTCCGCCCGGGGCTGGACACCGGCCGCGCGGAACGCTACCCTAGGGCGCGTTGATTCCGCGATAGCCCGCCGAGGAGGAATTCGTGAAGATCACCGATCTCAAGTGCGCGGTCATCGGGCAGAACCCGGTCGTCCGCATTGTCACCGACCAGGGCATCTCCGGCTACGGTGAGATCGAGAACACCAAGCCCTATCTCAAGTCGCACGTGCTGTTCTACAAGCCGCTGCTGATCGGCGAGGACCCCACCGACGTCGCGCGCACGATGCTGCGCATCCGTCGCATGGGCGCCTTCAAGCCGTGGGGCAGCTCGGTCTCGGCGATCGAGATGGCCCTCTGGGATATCGCCGGCAAGGCCGCCGGGGTGCCGGTCTACAAGCTGCTCGGCGGCAAGATCCGCGACCGGGTCCGGGTGTACAACGGCGGCGTCCGCTTCCCGATGTCCGGCCACTCACCGGCCGACTACGCCGAGAACATGGCCAGGATGAAGGAGGCCAGGGAAGGCTTCTCGCTGATCAAGCAGGGCATCGGCTACCACAGCCAGATGTTCTCCCACTCGCCCGACTACACCTACGGCGAGTACCGCCGCGCCGAGCGCTACCCCAACCGCGGACCGATCACCGAAAAGGGGCTGAAGTACGTCATCTCCTGCGTTCAGGCGATGAAGGAGGTTCTCGGCGACGAGGTGGCCCTGGCCCTCGACTGCGGCCCGGGCTGGACCGTCCCCGACGCGATCCGGCTGGCTCGCGCCCTCGAGCCGCTGAACATCGCCTGGCTCGAAGACCTGTTGACCGGCGATTACGTCCCCTACGTCACCGCCGACCTCTTCCGCGAGGTCACCCAAAGCACCACCGTGCCGATCCACACCGGCGAGCAGATCTACCTGCGCGAGAACTTCATGGATCTGATCGAGAAGCGCGCGGTGAGCGTGGTCGGACCGGACCCGGAGGACGTCGGGGGAATCGCCGAGCTGAAGTGGATCGCCGAGTACGCCGACCTCCACGGGATCATGATGGCGCCGCACGGCGTCTTCGACGGTCTGATCGGGCTCGCCGCGCACGTCCAGGTCGGGGCGGCGATGCCGCAGAACTACATCGCCTTCGAGTACCCGGTGGGCCGACCGGAATGGTGGTACGACATCGTCGAGGGCCTGCCCGATCCGATCGTCAAGGAAAGCCACATCGCGGTCTGGGACCGGCCCGGCCTGGGCGTCGACTTCATCGTCAGCGAGGCGAAGAAGCGCCTCTCGGACGAGGACCGCGACTTCTTCGAGTAGGAACCGGGACGTTCACCACGGAGACACGGAGGGAACGCGGAGAACTCGGTGTGAGGAGGCACGGGAAAAGAGCGCGGAGTGAATTCAAGGGGCCAACGAGCAGCCAGTCCCCTCTCCCAGGGGAGAGGGAAGGCAAGCCGTAGCGCTCGGGCGGCGAATTGCTTCAGGATGGGCATGGTAGTCTTATAATCTCGGCGTTCTCTGCGCTCTTTGTGCCTTCGTGGTGAGCCTCTCCGGTCTTTCTGCAAGGAACACCTGGTGTTCTAGCGATAACCGGTGAGGAGAACCGCATGATCATCGACGTTCACACCCACGCGCCTCGGCACCGGGTTCGGCCAACCGGCCGCGTCGGCGGCGCTGACGTCGCGCCGATGCGCCCCGACAAGCCCAACCCCGAGGACTACACCTGGGACGACTACCTCGAAGCGATGCGCCCGGTCGATCGGGCGATCTGCTTCAACATCGCGATGCTGCCCGGCGACGGCCATCCGAACACCGGATTCTTCATGGACGCCGCCCGGGTGATCAACGACGAAACCGCCGAGGTGGTGCGCGCGCATCCGGAGAAGCTGATCGGCTTTCTCTCGGTGCATCCGCGCGATCCGGGCGTGCTCGACGAGGTCGAGCGGGCGGTGAAGGACCTCGGGCTGCGGGGGATCAAGCTCGGCGCGAACTACCAGAACTTCGATCCCCTGGGCGAGGAGGCGGCGCGCCTCTACGCCCGCGCCCAGGAGCTCCACCTGCCGGTGCTTTTTCACCAGGGGACGTCGCCGGTGCGCTTCGCCGACCTCGACTACGCCCACCCGCGCCACGCCGACCGGATCGCCAGCCGCTTTCCCGATCTGAAGATCATCCTGGCGCACCTGGGCCATCCGTGGCAGATCGACTGTTTCGCGGTGATCCGCAAGCACCCGAACGTCTACGCCGACATCTCGGCGAACTTCTACCGCCCGTGGTCGTATTACAACGCGATGCGCCTGGCGACGGAATGGAGCGTCCTCCACAAGCTGCTGTTCGCCTCGGATTATCCCGCCGCCACGCCGCGGGAGACGCTGGACGCGATTCCCCGGGTCAACGATGTGATCGCCGGAACCGGTCTGCCGCCGGTGCCGATCGACGAGTTCTTGAAGGTCGCCGAGCGCGACAGCCTGGCGCTGCTGGAACTGGAGTAAGGGGCCGGTACGGACGGCCGGGATCAGCGGATCTGGTACTCGTGCTGAAGCTGCTCGGTCGCCCGAGCTCGCGGATTCGTCACTCCAACGTCCGTTTCCGGCTCACTTTCCCCCAGCAATTCGTTCAGGGCTGCCAGGTCTGGATGTCGCATGATGATCGGGCGATGGTCTCCTTCGTGAGGTTCGGCAGCCCGCGCTCGCGCAGGGTGAGCGCGACCCCGTCGACGGCGAGCCACGGAGAGCGCCATTGGTCGACGATCGGGCGCCGCTGGCGTCGTGCCACGCCCCGGGGCGCCCGGACCCGCCGGACCTGTCCGACCAGGCTAGGGACGAGGCGGATTCTGGGGCAATCGCTGGAAGTGGATCCCGAAGGGCGGCGGCGCTAACCGACAACCGATAACCGACGGTAGTGTTTTTTCTCAGAATGTGAGAATATATCCTGCCGTAGAATTGTACGAGCCGAAGGCACCCATGGCGTCCGCTGCTCCGATACCTCTCTTCGTGAACCGCGCGGCCGAGCTGGCCAGCTTCGACCGCATCATCGCCGGTTTGTCCACCGGCCTGCGCCAGCGCGTTACGCTCCTTGGCCTGCGCCGCATCGGCAAGTCGCTCCTGCTTGACGAGGTCCAGCGCCTTCACCCTCACCTCGCGATCGCCCGTCTCGACGTCGACGCGATCGCCGCGACCCCGGACGATTTCGCCCGCCCCGTCGTCGCCGAGACGCTCAGTGGCGCGGTGCGGACCCGGGGCGACCGGCACTTCGTCGGTGAGACGGATGAGGCCCTCCGCGCCGCCGTCGAGCTGCTCGTTCCCACCGTCGCGCCGGCGCTCGATGACCTCCTCGCTGGGCTTGCCGCTTCGGCCTACGGGCGCCTGCTCAACGGCGTCTTCCGCTTCCCGGGCTGGTGTCCGAGGTGCTCGGTCTCCCCATGCTGGTAATGCTCGACGAGTTTCAGGATTTAACGCGCCTGGGCGTCTTCCCGGGCACCGAGAGCCTCCTGGGCTCCCTCCGTGCTGCCTTGGATCGGCCCGCTCAGGTGGCCTTCGTCGCGGCTGGCTCGCGCGTCACGGCGATGCGCCGCCCGCTCGAGGGTGGAGTGTATGCACCGGGCCGGGGCAATAACGCGGAGCGTGCTCGAAAGATTCGTCCGGAGCGCGCGGGCGACCGAACGCGCCCGGCAGATCACCCTCGGGGGCCTCTGGGCCGTGACATCCAATGGTTTCCGCTCGGATGTGGTTGAGCTTGCCGAGGCGCACCGGATCGACCGATCTGGACGCCGCCAGCTTGGTGGCCTCGAACGGGCATTTCGTGACGTACCCACACCTACCTGGCAACGCTCGCGAGGGATCCCGGATCTACGGGAAGATTCTGACCTCAGGGGAGCAGTGAGCCCGCGATGCTGCTGGCGACCTGCCGGCCGCGAAGATCGGCCGGGCCTATCGGATCAGGAAAAGTGACCTCGATG
>JAJPKB010000255.1 GCA_021323915.1 Chloroflexota bacterium | reverse complement strand
TGGACGTGCTATCCAAACGGGGCAGAAGACATCTGCCGAATGTCGTGTGAGTTTCCGGTCATACTCAAGCCGGCCGTCAAGACCGAGTTCAATGCCTTTACGCGTGCCAAGGCGTGGCAGGTGAACGATCACGCCGGACTAGCCGCCCGCTACGCCGCGGCCCGCCGGCTAGTCCCGGAGGACGTTATTATGATCCAGGAGCTAGTCCCGGGCGGCGGCGAAGCGCAGTTCTCCTACGCGGCGCTGTGCCGCGATGGAGAGCCGCTGGCGAGTCTAACCGCGCGGCGGACGCGCCAGTACCCGATCGATTTCGGACGAGCCAGCACCTTCGTCGAGACCGTCGAGCGCCCTGAGATCGAGGGGCCGGCGCGTCGGCTGCTCAGGGCTATCGACTTCACCGGTTTGATCGAGATCGAGTTCAAATTCGACCGGCGAACCGGTCAGTATAAGCTTCTGGATCTCAATCCGCGGATCTGGGGTTGGCATACCCTTGGCATGGGCCTGGGAATCGACTTTTCCTTTCTCCTCTGGCAAATGATCCACGGCGAGGCGGTGTCGGCACCGACACCCCGTCCGGGTGTCCGCTGGGTCCGCATGGTCACCGATGGACCAGCCGCGATTCAGGAGATGCGTCGAGGTCGGTTGTCGTTCCCCGAATATCTCAAGTCGCTGCGTCCGCCTTTGGAGCTGGCGACGTTTGCCCTGGACGATCCGCTGCCCAGTCTGGTTGAAATTCCCCTGTTCGGACGCATGGCGTGGAAGCGGGGAGCCGTCTGAGGCGGCTTCCCGCTCGGATCGATGGCCCGTCCTGGGAACGCCGGTGATAGCGCCGGGAACCGCCTACCAGTCGGCGACGCTGCCATCCGTATCGTAGAAGTATTCTCCGCCAAGCTCTTCGGTGTAAGCGGCCATCCGGGATACTTCCTTCTCATCGACCTCGATCCCGAGGCCCGGAACGGTTGGCAGCTCGACGTGGCCGTCGACCACCCTCCAGGCGGGTCGAGCGACGTCGGAGAGCCAATCCGGACCTACCGATTCCTGAATCAGGAAGTTCGGTACCGACGCGTCCACGTGAATGCACGCGGTCAGAGCAACGGGTCCGATCGCGCAATGCGGCATCGTGTGGATGTAGTACACCTCGGCCATGTTCGCGATACGCTTGAGCTCGCTGATACCGCCCGCGTGGGCGCCGTCCGGCTGGATGTACGCACAGGCCTGCTTCTCGAAGACCTGACGGAATTCCCATCGGCTCAGGAGACGCTCGCCGGTCGCGATCGGAAAAGGCACGTGATCCGAAACCAGCTTCAGTGCGTCGACGTTTTCCTGGGGAACCGGTTCCTCGACGAACATCGGGCGAACGCTTGCCAATTGATGACAGACTTCGATCGCGAGAGCAGGCGTCATCTTACCGTGGAAGTCGAAGCACAGCTCGGCGTCGGGGCCGACCCATTCGCGCATCAGTTGAGCCGCGCCGATGAATTCGTCGATCCGCGATGGTGGCTCGTGCGCACGCCATTTGCCGCCCGGTCCCGCCTTGAACGCGGTATAGCCACCCGCCTTCTTCAGGTAGTCCAGTCGCTCCCGAGATCTCGCCAGTCCCTCGTCGGTTCGATCGCGGATTCCCCAGTGGGCATAGACCCGCACGCGGTCTCGGGTTGGGCCGCCGAGCAGCTTGTAGACCGGCGCGTTGTAGAACTTCCCCGCGATATCCCAGAGCGCCTGATCGATGCCGGATAGAGCGCTCATGAGCACGTTGCCACCACGGAAGAACGCCGATCGGTAGATGTGTTGCCAGTGGTGCTCGATCCGGAGGGGATCCTTCCCGACGAGGTACTCGGCTAACTCCTCGACGGCGCCCATGGTGCTCTTCGGCTTCCCTTCGAGCGTCGACTCACCCCAGCCGACGATGCCGTCGTCGGTGGTGATTTTGACGAGACGCATGCGCGGACGGGGGAAGAACTGGTCGATCCTGGCGATTTTCACGCGTTTTCTCCTCCAATGATGTCGCGGATTGAGACGATTGATCGCCTTGACGTGCCCGAACGGCGGGCCCGGCGGAAACTGGCGACGCGATTCTAGCATGCTGGCTGGGCCGCGTGGCACCCTGACGAGTGCCGTCTGATCTGGCTGGCCGGTGGGTCGACAGTTGCCCGTGGATCACTTGCGCGCGATAATAGGTCGGCGGTTTTACCGTGAGCGATGCTGCGAAGTCGTTCGCTAGTCTGGTTTTGATGTGAGAGGAAAGCACCATGAGCGAGAACCGACTCCGGAACCTGTTGCGCGAGGGCAAGCCCAGCCTCGGAACGCGACTCCAGAGCTCCTGGCCGACGGTCACCGAGCTTGTCGGCCGCAGCCAGAAGTTCGATTACGTCGAGTTTTTGGCCGAATACGCGCCCTATGACCTCTTCGCGTTGGATAACCTCGGGCGCGCGATCGCCCTGTTTCCGAACTTCACCGGGCTGATTAAAATGGAGCGCTCGGCGCAGCACCATCTCGCGGTACGAGCGATGGCGGCCGGCATCCAGAACCTCCTCTTCACCGACGTGCGAACCGCGGCCGATGCCCGCGACTGTGTCCAGATCGTTCGTCCGGAGACTCCGGACGGTGGCGGCACGCACGGAATGGCCGGCGGACGGGCGGCGACCGGTGGACCGTCGGAGCTGGTCAAAGACTACGCCGACGCGGTCATCGTCCTGATGATCGAAAAAAAGGAGGCGGTCGAAAACCTGGAAGAGATCCTTTCTGTCCCTGGGATCGACATGGTTCAGTTCGGCCCGTCGGATTATTCGATGAGTATCGGCCAGGCTGGCCAGCGCAACAACCCGCGGGTGGTCGAGGCTCGCGAATACACGATGAAGACGGCGCTGAGGATGGGCGTCCAGCCACGCGCCGAGCTAACCGATGCCAGCGAAGCCGAGTACTATCTGAACCTGGGAGTCAAGCACTTTTGCATGGCCGCAGACACGACCATTCTCGCGCGCTACTATGCGGACCAGGGCTCGAAGATGAGAGATCTGCTTCACAATCTGTGATCGGGGTCCTGCCCGTCAGGATGCGCTAGGGAGGCAGGCTGAACCGTTCAGCCTGCCTCTTGTTTACCCCACTCGTTTCCCTCGTCGCGTTGACTGATCCCGAATCCATTCCCACCGCGTTTGTCGGTCACATGTGGTAATATCCGAGGGGATGCGACGGCGTTTCAGTTACTTCTCCGTCCTCTGCCGAGGTCCGGGGTGCCGGATCCCCGACATTTCCGGTGTAGGTTGATTTTCGACCGGGGGAACAAACGATGACCGACGTGAGGACTGCACCGTGGGAGCGGACGATCGACCGGCGGTTTTACTCCGAGGCCCAGGAGAGTCTGCTGCAATCCTCGGTACCGGATGGCCCGATTCACGAGAAGTGGCAGCGGCGCAAGAACGAGTACCGCCTGGTTGCGCCAAACAACCGGCGCCGGTACACCGTCATCGTCGTCGGGACCGGTCTGGCCGGCGCGTCGGTCGCCGCATCGCTGGGCGAGCTTGGCTACCAGGTTCGGAGCTTCTGCATTCAGGATAGCCCCCGGCGCGCCCACAGCATCGCCGCCCAGGGTGGCATCAACGCGGCGAAGAATTACCAGAACGATGGGGACAGCGTCTGGCGGCTCTTTTACGACACCATCAAGGGTGGCGACTACCGTTCGCGCGAGGCGAACGTGTATCGACTGGCTCAGTTGAGCGTCAACATCATCGATCAGTGCGTTGCCCAGGGGGTCCCGTTCGAGCGTGAATACGGTGGGTTGCTGGCAAACCGTTCGTTTGGCGGCGCCCAGGTATCGCGAACCTTTTACGCGCGAGGGCAAACTGGTCAACAGCTTCTCCTCGGGGCCTACCAGGCGCTGATGCGCCAGGTCGACGAGGGAACCGTCACGATCTTCCCACGCCGCGAGATGCTTGACCTCGTAGTCGTCGACGGACGCGCTCGCGGCATCGTCGTCCGAAACTTGCTCACCGGCGCCATCGAGCGTTACGATGGCCACGCTGTCGTGCTGGCGAGCGGTGGATACGGCAATGCGTACTTTCTCTCGACCAACGCCGTGAACTCGAACGTGACGGCGGCGTGGCGGGCGCACAAGCGCGGCGCCTACTTCGCGAACCCCGCCTTCACCCAGATCCACCCCACGTGCATTCCGGTCTCGGGCGACCACCAGTCGAAGCTGACGCTGATGAGCGAGAGTCTTCGCAACAATGGGCGAATATGGGTGCCGAAGAAGCCAGGCGACCGTCGCCCACCGAACGAGATCCCGATCGAAGAGCGTGACTATTACCTGGAGAATCGGTACCCAAGCTTCGGCAACCTCGTGCCGCGCGACGTCGCGTCGCGAAACGCGAAAGAAGTGTGCGACGAGGGGCGGGGCGTCGGCGAGAGTGGCCTCGCGGTGTACCTGGACTTTTCCGACGACATCAAGCGCCTCGGAATAGACGAGATCAAGGGCAAGTACGGTAACCTGTTCGAGATGTACGAGCGGATCACCGGCGAGAACGCGTACGAGACCCCGATGCGGATCTACCCGGCGATCCACTATACGATGGGGGGACTCTGGGTCGACTACGACCTTCAGAGCACGGTTCCCGGCCTGTTCGTTCTTGGGGAGGCCAATTTTTCCGATCACGGCGCGAATCGGCTCGGCGCCAGCGCGCTGATGCAGGCGCTCGCCGATGGATATTTCATCGCGCCGTACGCGATCGCGAACTATCTCGCCGGAGTCGGCTGGGCCGGAGTAAACGTCGATTCCCCGGAGTTCGACGAAGCCGCCGCGTGCGCGCAGGAAAGGATCCGGTGCTTGCTGGCCCTCCGCGGACACCGTACTCCTCGTCAATTCCACCGCGAGCTTGGTCGCATTCTCTGGGATCACGTGGGGATGGCGCGTAACGACGCGGGCCTGCGTCGCGCGCTGGAGCGAATTCCGGAGCTGAGAGACGAGTTCTGGAAGGACGTCATCGTTCCCGGCACCCCGGACAACCGAAATCAAAGCCTGGAGCACGCCGGACGCGTCGCCGACTTCCTCGAGCTCGCGGAATTGCTCACGATCGACGCGCTTCACCGGACGGAGTCGTGCGGTGGCCACTTCCGCGAGGAGAGCCAAACCCCCGACGGCGAAGCGAAGCGCGACGACGAGCATTTCTCCTACGTCGCAGCGTGGGAGTTTCTCGGCACCGGGAAGCCTCCGATCCTGCACAAAGAGCCTCTCACCTTCGAATACGCTCACCCGACTCAGCGCAGCTACAAGTAGGTTCAAAATGGGAACGCAACATCGCCCCGACCGGATGCACCTGAAGCTGATCATCTGGCGGCAACAGAGCCCCGACGCCCGCGGAAAGATGGTTGAGTACGAGGTCGACGACGTTTCGCCTAACATGTCGTTCCTCGAAATGCTGGACGTCCTGAATGAATCGCTTACTCTCCGAGGCGACGATCCGGTCGCGTTCGACTCGGATTGCCGCGAGGGTATTTGCGGGATGTGCGGCATGGTGATCAACGGGCGCCCACACGGGCCAAATCGCGGGACGACGGTCTGCCAGCTTCACATGCGCGCGTTTCACGACGGCGACACGATCACGATCGAGCCCTGGCGCGCTCGGGCCTTTCCGGTGCTCAAGGACCTGACGGTTGACCGAAGCGCGTTCGACCGGATCATCGCGGCCGGTGGATACATCTCATCCAACACCGGAGCCGCCCCCGACGCGAACGCGGTTCTCGTGCCGAAGGACGTGGCCGAGGCCGCGATGGACGCCGCGACGTGCATCGGGTGCGGCGCCTGCGTCGCGGTCTGTAAGAACGCCTCGGCGTCGCTCTTCGTCGGCGCGAAGCTGACACACCTCTCGCTCATGCCCCAGGGTGGGCCGGAGCGCGCCCGGCGTGCCGTTCGTATGGTCCGACAGATGGACCTCGAAGGCTTCGGAAGCTGCTCGAACGAAGGCGAATGCGAAGCCGTCTGTCCGAAAGGAATCAACCTATCGGCGATCGCCACCATGCGGCGAGAGTTCCATCGAGGCATTCGTCAAGGCGCAAAATGACCGCCGTCGCTGACTGATCGGGCCCATCCTTACGCGGTCGATGAGGAGAAAGTTGATGAGTCTGGCCGAACCGTTTCCCCGGAGCTCGCCGGAAACGCAGGGAATCCGTTCGAGCGCGATTCTCGGATTCGTGGACGCCGCAGAGCGTGGCGTCCGCGATCTCCACAGCTTCCTGCTGTTGCGGAACGGTACGATTGTCGCCGAGGGGTATTGGGAGCCATTCCGAGTTGACGTTCCACACATGCTCTTCTCGCTGAGCAAGAGCTTCACATCCACGGCCATCGGCCTCCTGGTGGCGGAGGGGCGGCTTTCGGTTGACGATCACGTGCTCGACTATTTTCCGGAGGATGCTCCCGCCAACCCCAGCGCATACCTGCGCGCTATGCGCGTCCGTCATCTGCTCACGATGACAACAGGGCACGACCCCGACCCGACACGCGTGGTGCGGCAGCCCGGGCAGACCTGGGCGCGGGCTTTCCTGGAGCAGCCGGTCGAGCACGAGCCCGGCACCCATTTCGTTTACAACTCCGTCGCCACGTACATGCTCTCGGCGATTGCCACGCGGATCACCGGCCAGCGCATGATCCAATACCTCGAGCCTCGGTTGTTCGCTCCGCTCGGGATCGAAAACCCAACCTGGGAAACGTCGCCGGAGGGAATCGACACCGGAGGCTGGGGACTCAGCATCACCACCCGCGACATCGCCCGCTTCGGTCAGCTTTACCTGCAGCGGGGAACCTGGAACGGCGCGCGCCTGCTGCCGGAAGAATGGGTGGAGGCCGCGACGTCCCTCCAGGTGCCGAATGGCCCATCCCCAAACCCGGATTGGGAACAAGGTTATGGCTACCAGTTCTGGCGCTGCCGCCATGGGGCCTACCGCGGCGATGGAGCCTTCGGTCAGTTCT
The DNA here is from genome assembly GCA_021323915.1 of Chloroflexota bacterium. Lineage (GTDB taxonomy): Bacteria > Chloroflexota > UBA6077 > FW602-bin22 > CADDYW01 > JAJPKB01. The sequence continues at coordinate 2,752 of JAJPKB010000255.1, read as the reverse complement.
GCATCGTCATCCCCGACCGCCAAGCGGTGTTGGCGATTACCTCCGGGCTCGGCAATATGCAGGCGGTGCTCGATTTGGTTTGGCAGCACTTACTGCCCGCGATGCATGACAATCCGATCGTCGACGATCCATCTGCTCAGCATCTCCTGACCGAACGGCTGGCCGGACTTCGCCTGGCGCCCACGCGCGGCCAGGCGACCTCGCCCCTCGCTCCGATGATAAGCGGTCGATCGTACGCCCTGGAGGGCTCCCCTGACGGGCTCGAGGCGATCAGCTTCGACTTCGCGGCGAATGAGTGCAGGCTGACGATTCGCGGCAAAGGTGGCATTCAGCGCATTCCTTGCGGCCACGGGCGCTGGGCATTGAGCGAGGGAACGCTCCTCCGTGCGCGTGAAGCTCCGGAGGCGGCGCTGCCGGCCAGGGTCGCGGCGAGCGGGGGATGGGCGGATGACGGAACCTACGTCGCGGACGTGTGCTGGTACGAGACGCCGTTTCGCCGGACGCTCACCTGTCGTTTCGACGGCGACCGCCTGACCGTGGACCAGAAAGTAAACGTGTCGTTCGGGAACGTCGAGTGGCCCCGCCTCTCGGGCAAAGCCATCTCGGACCCGGCGCCGATGCCCGCTTCGACCTAAAGCACCGAGCGGTGTCGTCGGACCGATGTGCGTCCGGCCCTCTCCCTTTGGGAGAGGGCCGGGGTGAGGGTCCGGAGCGTGCGAAACGGCGGCCAGAGCCAGACCCACACTCTTCCCTCTCCCAGAGGGAGAGGGAAGAGTGTGGGTGGCCGTCAGCTCGATCAGGATGCTCATTGCTTTAACGTCCGATCGCGTAGGCGCTCATTCCCCGTGGCGAGGCAGCGCCGCGCAAGACGCCCAGACGGCAATCGATCTCGACGGCGCTGACCTGGCCGTGAGCCCACGCGCCTGCCTCGACGACGTCGTGTCCGCGCGCCGCGAGCGATGCTCGGATCTCCGGACCGATCCGGCTCTCGGCGACGAGCCGCTTCGGATGCGCGTCCCGTGGGTAGAACGAGCTGGGGAAGTGCTGGCTGTGGACGGTAGCCGCGTCGATCGCCTCCTGGAGATCCATGCCGAAGTCGACAACGTTCAGGAAGAACTGGAGCGTCCACTGATCTTGCTGGTCGCCGCCCGGGGTGCCGAAGGCCAGCCATGGTTGGCCGTCCCGGAACGCGAGGGATGGCGTCAGCGTCGTTCGCGGACGCTTCCCTGGCGCGAGCGCGTTCGGATGGGCCGGATCTAGCGAAAACATCTGACCGCGCGTCCCCAGCGGAAATCCCAAGCCGGTGACTACCGGCGAGGAGGGGATCCAGCCACCGCTCGGGGTGGCCGCGAAGAGGTTTCCTTCGTCGTCGACGGCATCGACGTGGGTGGTGTCGCCGCGATAGGTCGAAGGGCGGGCGCCCGGCTCGGCCACCTCGAGGACTGGCGCGTCACCGGGGCGCAATTCCCCCGATGCTCGGTCGAGATCGATCAGGCGTCGCCGCACGGCGGCGTATTCCTTCGACAGCAGGCGATCTAGCGGAACCGTGACGAAGGCAGGGTCACCGTAGTAACGTTCACGATCCGCGAAGGCGAGCTTGGCCGCTTCTACTAACACGTGGAGGTAGTCGGCAGAGTTATGGCCGAGCTTCCCGAGGTCGAAGCCCTCGAGCAGCGCCAGTTGCTGCAGGAAGACCGGACCCTGGCACCAGGGACCACATTTGTACACCCGGTAGCCACGGTAATCGAGCCCGACCGCGGGCTCGAGGGTCGTTCGGTAGGAGGCGAAATCGTCGTAACGGAGGAGGCCACGGTGCTTCCGCCCCGAGGCGTCCAGGACCTCGGTCGACTCGGCGAAGTCCGCGAGGCGCCTGGCTACCGGTCCCTTGTAAAAGTGGTCGATACCCGCCTGAATACCTTCTTCGCGGCCTGCCCCGAGCGCAGCTTTCTCCGCAGAGACGACGTCTTTGAACGTTCGGGCCCAGTCTGGCTGGTAGATCAGATCGTCCAGCGCCGGCGGCTTCCCGTTCGGCAGGTAGATTTCGGCCGACGTCGACCACTGCGAGGCGAACTTCTCGGCGTTGTGGACGATCGAGTCGCGAAGGCCGCCGTAGACCGGAAAACCCTCTTCAGCCAGCTCGATCGCCGGTTCGAGGACGTCCCCGAGGGTCAGGCGTCCGAAGTGCAGCAGGGCCGTCGCCCAGGAGCCGAACGCTCCTGGTACGGTCGCCGGCAGGAATCCGTCGCCCGGAATGAGGTCGATACTTTCCTGGCGGAACCACTCGATCGTTGCGCTGCCCGGCGCGCACCCCTGGCCTTTGACCGCGACGATCGGTTGGCCGTTCCAACCCGCGGCCGGGGCGATCAGGATTGGGGCCTCGCCGCCAATCCCGGTCGACTGGGGTTTCAGAACTTCGAGCGCCAGACCCGCGGCGACCCCGGCGTCGATCGCGTTCCCCCCGCGTTCAAGGATCCGAAAGCCCGCGGTCGCCGCGAGGTAATGGCCGGCCGCGACGATTCCGTGAGTTCCGACGATGACCGGACGTGTCGTGAAACCAGGCATCGATTCCTCCCCATGCTGGGCGTCGTAATCGCCATTATAGACGCTTCGACCGGAGGAAGAGATAGCGTGGGATGCGGTCGCACCGAACCGTTACTCGTGCCGCCTCGAAAGGGCGCCCGAGGTAGCCGCTTCGCGATGCCGCGGCTGAGGGCATGACGGATCGCACTTCTCATCTCGAACGACAAGAGCA
>JAJPKB010000098.1 GCA_021323915.1 Chloroflexota bacterium | reverse complement strand
GTCCGGGGCATTCTCGACGGTGAAGTCGACGGTAGCTCCCCCGGCGGTCGATTGGGGCGACAACGTTCACGCCATTGGAACTCTATTGTACGGCCAGTATCTTTTTCCCTTTGAGCTCACCTCGATTCTGCTGCTGGTAGCCATCGTGGGAGCTACGGTTCTAGCCAAACGGCGGCTTTGATCCAAAATCCAGAGGGGGGACTTTGCTCGCTCCGTTGCCTTTCTATTTGATCTTGAGTGCCCTGCTCTTCACCATCGGAATCTTTGGTTTTCTCTTTCGGAAGAACCCGCTGATCATGTTCATGTCGATCGAGCTAATGCTGAACGCCGCGAATCTCACCTTCGTCTCGTTCGCCCGCTATCTGGGATCACTGAACGGCCAGGTGATCGTCTTCTTCGTGATGACGATCGCGGCGGCCGAGGTCGTCGTCGGGTTGGCGATCATCGTGTCGATCTTTCGGGCGCGCGCGAGTATCGACGTGGATGAGATCCACCTCTTGAAGGACTGAGAGCCATGGTGAACAACGTTTGGCTGGTGCTTCTCTTTCCGTTCATCGGATTCGCCTGGTGCGTTCTCTTCGGTCGTACCTGGCCGCGCCTCAGCGGGTGGATCGCTTCGTTGATGATCGGGCTGTCGTTCGTCGCGGCGATCTCGGTCTTGATCGGTCTCCTCGGCCTGGCACCGGATGATCGGATTCGCGTGGGATCGCTCTACACCTGGATCGGATCCGGCGCGGTATCGGTTCCCCTGGGGATTCTGGTCGATCCGCTCTCGACGATCATGATCTTGGTCGTCACCGGCGTCTCGTTCGTGATTCACGTTTACGCAATCGGTTACATGGCAGGCGACCCGGGGTACGGGCGATTCTTCTGCTACATGAATCTTTTCGTCCTGTCGATGCTCGTGCTTGTCTTGAGCGGGAACTTCTTGCTGCTGATGGTCGGCTGGGCGGGCGTTGGCCTGTGCTCGTACCTCTTGATCGCCTTCTGGTTCGAGAAGCCGGAAGCAGCTGCCGCCGGCGTAAAGGCGTTCGTGGTGAACGCGATTGGCGACGCGGGCCTGATCCTGGCGGCATCGCTGATCCTGGTGACGTTCAAATCGCTGGATTACTTCACCGTCTTTCACAACGCCAAGCAAGCGCTGCCGGTCGGCGGGGGGACGGTCACCGCGATCACGTTGCTCCTGCTGGTCGCCGCGGTGGCAAAGTCAGCCCAGCTTCCTCTCTACGTGTGGTTGCCTGACGCCATGGCCGGTCCGACGCCGGTCAGCGCTTTGATCCACGCGGCGACGATGGTCACTGCCGGCGTGTACTTGATCGCTCGAGCGTCTCCCCTCTTTACGCTCGCTCCGTTCACGATGGGCCTGGTCGCCTGGATCGGGGCGATCACCGCCTTGTTCGCCGCCACGATCGGGCTGGTCAAGCCCAATATCAAGCGGGTTCTGGCCTATTCGACGGTCAGTCAGCTTGGTTATATGTTCCTGGCGGTGGGCGTCGGCGGATTCGCGGCCGGAATCTTCCACTTGATGACGCACGCGTTTTTCAAGGCGCTGTTGTTCCTCGCGGCGGGCGCGGTCATTCACGCGCTGGCGGGCGAGGAAGACATGCGAAAGATGGGCGGGCTGCGCACTAAGCTGCCGATCGCTTACTGGACTTTCCTTGCCGCGACGCTGGCGATTTCGGGCGTGCCGGGCTTTTCCGGATTCTTCTCGAAGGACGAGATCATCTCGCTGGCGTTCACCTCTGAGCGGGGCAACGCGGTGCTCGGACTGATCGCGCTCGTCACCGCCGGTTTGACCGCCGTCTACATGTTCCGCGCGTTCTTCATGACCTTCCACGGGGAATCGCGAGTCGACGAGCACCTGGCGGATCACCTCCATCGTCCCGGTTGGGTGATGGCCGCGCCGCTGGTGGTACTCGGCATCCTCGCCGTCATCGGGGGCTACGTCCAGTTTCCGGGCGATGGCTTCGACAGCTTTCTCGTACCAGCTTTCACAAACGTGGGAGTGACCCCGGCAGTCGAGCAGGGACTGAATCCTTTGATATCGGTGGCGTCGGTCATCTTTGCCCTCGGCGGAATCTTGATCGCGTGGGTAATCTGGTATCGCAATCCCAAGACCGCGGCTAGCCTCGGTAAGTCGCTCGGGCCGATTCGCACCGCGCTGTTGAACGACTACGGAGTCGACGCACTGTATTCGTTGGCGGTCGTCGGATCGGTCAGGGCAGTTGGCCGACTTTGCTCGGGCGTCGTCGACGCGATGGTTATCGAAGGCGTCGTGAACGGCGTTGGCGACACGGTCCGTGCCGCGAGCGTCGGCGTCTCCCGACTTGAGTCGGGATACGTGCGAACATACGCGGTGGCGATCCTCACCGGCGCGATCGTGATCATCGCCTTCATGGCCCGAGGAGGGCTCTAAGTGAACCAGTTCGGTATCCCGATTCTCAGCGTCATCGTCTTTCTCCCACTTGCGGGCGCGATTCCGATCATGTTCTTTCGTCGATCGGATACCCTCCTGATTCGAACCTGGACGCTCATGGTCAGCCTGGTTGAGTTCGTCATTTCGCTGGGTCTGATCCTTGGCTTCCAGACCGGAATTGGCTCGCCGCAGTTCGTCGAGCAGGTGCTCTGGGTTCCGAGCCTGGGCATTCAATACGATCTGGGCATCGACGGCGTCAGTCTGGCGATGGTCCTGCTGACGACCTTCTTGACGGCGATCGCGGTCATTGGCTCCTGGAACGCCATGGACACCGAGCGCTGCAAGGAATACGCGGGATTCCTTCTGTTGCTCGAGACCGGCGTCCTGGGCTCATTTGTTGCCCTTGACCTCGTCCTGTTCTTTGCCTTCTGGGAAGCGATGCTCGTCCCCGCGTACCTCCTGGTCGGAACCTGCGGTGGTCGGCGACGGATCTACGCGGCGTATAAGTTCTTCCTCTACACCGCGGTGGGCAGCCTGCTGATGCTGGTGGGAATCCTGGCGGTGTACGTCCTCCACATTCAGCAGGGAGGGGCGCCGACCTTCGACGCGATTACTCTGGCCCAGTCGCCGATTCCGGCGAACTTCCAGTTGTGGGTATTCTTGGCCTTCGCACTCGCGTTCGCGATCAAAGTTCCGATCTGGCCGCTCCATACCTGGCTGCCCGACCTGTACACCGAAACGCCTCTCGCGGCGATGGTTCTGGTCACGATGCTGGTGAAAGTGGGCGCCTACGGATTCATCCGGTTTGCTATTCCTCTGTTCCCCGCCGCGGCCGTCACCCTTGCCCCGATCGTGGCGGCGCTCGGGTTGGTTGGAATCATTTACGCGGGGGTAAGCGCGTTCGTTCAGCGCGACTTCGTGATGGTGATCGCGTATTCGAGCATCGCACACCTCGGTTTCATCGTCCTGGGAATCTTCGAGTTCAACCATCAAGCCCTCGAAGGCGCGGTCGTCCAGATGGTGAATCACGGAATATCCGCCGGCGGCCTGTTCCTGATCGCCGGAATGATTTACGCCCGCACCAAGTCGACGTCGTTCGAATCGCTGGGCGGCGTCGGCGCGAAGTGGCCGATTCTGGGCGTCTTCGGGCTGGTCGCGATGCTGTCTTCAGTTGGGCTGCCTGGCCTGAACGGATTCGTCGGCGAGTTCTTGATCGTGTACGGGACTTTCGTGACCCGGACCGCCTACGCGGTCGTCGCGGCCCTCGGGATCATCATCGCGGCGGTCTATCTGCTGACCATGTTCCGCCGCGCGATGCACGGACCGGTTCACCCGTCGCTGACCGGCCCGGATCTCACCGGGCGGGAGGTGCTGGTGTTAGTCCCGTTGGTCTTATTGATGGTCGGAATCGGGCTTTATCCCGCTCCTTTGCTGAACAGTCTCGAAGCGAGCGTCGATCAAGTCAACGGCCACGTCCAGACAGTCCAGGCGATTCCCTCGGCCCAGGTGGCTCTAACCGGAGTCCGTCGATGACGCGCGCTCCCGTGGGGTTGGCTGAACTCTCGGTGTACTCGCTCGGATTGACGGTATCGGTTCCGACGTTGCCATACTCGAGGCTCTCTTCGGAGGCTCACAAGTGCCAGTAATCACGCCACCCGCCGTCGATCTGGTGGCCATTTTGCCTTTGATCATCGTATCGTTGTCGGCCATGGTCGTCCTGATCGTGG
>JAJPKB010000205.1 GCA_021323915.1 Chloroflexota bacterium | reverse complement strand
CTCGGCCCGCAATGCCTCCGCCGCGCAGAGCCCCGCCAGCGAGGCGCCGACAATGACGATCCGACTCTGATCATAAGATGCCGTCCTGGCTCCGTTGCTACGCATGCGTTTCCGGCGCCTCGTCGCTGCTTGCATCTTCCGTCCACTCGAGGAAGATGGCCTGCACCGGGCAAGCCGCCGCCGCGCGCAGCACCTGTTCCCGTCGTGTCTCGTCCGGGGCGAGATCGTACCAGAGCGCTTCCTCGCCGTGCAGCCAGAAGACGTTCGGAGCCATAAAACAACACTGGGCATAGCCCTGGCAGCGATTGAGATCGACGACGACCCGGAGCGGCGTCGCCGCGGCACGACGTCTCGTCTGGTGTGTGCCTCGTTGAGCCATCTGCTCTTCCCTTGTCCCGACTCTTGCGGCGTCGATCTCGACGCCCGGCCAGCGCGCACGCAAGACCCGGACCGCACGGCGGAGCGCCAAGGCGGCGAACCCGCAACGATCACCCCAGCCGTGCCCGATCACGAGTCACCGCGCGAAGCCAGAAGACGTTGAACCTCTCTCGGTCTACGCCGGTGACGACGCGGAAGGGTCGACTGCCGGGCTGAACTCGTTCGCGTAGCCACTTCCCCTCCAACTCGATCCGGAGAGGAAGGATCTCGATGGTGGGTCAAGCGAGCAGCAGGGCCAGGGCGCAGAGATCGTCGAGATCGCCGCCGATGTCGGTATCGAGGTGCACTTTGGCCCGGTCCAGCGATGCGTTTCGCGCGTCTACGCTCACACGCTTCACGTAGTCGCGCCCACGTTGCTCACGGATCGGTGTGGGTGACCGCGATGCGGCGCCCGATGCGCTGCGACTCGATAATGGCGGCGGCGGCCTCCACGGAGCGAAAGCCGTCGAGGCCATCGGCGTGGAATGGAACGCCCTCCTCGACCGCCCGGCCAAAGTCTTCGATCTCGCGCTGGTAGTGGTCGGTAGGCTCGAGGGAGATACTCTCGGTTCGCCAACCGGTTCGGCCGACAGTCCGATCCGGAAGCTGCCGAATGTCTTTCTCACTACGCACATTGCCAGTCAAACCCGAGACGGGCGTGGACGATTTTTCAAGATCATGGTCGACGAGATGGATCGCTTCTTTCATGGCCACGAAACCTACTACGACCTGGGCCCAAGGACGCTCGCCAACCGCTACGGAACGGACTTGTCGGATCGGAATCGATGAGTGTCGAACGGTCCCTGTGCCCATCGGGAAAGGTGTCACGAGGAACGATCCTCATTGCCAGGACGGTGCAGGATGAGCGCCGCTAGACGAGATGCCCGTCAAAGAACCGCCGCTTGGCGACCTCCGCCAACCCCAGGTAGATGCCCGCCAGGGCGAATGAGCGCATCGATCAGTCGACAATCCGCCGGGACGAGCTCACCAAAGCCGAGAGCGACGACATCGCCCGACACGATCTCACCGAAGGGCACCTCGACCAGCTTGCCATCGCGACGGACGGTCGCGGTCGTCACGATCAGCTTTTCCAGACGTTGCACGGCACTCTGCGAGCGATAGCTCTGGTAGAAATCCAGAAGCACACCGATCACGACTCAAGATCCCACCGGTCAGGGACTCGACATCGCATGTGCCCTGTGCGAGACTCCTCGCGGCTCCCCCAGCAGAGGAGACGCGGCCAGCCTGGCGACAGTGGAGAGCCAGTCATCGCCAGAGGAGAGGATATGAAAGTCACCGGCATCGAGACCCTCCTGCTCGACAACGTGCCGCCCTATCGGGGAGGCCGCAAATGGCTTTTCCTCAAGCTCGCGACCGATGAGGGCATCGTCGGCCTGGGCGAGCGCGTCGGCGGGGGAGTCACCGACCTCGCCCCCCAGGTCGCCCTGCTCACGCACCTGGCCGAGCAATTCGTCATCGGCGAGAATCCCTTCTACGTCGAGCGGATCTGGCAGCGGATGTTCGCTTCCCTCCACGACTACCGACACCCCGGCATGGATCGAACACCGGCCATCTCGGCGATCGAGATGGCGCTCTGGGACATCATCGGCAAGGCGACTAACCAGCCCGTGTACAATTTGCTCGGCGGGCAATACCACGCGAAGCTGCGCGCCTACGCCTACATGCCGTCGGACGGGGTCTGGGAAAACCCCGAGAAAGCCGGCGACGTCGCGCGGCAACTGGTTGCCGACGGCTTCAGTGCCTGTAAGATCGATCCCTTTATGCCCTTGTTCCCCCTGCCCCGGGACATCCCCCTCAAGGATCTCAAGCACGCGGCGAGCATCTTCCGTCACATTCGGGAGGCCGTGGGCGACGAGCTGGAGGTCGGGATCGGCACCCACGGCCAGTTCAGCACCGCCGGCGCGGTGCGGGCGGCGAAGGTCTTCGAAGAGTACGAGCCGATGTGGTTCGAAGAGCCGGTCCCGCCGGAGATGGTCGAGGAGATGGCCCGCGTCGCCCGCCAGACCAGCATCCCGATCGCCTCGGGCGAGCGGCTCGCGACCAAGTACGAGTTTGCCGCACTCATCGAGAAGCAGGCCGCCGGGATCATCCAGGTCGATGTGGGCCAGTGCGGCGGCATTCTCGAGGCCAAGAAGATCGCGGCCCTCGCCGAAGCGCACCACGCGCTCATCGCACCGCACATGTACGTGGGACCGATCGCCGCCGCGGCGGCGATCCAGCTCGATGCCTGCTCCCCGAACTTCATGATCCAGGAGTTCAACGTCGGCCCGCTCCACCAGGAGCTGTTCCTCGAGCCGATCAAAATCGTGGACGGCTACATCACCCCACCAACGGGGCCCGGCCTGGGTCTCGTGCTGAACGACGAGGCCGTGAAGCGCCATCTGAGCCACTAGGCGGAGGCCTGCACGCCCCGAGTTCTGGCGTACCACCCCTGGACAGACGGGCAGGAGGGGAGCGCGGTGAAGCCTTTCCCGCTGATCGAGGTATCCGGTCTAGCCTACGAGCGCGGCGTCCAGCACGGCCGCGCCTGCGGCGATCTGATCTGGCGCTACCTGGCGCTGCTTCGACAGTCCACAATCGACGCGGCCCAAGCCCGCGGGG
>JAJPKB010000366.1 GCA_021323915.1 Chloroflexota bacterium | reverse complement strand
TGCCAACATCGCCGGGGGGCCGACCGGGCTCGGAGAAAGGAGACAGGCCGGGGGAGAGCGGCGAATGCGAAGAGGTCCGAGTACCCTTCTGGCTTGCGCGCCTCCTGGCCGCGCCTTCTCAGTCGATGGGCGCCCGGAACGCCGTGGCACCGGGACGGACACGTAGACGGTCGTCAGGCGGGCGACTCGCGACGGAAGCACCGATGAGATCCAGTAAGGAGAGCGCCACTCCCCGCTGACTCAGGTCGACCACCTCCCGATTACGATAATCTCTCGATTCGGCTCGGTGGCGGATCCGATCGAGAACTGGACAGCCCTCCCCCAAGGGATGTACCCTGCGTTCATCAACTGGGAGGAGGTCGCGGCGAATCAAGCCCAAATGGCCGAAAACGCCAGCACCCTCGCCAGCACGGGTATGCGCGGCGATCCGATCACGTGCGATCGACGAGCGAGGAGGGAATACCCGATGAAGCGATCTGGCGGTGTGAGATCGCCTGGCACCGGTATTGATGGGCAGTCGGATTTAGCGGCTCTACAACTGGAAGCCCTCCCACCGGCGATGCTCGTGGCCCTCGCCGGAGCCTACGGCATCCTGGGGTACGTTGGACTGGTTGCGAGCACCGTCGACGTCGGGGCGACCCTTGTCGCCACTGGCCTGTTGGCGAGCGTGCTTACAGCGGTCTGGATCGGTGGGAGCAAGACTCGGCTGGCAGCCGTCGTGTTCGTCGCCGGGCTGATGGGGGCTATTGCCCTGGCGGTCTACCTACGGCCGAGCTTTGGGGTCGCCACGCTCTTTGCTCCGGTCGTCGTCCTGGCCGGCCTCCTCCTTGGCGGGAGGCTGAGCGTACCAGTGGCGGTCGTCGCGGCCGTGGACACGTGGGCGAGTCTGGGGAGTGCCGTCGGCACGGTCCCGCTGGACACCGTGCTGCTCATCGTCGCGATTCTGTTGGGACTACCCCTGAGCTGGCTCTTGACCAGACCGGCCAACCTGGCACTTTCGTGGGCGTGGCACAGCTACGAACAGGCGCTCGCCGTGACTGAGGAATTACGCCGCCGGCAAGCGGAGCTCGGTCGCCTTTCGAAGAGTCTGGAGGAGACATGCTACCGATTGGAGGAGGCCAACAAGGCCCTCGACGTCGCACGCCGAAGCGCCGAGGAGGCCCGGCGACTCAAGGCTCAGTTCGCGGCGAGCGTCAGTCACGAGCTCCGGACACCGCTCAATCTGATCATCGGCTTCAGCGAGATGATGGTGCTCGCGCCCGGAACTTACCGGGGGGAGGTGCTGCCGGACCGGTACCGGGGAGACGTCGAGGCGATTTACCGCAACGCCTGTCACCTTTCGGATCTGGTGGATGACGTGCTGGAGCTGAGTCAGGTCGACACCAACCGGGTCGGGCTTCACAAAGAGCTGACCGCCCTCGGCGAAGTGGTTGATGAGGCCGTGGCGACCGTCGCCAGCATGTTCCGCGACAAGCAGCTGTCGCTCGTGACCAACATTCCCAAAGACCTGCCGCTCCTCACCCTCGACCGAATGCGGATCCGGCAGGTGCTCATCAATCTGCTGAACAATGCCGCCCGGTTCACCGATGAAGGGGGCGTGCGCGTATCGGCGGAGGCAGATGCGCGAGAGGTCGTCGTCGCGGTGACCGATACCGGCGTTGGGATTCCGGCCGCGGAACTGCCGCTGGTGTTCGAGGAGTTCCATCAAGTTCGCGGTGCCGGCCATGGGTTCCGTGGTGGCAGCGGGCTCGGACTGACGATCACGAAACGCTTCGTTGAGCTTCACGGTGGTAACATCTGGGTGGAGAGCCAGCCGAGCGTGAGCACGACTTTTCGCTTCAGCCTTCCGATCTCCGGCAACGTTATCGCCCTGCCGCCGCCGCCCAACTGGAGTGTGCTCCTGCAGCCGTACGACGAGGTCGATTGCGTGAAGCCGATTCTCGTGGTCGGAGACGACCCCGAGGCAACGCGGATCCTCCAGCGCCACCTCGATGGGTATCGGGTCGTGCCGGTCGCCAGCGTTCGGGAGGCAAGAGACGAGGTGAGCCGAGGCGAGGCCAGCGCGGTGATCGCCATCTCGACGTCCGCTGAAGTAGAGTGGCAGCGCACTTGCCAGATCGATGGCAGCCAGACGCAAGTTCCTTTGCTCACCTGCACCTGGCGCACCAGTCGGAGCCTGCGCGACGAACTGGGGGTGGCCGCCTACCTGATCAAACCGATCAGTCGGGCCCTGCTCATCGCGGTCTTACATCGGTTGGGACAAGGGGTGCGCGACCTGCTGATCGTCGACGATGATCCGGAGATGCTCAGACTGCTCGAGCAGATGATTCCGGGCGCTGACGACGCCGCGGTCGGGTCGGGGCCCCCCTACCGGGCACAGCTGGTAAGCGATGGCACGGCAGCTCTGGCTTGCATGCGCGAGCGGTGCCCGGACGCGGTGATCCTCGACCTCCTCATGCCAGGCGTGGACGGCTACGCCGTTTTGCGCGAGATGCGACGCGACGACGCCTTGCGTGCCGTGCCCGTCGTGGTGGTCACGGCGAAGGGGCTGGAGGATGACGTTATCACGGCCAATGCCGTGACGGTGAGCAGAGGCGCGGGCTTGAGCGTCGCCGAGACCATCCACTGCCTGAAGGCCAGCCTCGACGGGGTGGTCAAACCGGTCCCGCGCAGCAGCGCTCCAGAGCCGCGAGCAGAGCTGACTGCCGGACCGGCTTCGTGAGGTAAGCCGCCGCGCCCAGTGACCGCGCCAGTGCCTCCTCTTGCAGGACCGAGCAGACGATGATCGGGATGCCACGCGTGTCGGTGTCCGACTTGAGGATCTGAAGGATCTCCCACCCGTCCAGGGAAGGCATCATCACATCCAGGGTGATGACGCTGGGTTTGAGATCCTCTCGCGCCAAGCGTAGCGCCCGCTCGGCGGTGTTCGCATGATGTACGCGGTAGGCACGGTTGCCAAGATAGCGCTGGAAGAGTCGGACGAAGTCCGGATTGTCGTCGATGACCAGGATGGTGGGTGCCCAGGCGGCCGGTAGCCGGAGGCCGAACGCAAGCGTCTCCGCGTCGCCGTCGGATACCCACAGGCTTCCCCCCTGCGCACCGACCAGGCGCCGCGCGATCGCGAGCCGCGTGTCGTCCGAATCAGCAAAGGCCCGCGAACCGGTGGAGCTGATCACCTCCAGAACGATCTCGACGCTGGATCGGGAAGGATTTCCGAATTGCCCAGCCAGGGTGCTACCTCGACCCGGCCGGTCTTGGACGAGCAATCGGACCCGGGCGTCGTGGCAGCTCTCGATAAGCCACGTCAGGAGATTCAGTAAGATCTGGCGCAGGACGGCGTGATCGATGGAGACAAAGCAAGGATCGGTCGGGAATTGCATCGTGAACGAAATGCGGCGGCTCGTAGCCAACCGCTCGACCGTGCTCAGAACCCCGCGCACCGTCTCCTCGACGAGCAACGGGTTGACCGAGGACGCGGCACCGAGTCGACCGATCTCCGCCTCCATCGCCTTGTCTCGCTCCGCGATCGAGGCATCGGCCGGTAAGAAGAGATCATCCAATACCTCGTCTGATACCACGTCTCGGTCAACTGACCAACGCCGCCAGAGGCGTACCGCCAACATCTCCAGCGCGTCAAGGTGATCCCGGCGGGCCTGGCGGTCGGAGACGTTGAGCTCGTGCGCGACTTCTCGTGGGCTTGCTCCCAGGATATAGCGGATCAAAAGGTGTCGGTACTGTCGCCACTGCGGCGAGCTCGTTCGTGGATCGTCGGCCGGGCGCAACTCCCGGATGGCCGCCGCGAGAGCGTTCGAGAGGGCCTCACCGGGGTTGCCGTCCACGGCCAGGAACGCGCTCAGCGGGCACTGGGCCAGCCAGGCACCGTCGTGCAGGTGCGCGACTGCTTCCGTGACCTGGGCAAGAAACGTCTCGCGGTCCATCCATCGGCACCGGTGGTCGAAGTCCCCTCTCCCCTGGGGAGCTGAGGCTGCGGGCATCTCCGCCCGCCTCGATTCTAGCACTCCGCCGAAGACCGGGCCACATCCGGGGCACCGAAATGCGGACACGTCCGGTGGCCGAGTCATGGCCGGTTTCGTGGCCGTTCCGCTCTTGCCCCTACCTCACGGTCGTCGCTAGAATGGCCTCACCGGTGAGGCTACGGTGCAGTCCCGGGGCGTGATCGTGACCGAGCTCGGATCGAGAAACGGTACTCGATGCGGAGGCCTGCACGCTCCGGGTTTGGGCGTGCCACCCCTGGACAGACGGGCAGGAGGGGAGCGCGGTGAAGCCTTTCCCGCTGATCGAGGTATCCGGTCCAGCCTACGAGCGCGGCGTCCAGCACGGCCGCGCCTGCGGCGATCTGATCTGGCGCTACCTGGCGCTGCTTCGACAGTCCACAATCGACGCGGCCCAAGCCCGCGGGG
>JAJPKB010000556.1 GCA_021323915.1 Chloroflexota bacterium | reverse complement strand
GCCAGGCGCCGCCGACCGCTGATAGCGGCCGAGCGACTTTCCCCCTCTCCCTCTGGGAGAGGGCGGGGCTGAGGGTCTGGATCCGCTACCCTCCCCGGCGCCCCCGGACCCTCACCCTAACCCTCTCCCAGGGGGTTCATAGGCGAACCGTTTCGCCGCGCGGATCCGGTCGGGCAGGGCGGGGAGGTGGCTGGGGGCGGGGCAGCTTGTCTCCCGCCCGTCCCCGGGGCACGCGGCGGCAGACAAGCTGCCCCGCCCTACGCTTCGTGCACAAAACTGTCCGCTTATGAACCCAGAGGGAAAGGGAATCAAAGCGGCGCGGCCTCGCCGCGGCGGTTGGCCAGCGTTCGCGGCAGAAGGTCGTAGCGCGTCTCGTGGCCGTGAAAGAATCGGTCGAGCTCGTCGACCATCAGCTCGAAGAACAGGGTGCGGCTGCGCGCGGTCACCCCGGCGATGTGCGGCGAGAGGAACACGTTGGGCAGGTCTCGAATCGGGCTGTCCGCCGGCACCGGCTCCGGATCGAAGACGTCGAGGCCGGCCACGATATCGCCGCGCCGGAGCCGGGCGATCAGCGCCGCGGAGTCGACGATCGCTCCGCGCGACACGTTCACGAACACCGCGCCCGGTTGGATTAGATCCAATTCCCGCTGGCCGATCATGCCCTTGGTCTTCGGGGTCAGCGGGGCCAGGCAGATCACCACGTCGTTGTCGGCCAGGACGTGGTCGAGCGAGGTCTGCAGGACGCCAAGGATGTCCGGCACCTCCTTCGGGATGTAAGGATCGTGGACCATGATCGGGCAGTGGAACGGCTGGAGAAACGAGATCAACCGGCGGCCGATGTGGCCGCAGCCGATCAGGCCGACCTTCTTACCGTACAGCTCGGCGTGGACGTAACCGAAGTCGGTGGAGGGGCGGCGGTACTCTTCGTGGCGGATCAGGTGGCGGAACTGCTCGCCGGCGTTCCGCAGCGAGATCATCGCCAGGGCGAGGGCCCACTCGGACACCGGGTAGGACGAGCCGTTGGTCGTATCGAGGGTCTTGACGCCGCGCTCCCACGCCGCCTCGGCGTCGATCCGGTAGGCGAAGCGGTCGCCTTCGAGCTCGCCGACGACGCGGAGCCGGGGAGCGACGGCGAGCACCGTCGCGTCGATCCGCGGCGCGCCGTGGCAGACGACGAGGCCGTCGGCGTCGCCGACCCGCGCGAGCAGCCGCTCGACCAGCGCCGGGTCCGCGTCGACCGGGCTGATCCCCGACCGCCCCTCGGCGTGGAACCACTCCCAATCGGCGAACGCCTGGAGCCGATCGAGATCCCGCGGGTCCAGGTAGACGTCGCGCACGTGCTGGTTGCAGGCGATCAAGACCTTGGGCTTGGCGTTGGGCATGGAACGTTTCTCCGTAAAGTAAGTGTCGATCGTGGCGACCGAGGACTCCCTCATCCCCTACCCCTTCCCCCAGGCGCGGGGGAAGGGTCTTAGCAGAAGTATCTGCCCTGAAGGCCCCTCTCCCGCGCACTGAAGGCTCCCCCTGGCGAAGGGGGCGAGGGGGTAGACAAGAGAGGGTAGGGGGTGAGGGAAGCCCCGTTTCCCTCACGATGCCGGCGGATAGACCTCCTGGGGCGCGCGGCGCTCGCGGGGCACCTCGATCAATTCCAGGATCGCCCCGAGCGCCGATTCGGTGTCGAGGTAGGCGAAGCCACCGTCGTCTCCGAGACCGGTCCCGCGTCCCCCCTGGATCTCGGCAAAGCCCAGCGCCCGGGCCTGGGCGACCGCTGCCTCGAGGCTCGGCACCCACACCCCGAAATGGTGGATGCCGCCGCCCGGGTTCCGCTCGAGGAACTCGTGGTAGATCGTCGGCCCCTCGAGGGGCTGGATCAGCTCGTACTGGAGCGAGCCAAGCTGGGCGAAGGCGACGAGCATGCGGTAGGTCGCCGGCCGTCCGCGGTAGGTCAGCCGGCGCACGGTGTCCGGACCGAAGCCGAGGATGCGCCACGGCTCCAGGCCGAGCAGGGACCGGTATTGCTCCATCGCGCGGCGCAGGTCGGGGGTCACGACGCAGACCTGATCGATCTTTCCGAAAGGAAGGCGCGCGGCGAGGTTGTCGCTCACCTGGATCACCCCTTGAGCCCGGTCATCGTCACTCCCTGGACGAAAAGACGCTGGCCGAAGATGTAGAGAATCAGGAGAGGCAGGATCGACAGGGTGACGCCGGCCATCAGCACGTTCATCTGCGAGCCGAGCTCGCCCTGGAGGATCGAGAGCGCCAGAGTCAGCACCCAGAGCTGCTGCGACTGGACGATGATCAGCGGCCAGACGAACATATTCCAGGCGTTGAGCAGGGTGATGATGCCGTAGGCCACCAGCGCCGGCTTGCTCAGCGGGAGGAACAGGCGGGCGTAGATCGTCAGGTGATTCGCCCCGTCGATGAACGCGGCGTCGGCCAGCTCATCGGGAATCTGCTTGAAGAACTGGCGGAAGAGGAAGGTCCCGAAGGCGCCGCTGGCGAGGATCGGGATGATCAGCCCCTCGTAGCTGTTCTGCCAGCCCAGCTTGACCACGACGATGTAGGCGGGGATCATCGTCACCTGCGACGGGATCATCATCGTGCCCAGGTAGGCGAGGAACAGCTGCTCGCGGGCCGGGAACTTCAGCCGGGCGAAACCGTAGCCGCCCAGGGTGGTGACGAGCCCCTGGCCAAACACGATCGAGACGGCGAAGAACACCGTGTTGGTGAAGGTGCGCACGCCGATGACCGACCAGGCGTCGGCGAAGTTCGACCACTGGACCGGCGACGGGATCCAGACCGGCGGGAAGAGAAAGACCTGCGGACCGGCCTTGAGCCCGGTGCTGACCATGTAGACGAACGGCACCACCATGGTCGCGCCGCCGAGGAACAGGAACAGGTAGATCAGAACCATGCCGGCGATTCCCTGGAACCGCCGGCCGCTCCAGACGCTCGTTCGGGTGGAATCGGCTAGTTGTAGTGTACCCACCGGCGCTGCGACCTCCATTGAATGATGGTGACCAGGAGAACCGCGAGGAACAGCCCGTAGGCCATCGCCGAGGCGTACCCCATCTGGAAGTAGACGAAGGCGGTCCGGTAGAGCTGCACCACGAACAGGTCGGACGAGTCGAGCGGACCGCCCTGGGTCAGGTTCCAGACGATGTCGAAGCCGCCGGTGAACGAGCCGATCAGGGTGATGATCAACAGGAAGAACGTCGTCGGGGTGATCAGCGGCCAGGTGACGTTGCGGAACTTTTGCCAGCGGCCGGCCCCGTCCATCTCCGCCGCCTCGTACAGGTCCTTGGGAACGCCCTGGAGGCCGGCGAGGAAGAAGATGATCTGGACCGGCAGCGCGGCCCAGATCGCGACGACGATGATCGCCGGCATCACCAGATGCTGGTCGAAGAGCCAGTTCTGCCGGGAGATGCCGATCAGGGCCACCAGCGAGTTGATCGCGCCGAACTGGTAGGCATAGAGCCACTTCCAGACCAGCGCGATCGCCACGCCGGAGGTCACCATCGGAAGGAAGAAGATGCCGCGCCAGAACCCGAGAACCCGAATTCGCTGGTTCAGGAGGATCGAGAAGAAGAGGGAGAGCGCCAGCGAGGTCGGCAGGACGCCGATCGTGTAGTACAGGGTGATCGTGACCGTCTTCAGGGTGAGCGGGTCCGCGAGAAGCTGGCGGTAGTTGGCGAGCCCGGCGAAGGTCATCGGCTCGACGATGTTCCAGTGGCTGAAGCTGATCGCCAACCCGAAGACGATCGGGAAGGCGGTGAAGACCAGGAACAACGCCAGGTTCGGACCAAGGAACAGGAACGCCCAGGGGACGTCGCGCCAGCGGCGACCCCTGGGCGCGACGCGCGCGGGATGGGCCGTCGCGGTCCCGCTAACCATGGCTACCCTCACTCGGTAAACCGGTCACACCCGAACGTGGCGGAACGCCACGTTCGGGTGTGACGGAAATTCTAACTCTTCTTGTTCTGGTCGAGCCACTGCTGGAGCTGGTCGCTGACGTTCTTCGCGACCTGATCCGGCGTCATCTGGCCCAGCTCGATGCCGGTGAAGCCGTCGGTGATCGCCTTGGTGAACGGACCGGTCGTGTAGAACGGCAGGCGCGGCGGCAGCGTGCCGTAGTCGAACGCCTGGGTGAACACGCCGTTATTCGACGGGGGCGGCGGGAGATCCTTCCACCAGGTCGCGTTGTAGAAGCGCTTCTCCACCGGAACCGCGCCGTACTGCGAGGTGATGATCTTCATCCCGTCCTCGCTGTACATGTAATCGAGGAAGGCCCAGGCATCGCTCGGGTGTTTCGTCGCGCCGGAGAGGGCGAAGCCCTGCGTCCCCATGCCGGTGACCCGCTTGGCCGGTCCCCGGTAGAAGTGAACGACGTCCCAGTCGTCCTTGATGTCGTTGCGGAAGCTGGGGATGCTGCCGCGTACGATGTCGGTGATCGCGCACTTGCCAGCCGGGAACGGCGCGGTGACCGTGCTCAGGAAGCTGAGCGGCGCCCAGTAGCCGTCGAGGACCGGCTTGGTCAGCTCGGTGATCGCGGCGATTCCCTCCTTCGAGTTGAAGAGCGACTTGGTCAGATCGTCCGAGACGAACTGGCCGCCGTTGCTCAGGATCGCCGGCACGTAGATCGCCCACCAGGTCGGGTCGATCGCCGCGCCGTAGACGCTGACGTTCTTCTTGTCGAAACCGGGCTCGTCGCCCCGCTTGCCCTTGACGTCGACGGTCAGCTTCTGGCAGACCTTGACGAAGTCGTCGTAGGTCCACTGATCCGACGACGGATCGACCGTCCAGGGAATCGTCACCCCGGCGTCCTGGACCATCTTCTTGTTGACCGCGAAGATGACGACGTCGCCGCTGACCGGCAGCATCTGGAGGGTGCCCTCCACCATGCCCAGATCGAGGAAGGTCTTGTTGAAGTCGTCGACCGGGAAGTTGGTCTGCTTGGCGTAGGGGAGCATGTCCTGGGTGATCTTGTTCTGCTTGAAGGGCGCGGCGTAGTTGTCGGTGGTGTAGATGATGTCGGGCAGGGTGCCGGCGGCGATCTCCGCGAACAGCTTCTGGTCGTACTGACCGGTCGCCGACGACTGGTCGAGCGAGATCGTCACGTTGGGCTGCTTGGTCTTGTAGGCCTTGAGCAGATCATCCCAGACGACCTTCCAGCCGGTGGTCGTCCAGCTCGCGGCGACCGTCAGGGTGAGCGGACCGGACGACTGGGCCGGCGCGGAGGTCGCGGCGGGAGCGGCGGCGGCCGCGGTCGTCGCGGTGGGGGCCGCGGCGGCGGGCGCGCTGGTAGCGGCGGCCGGAGCCGAGGTCGGCTGGGCGGCCGGCGCGGTGGTGGCCTGGGCGGCCGGCGACGACGGCGCCGCGCCGCCGCCACAGGCGGTCAGCGCGCTCGCGAGAAGCGACGTGGCGAAGAGCCCGCCGCCCACCCCGAGCAATCGGCGCCGCGATACCGAAGACGCGGTGATTTTTGCGACCATGAGAATCTCTACTCCTCACCTATCTCTCATCGGGCTACCTTACCCGACGAGGCTTCCTGAAGCATTATGTCAACTTTTCTTGTTCTGGTCGAGCCAGGTCTGGAGCTGGCTGCTCACGTTGGTCACCACCTGCCGCGGCGTCGACTGGCCGAGCTCGATCGCCTGGAGCCCGTCCAGCAGCGCCTTGGTGAACGGACCGGTCGTGTAGAAGGGCAGGCGCGGCGGCAGCGTGCCGTAGCTGAAGGCGTCGGTGAAGACGCTGTTGTTCGCCGGCGGTGGGGGCAGGTCCTTCCAGAAGGACGAGTTGTAGAAGCGCTGCTCGACCGGGGTGGCGCCGTAGCTGGAGGTGATGATCTTCTGCCCGGTCTCGCCGTACATGAAATCGAGGAAGGCCCAGGCGTCGTTCGGGTGCCTGGTCGAGCCGGACAGGGCGAAGCCGAAGGTGCCCATGCCGGTCACCCGCTTGACCGGGCCGGCGTAGAAGTGCGCCACGTCCCAGTCGTCCTTGATGTTGGGGCGGATGCCCGGAATGCCGCCGCGCACCGTCGCGGTGATCGCCACCTTGCTCGCGTTGAACGCGCCGGTCGCCTGGGAGTTCGTCGTCGGTCCGAAGGGACTCAGGTAGCTGTAAGGCGCCCAGTAGCCGTCGAGGACCGGCTTGGTCAGCCAGGTGAAGGCGTCGACGCCGGCCTGGGAGCTCATCGTCGACTTGGTCAGGTCGTCCGAGACGAGCTGGCCACCGAAGCTGATGATCGCCGGCACGTAGACCGCCCACCAGTCGATCGGCATCGCCGCGCCGTAGACGCTGACGTTCTTCTTGTCGAAGCCGGGCTCGTCGCCCCGCTTGCCCTTGACGTCGACGGTCAGCTTCTGGCAGACCTTGTAGAAGTCGTCGGTCGTCCACTGCTTGACGTCTTTGTAGTCGACGGTCCAGGGAATCTCGACGCCGGCGTCCTTGACCAGCTTTTTGTTGACGAACAGGACCACCACGTCGCCGCTGACCGGCAGCATCTGGAGGGTGCCGTCGACCATGCCCAGATCGAGGAAGGTCTTGTTGAAGTCGTCGACCGGGAAGTTGGTCTGCTTGGCGTAGGGGAGCATGTCCTGGGTGATCTTGTTCTGCTTGAAGGGCACCGCGTAGTTGTCGGTGGTGTAGATGATGTCGGGCAGGGTGTTGGCGGCGATCTCGGCGAACAGCTTCTGGTCGTAGTTGGCGCCGCTCGCCGACGAATCGAGGGTCATGCTGACGTTCGGGTGGGCCGTCTGGTAGGTCTTGATCAGGTCGGGCCAGACCCCCTTCCAGGAGGTCAGCGTCGAGCCCGGCGCGACCCGCAGCGAGACCGGCGCCGTCGAAGCCGCCGGCTGGGCGGTCGCGGCGGGGGTCGCGCTCGCCGCCGCCGTGGCGGTCGTCGCGGCGGCCGGGGCGCTGGTGGCGGCGGTCGGAGCCGAGGTCGCCGGGGCCGCCGGGGCCGAGGTGGCCTGGGCGGCGGGCGTCGACGACGTCGACGCGCCGGTGCCGCTGCAGGCGGTCAGGATGCCGGCGAGGAGCGACGAGGCGAAGACCCCGCCGCTCATCGCGACGAACCGCCGCCGAGACGTTCGAAATTCCGTGACCTTGGTAACCATCAAACCCTTACTCCTCGCCTTTTGCTGATCGGTCGAGCCGGCGCCGCCCCCGGTCGTCCCCCGTGGACGGGGGGACGCGGATTCCCTCCCCGTCCACGGGGAGGGCGAGGGAGGGGCTTCTGGCGCGGCCGTTCAACCACGTGACTCACCATTTCAAATTCCCGGACCGCCTACGTCTCGACGACGGCGACCGCGCCGGCCTCGGCTCCCGAGCGGCAGCCCGCGGCAGAGCCGGCGGTGGACTCGCGAACCACCAGCTCGGCCGGCACGATCACCTCGCGCCCGGGCGCCTCCGCGTCGTCGAGCAGCTCCAGGGTGAGCTGCGCGGCCACCCGGCCGAGCGCGTTGCAGTCAGCGCGGATCGACGTCAGGCGCGGGGTGATGTAGTCGGCGAACACCTCGTCGTTGAAGCCGACGACCGCCACGTCCTCCGGAATGCGCTTGCCTCGATCGTGCAGCGCGCGCACGACGCCGATGGCCGAGACGTCGTAGAGCGCCCAGATCGCGGTCAGGCCCGGCGCGCGGTCAAGGAGGCGGAGGGTAGCGGCGTGGCCGGCCGGGACGGTCCAGTCCGGCGCCGCCTCGACGAGCAGCGGCTCCGGCGTCAGGCCGGCGTCGGCGAAGGCCCGACGGTAGCCGTCGATCCGCTCCTCGACCGCGCCCCAGTAGCTCGGTCCGCTGACGATGCCGATCCGGCGGTGACCCAGGGCCAGCAGGTGGCTCGCGGCCTGGAAGCCACCGGAGATCTCGTCGAACTTGACCAGCGAGACCCGCTCGGTCAGCGGGTCGTAGCACTGCACCCCGTCCTTGCGCAGGAAGGGCCGGGCTTGCTCGTCCGCGGCATCGTTCTCGTAGAAGAGCGGGGCGGTGATCACGGCGTCGACCCGTCGGTCTTCGAGCATGCGCAGGCAGGCCCGGCCGGTCTCCATGTGTCCACCCATACAGGTGAGCAGCACCCGGTAGTCGCGGCGGGCGAGCTCCTCCTGGGCGGCGTAGACGCACTCGGCCATACCGGGGTTCAACAGATCGTAGACGATCATGCCGATCGTTCGGGTGCGCTGAAAGCTCAGGCTGCGCGCCACTTCGCTCGGGCGGTAGTGCAGCTCGTCGATCGTGGCGAGGACCCGCTCGATCGTCTCCCGGGTCAGCTCGCCGCGCCCGTTGAGAACGCGCGAGACGGTCGTGCGCGAGACGCCGGCTCGTGCCGCCACGTCGGCGATCGTCGGTCGCTTGGTCAGTCGCACCCGGCATTCCTCGTGACCGGATCCGGAAGCGCATCCGAAACCGCTTCCGAACCCTGGCCGGCGCAAATCTACCACACGGTGAAGGACGCGTCAATGCGCGCGAAACTTGCTATCCTGGGATATCGCCCACGAGTATCTCCTGCGCTTACCGATCGCGAGGTCCTCGCCATCGCTCACCAGATGCGCGGAATCAGGCGATAGCGCACGCTATTCCGGTACTCCACGTAGCCGGCGAGGCTTTTCGTCAGGAAGTCTTCCTCGCCGATGATTCGCCCGACGAGCACGGCGGAGATCGGAACCATCGCCAGGAGACCCCACCAAGAGCCGAGAGCGAGCGGTACGCCAACCAGCATCACCAGCGCTCCGGCGTACATCGGATGACGCACGACCGCGTACGGTCCGGTGGAGACGACCCTCTGCCCGACCCCGACTTCGATGATCGCCGCGGTGTACGTGTTCTCCTTGAACACGCGGAAGACGACGAAGAGCCCCGCCGCGACGAGAACGTCGCCTAGCGCGACCAGGGGGATCGGCACGAGCGACCAGGCGAGGCGATGATCGAGCGCGGAAATCACGAAGAGCCCGAGGAATGCCACGGCCGCGACGGACTGGATGATCTTCTGGCCGGTCTGCTGCTCGGCTCCTGGACCGGCGTTCACCCGCCGCTCCAGGAGCGGCGGGTCGTTTCTGATCAGATAGACGGTGATCGCGACCACCGACACCGTGAACACGAGCAGGAAGACCCACGCCTGCCAGTAGGCGAGCGTTCCGGCGGCGATGAACAGCGACGCCGCGAGGACGACGAGCAGGCTGAGCAGGCCGCCGAACGCTCTCGCCGTGAGTTTTGCCACGAGTTTCACCTGCTTGCCACAAAGAGTCTACAGCAATTCCGATTCGCGAGACCGCGAGGGCGCCGCCGCGAAAGCCGGTGGTCGGCACCCACCCGATTTTTCGCGCTTTTTCGCGCCGTTTCGCGCGCTTCGTGGTCCAAACGCCTTCGCTCCTTGACTTTCCACCCCGACCCCCTATACTGACGCCTAACGCGGGCCCTCTCATCCCGACGGCGCCCAACCAACCGAGTGACTCGCAGGCGCGGCGACATCTCAGGAGGCTGGCACACCGGTGGAAGCTTCGTCCTCGACCAACTCTCCCGATCCCCAACTGGTCGCGCGGATCGCGCTCAACCTGGCGCGGCTGAAGGCCGAGTCGGCCTCGGTCGACGCGCTGGCCGCCGCGCGGGCCGACCTTCAAGCCCACGGACTGACCGCGTTCTTCCAGGCGGCGGCGCAAAGGCTCGACCTCGACCGATCGGTCGCGCCGGGGCCGGCTGCCGCCATCCCGGGCGACCAGGGACAGACGCGGCAGACCTGGAAGAACTACGTCGGCAGCCTCGTCGCCCAGCCTTTACAGGTTTTCTATCCGACGACGCTCGACGAGCTGCGCTCGATCGTGGCCCAGGCCGCCGCCGCGGGCTGTCGGGTCAAGGCGGCCGGCTCCGGGCACTCCTTCACCGACGTCGCGCTGACCCGCGACTTCTTGATCGATACCCACGGCCTGAATCACCCGCTCGACCTGGAGCGCGACCTGCTGCGGCCGGACGCCCAGCCGGAGACGCTGTTCGCGACCGAAGGGGGCATCGTCGTGCGGGACTTGAACGAGGCGCTCTGGGACGCCGGCCTGGGCCTCCTGAACATGGGAGGCTACGACGGCCAGACGATCGCCGGGGTGATCTCGACCTCGACCCACGGGTCCGGCCTGGCCTACGGATCGCTCTCGACCCAGGTCCAGTCGCTCACCCTGGTCGGCGGCGATGGCGCGGTTTATCGGGTCGAGCCCAGCCAGGGCATCACCGATCCGGACCGCTGGGCGGCGCGCCATCCGGACGTCCAGCTCAAACAGGACGACGACTGGTTCAACGCCTGCCAGGTCGGCATTGGCTGCCTGGGCCTGATCTACTCGGTCGTGCTGCGGGTGCGGCCGCGGTTCTATCTCAAAGAAGAGCGGTCGCTGAGCGTCTGGTCGAAGGTGAAGGACGACCTGCGGGACGGCGGCGTGCTGCGCGAGAACGACCACTACGAGGTGCTGGTCAATCCGTATCCGACGAACGGCGATCACACCTGTCTGATCACCCGCCGCAATCCGGTCCCGGAGCCGACCGATCCGCCGATCGCCCAGTCGGGGCGCAACTTTCTCGTCGAGCTGGCGGCGAGCATCCCGGGGAGCAACGAGGTGCTGCTGGCGGTGTTCGACACCTACCCGGGGCTGACCCCGACGATCGTCGACCAGGCGATGGCGGCGCTGGCGCGCGACTACGTCGATCGGAGCTACCGGGTGTTCAACATCGGCATGGCGAACGACGTGCCGGCCTACGGGAGCGAGATCGGCTTCCCGCTGGACCAGGCGGTGGCGGCAACCGAGCGCGTCCTGGAGATCGCGGCGCGCCGGACGCAGGTCGGCCAGGCCTACCTGACGTCGCCGTTCTCGCTCCGTTTCGTCCGGGCCGGGACGGCCTTTCTGAGCATGATGCAGGGCGTGGACACCTGCATGATCGAGTTCCCGGTGCTGGCCGGCACGGTCGGGGGCACCGAGCTGCTGCAGGAGATCGAGACCGAGATGTACGCCCTCGGCGGCCGTCCGCACTGGGGATTGCTCAACTTCCTGTCCGGGGCCAACGGTCTGATCGAGGCGATGTATCCGCTGCTGCCCCGGTGGCTGGAGGTGTTCCACCAGCTGAGCCCGAACGGGACGTTCGACAACGCGTTCACCGAGCGCTGCGGCCTCTCGCCGCGCCGCTTCGCGCGCGACGGACAGACGGGCACCTAGCGCTCAGTCCGACCGGGGCTGGGGCATCTCCCGGACCGCGGCCCGGGCTCCCTCATCCCCTACCCCTTCTCCCATTCCGAGAGGGAAGGGTCTACCGGAAGATGCTCTCCTCAAGACCCCTCTCCCTCGGATGGGAGAAGGTCCCCCCTGGAGAAGGGGGTCAGAGGGTAGACGAGGGTCGAGGGTGAGGGAAGTCCCCGGCGCCCTGAGGTGCGCACCAAGGAGCGAGGAGGAGTTTCGTGACACGTCTTTCATCGCCGATCGACAGTCTCAAGAGCGCCTATCCGGTGGTGGTGGTCGGCTCCGGCTACGGTGGCGGCATCGCCGCGTCGCGCCTGGCGCGGGCCGGCCAGCAGGTCTGCGTGCTCGAGCGCGGCCGGGAGTTCCAGCCCGGCGAGTACCCCAACACCCTGGACGCGGTGATCCGCGAGTTCCAGGTGGATACCGCGGCCGGGACGACTGGCTCGCGGACCGGCCTTTACGACCTGCGGGTCAATTCGGACGTCAACGTCTTCTTCGGCTGCGGATTGGGCGGAACGTCGCTCGTCAACGCGAACGTCGGCCTCCGTCCCGAGCCGCGCGTCTTCGACGACCCGCGCTGGCCGCGGGAGATTCGCGACGACCTGGACCGGGGAGTCGCCGACGGCTACCGGCACGCCGAGGAGGTGCTGCGGCCGACGCCTTACCCGGACGACTTTCCGCCCCTGCCCAAGCTCCGGGCGCTCGAGACGTCGGCGCGGGCGATCGGCCAGGAGTTCGACCGGCCGCCGATTTACGTCACCTTCAAAGAGGGCGTCAACCAGTTCGGGGTCGAGCAGCACCCCTGCGTCCTCTGCGGCGATTGCGTCACCGGCTGCAACTACGGCGCGAAGAACACCACCCTCATGAACTACCTGCCGGACGCCAAGAACCACGGCGCCGAGATCTACACCGGGGTCAGCGTTCGTTACCTTGAGCGGCAGGGCGACCACTGGCTGGTTCATTACCAGCTCCTGGAATCTGGCCAGGAGCCGATCGACGCGCCCACCCGCGTTCTCACCGCGAGCGTCGTCGTCCTGGCGGCGGGCACCCTCGGCTCGACCGAGATCCTCCTCCGCTCGAAGGCCAGGGGCCTTCCGCTCTCCGACCAGGTCGGCCTGCGCTTCACCGGCAACGGCGACTACCTCGGGTTCAGCTACAACGGCGAGACACCGGTCAACGCGACCGGCTTCGGCAATCTCCCACCGGGCCAGCTCGATCCGGTCGGGCCGAACATCGCCGGCATCATCGACATGCGCAATCAGCCGCGGCTCGAGGACGGTATCGTTGTCGAGGAGGGCGTGGCGCCGGGGGCGCTCGGCTCGACCCTGGCGGCGACCTACGCCGCGGCGGCGACCGCGGCTGGCCAGAACACGGCGGATGACCTGAACGACCGCCTCGCCCAGGGCGAGCGCGCGGCCGACAGCCTGGTTCGCGGTCCCTACCACGGCGCGGTGCTGAACACCCAGATCTTTCTGGTCATGACCCACGACGACGGGAACGGGCGCATGTACCTCGAAAACGACCGGCTTCGGATCAGCTGGCCGGGGGTGGGCGCGCAGCCGATTTATCAGAAGGTGAGCCAGCGCCTGCTCGAGGCGACGCGGGCGCTCAAGGGCATCTTCACGCCCAACCCGCTCTGGAAGGATCTCGCCGGCCACAACCTTACTACCGTCCACCCGCTTGGCGGCTGTGTGATGGCCGAGGATGCCGCCTGGGGCGTGGTCGACCACAAGGCGCGGGTGTTCGCCGGCCCGACCGGCGACGCGGTCCACGACGGGCTGTACGTCGCCGACGGCGCGATCGTGCCGGTGCCGCTCGGGGTGAACCCGTCGCTGACGATCTCCGCCCTGGCCGAGCGCGCCTGCGCGCTGCTCGCCGCGGACCGCGGCTGGCAGATCGACTATTCGCTGCCGCCGGCGCCGGGCTGAGCCTTGCGCTCGGTGCTATATTTGTCCGGAGCGAATTCCAGATCCTGGGTTTATGCTCACCTATCGTGGGAGGAAGGAGGCATCACGTGTCAGATCACACGACGTCCCGACGGTCCGGACGCGGCTGGTGGTATCTTCTGTTGATCATCCCCTTCATCGCGCTGCTCTGGGTGCCCTTCTATGCTTCGGCTTCGCCGTCGTTCCTGGGATTCCCCTATTTCTACTGGTACCAGCTCCTTTGGGTGGTGATCGGCGCCGTTCTCACCGCGATCGTCTATCTCGCGACACGCTGAACTGACGTCAGGAAGCCTGGAGGCACGCAATGGTCGACCTGGTTGCCCTCGCGGTCTTCATCCTCCTGTTCGCGCTCGTCACGGTTCTTGGCTTCACCGCCTCGCGCTGGCGCGCCGGCGATCTCAATCTCCTTCACGAGTGGGGGCTGGGCGGACGTCGCTTCGGACCGATCGTCCCCTGGTTCCTGCTGGGAGGCGACCTCTACACGGCGTACACCTTCATCGCGGTGCCGGCGCTGGTGTTCGGCTCCGGCGCGATCGGCTTCTTCGCCCTCCCGTACACGGTCATCGTCTACCCGTTCGTCTTCGTCGTCATGCCGCGGCTGTGGTCGGTGGCCCACCGACACGGCTACATCACCGGCGCCGACTTCGTGCGCGGGCGCTACGCGAGCCCCACCCTCGCCCTGATGGTTGCCCTGACCGGCATCCTCGCCACGATGCCGTACATCGCGCTCCAGCTCGTCGGCATCGAAGTCGTCCTCGCCGGCATGGGGATCGTCGGCGACCTGCCGCTGATCATCGCCTTCGCGATCCTGGCCGCCTACACCTACTTCAGTGGCCTGCGGGCGCCGGCCATGATCGCGCTGGTCAAGGACACGCTGATCTACGTGACGATCATCGCGGCGGTGATCGTCATCCCCGCGCACCTTGGCGGCTTCTCCCACGTGTTCAGCGCCGTTCCGCCCCAGAAGCTCCTGCTCTCGCCGGGGCAGTACACCGCGTACGCCACCCTCGCGTTCGGCTCGGCGCTCGCGCTCTTCATGTATCCCCATTCCATCACCGGCGTTCTCAGCGCGAACAGCCGCCAGGTCATCCAACGGAACGCCGCGCTGCTGCCGGCCTACTCGTTCATTCTCGGGCTGCTCGCCCTCTTCGGATTCATGGCGGTCGCGGCCGGGGTGAAGCCGGTCCCGCCGTACGGCGCGCAGTGGGCGGTGCCCGGGCTCTTCCTGGCGATGTTCCCCTCGTGGTTCGTCGGCTTCGCCTTCGCCGCCATCGCCATCGGCGCCCTAGTGCCGGCCTCGATCATGTCGATCGCGGCGGCCAACCTGTTCACCCGGAACGTCTACCGCGAGTACTTCCGCGTGAATCTGACCGATCGTCAGGAATCGAGCGTGGCGAAGCTGGCGTCGCTGGTGGTCAAGATCGGCGCGCTGGCGTTCATCATCTTCCTGCCGACCCAGTACGCGATCAACCTGCAGCTGCTGGGCGGGGTGTGGATCATCGAGATCCTGCCGGCGGTCGTGATCGGGCTGTACACGCGCTGGTTCCACCCCTGGGCGTTGCTGCTGGGCTGGGCCGTCGGCATGGTGGTGGGAACCGCCATGGCGATCTCGCAGAACTACTCGTCGGTCTACCCGCTCCACGTGGCTGGCGGGACGTTCGCCGGCTACGCCGCGCTCTACGCGCTGATCGCCAATCTGATCGTCGCGGCCGTCGCGACGGTGGTGCTGCGGGCCCTGGCGGTCAGGCCCGGCAAGGACGAGACCGACAAGCTCGACTACGTCGGCGCGCTGCGGGCGACGCCCAGCACGTAGCGTCCGGTCGAACCGGGGGTTTGGGGTCCGCCGGGGATCCCTCATCCCCTACCCCTTCCCCCAGCCGCGGGGGAAGGGTCTTAACTGGTAGAGCCTCCCTAAAGACCCCTCTCCCGCGCACTGGGAGAGGGGGTAGGGGGTGAGGGAAGCCACGGGGCGCTGGCTGTGCCGTGGGTATCTGCTCGAGAAGGAGCCGAGCATGAAATACGATCTGATCGTGGTCGGCGCCGGGTCGGCCGGGGCGGTCGTCGCCAGCCGGCTGTCCGAAGATCCCGCCCGGTCGGTCCTGCTGCTCGAAGCCGGACCGGACTACGTCGGGATCGAGAGCCTGCCGCTGAAGATCCGCTGGGGCTACACCACCGCGGCCGACATCACGCCGAGCGACCACGACTGGGGATTCGTCGGCACGGCCACCCCGGTCGCCGGCCCGCTGGGGGTCTTCCGCGGCAAGGTGGTGGGCGGCTCGAGCGCGACCAACGGCCAGATCTTCCTGCGCGGCACCCCCGAGGACTTCGACGGCTGGGCAGCGGCCGGCAACGACCTCTGGTCGTTCGAGCGGGTGCTGCCGCATTTCCGCCGGCTCGAGCGAGACCTCGATTTCGGCGACCGTCCGTACCACGGCGCCGACGGCCCGATCCCGGTCCGGCGCTTTCCCCGCGAGGAGTGGCTGCCTCCCCAGGTCGCGTTCGTCGCGGCGTGCCGCGACCTCGGCTTCGCCGAGCGCCCCGACCTCAACGCGCCCGCTGCCGAGGGGGTCGGACCGATTCCCCTCAACAACGACCGCGGCGTTCGCTGGGGAACCAACCTCGGCTACCTGGACCCGGCGCGCCACCGCCTGAACCTGACGATCCGGTCCGGCTGCCTCGT
>JAJPKB010000509.1 GCA_021323915.1 Chloroflexota bacterium | reverse complement strand
CGGCGTCGCGAGAGCATCGGCGGCCAGCTCGCCACAGACCGCGACCGTCTTTTTTCGGGAATGCGCCACGTCGACGACCCGGGCGATCAGCTCGAGGATCGACGGGTGCAGGGCATCGGTCAGGGGCGAAACGACGGGATTGCCGCGATCGGCGGCGAAAACGTACTGGGCGAGATCATTGGTCCCGATCGAGAAGAAGTCCACGTCGTCCGCGAAATCCGCCGCCCGCAGGGCAGCGGCGGGAACCTCGATCACGATCCCGACGGCGATTCGCACCGGGGTCGGTAAGCCAGCGCGTTCTACCGCCAGCCGCGCCTCGTCGAGCGCCGACCGCGCCGCTCGAAGCTCGTCGCTCGTCGCCACCATCGGAAACATGACTCGTAGCCGACGCCCCGCGGCGGCACGAACGATCGCTCGAAGCTGGGTGACGAAAACATCCGGGTGGGCAATACACCAACGAAGCCCCCGGACGCCGAGCGCCGGATTTTCCTCCGTCCGTGACGGTGGAATCGGGCCTGGTCTCGACGGGATCCGGCCGGACGTCGGTAATCCCGGCGTGGGATCGCCGGCCGGGTTTCTCAATGGCTTGTCCCCTCCGAGGTCAAGCGTTCGGATCGTTACCGGACGCCCGCCGAAGAGATCGGCGATCGCCGAGTACGTCCGGACTTGTTCGTCTTCGCTCGGAAGCTGATTCTGAGCCATGAACCAGATTTCGGTTCGAAGCAGGCCAATCCCATCGGCACCCGAGCTGGCTGCCGCGCCCGCGTCGGCCAGGCCGCCGACGTTGGCGAGCACGGCGACCGTCTGACCATCGCGGGTGGAGGCGGGCATACCGCGGTTTGCGCGTGCCTCCTCTGTCTCGAGCCGCTCGGCATCGGATGCGTGACGGTAGCGGTCGATCGTCTCCGAATCGGGCTCCGGCAGCAGGGTTCCGCTGCCCCCGTCCAGTACCACCGTCGCCCCATCTTCGATCGACAATGCCTCGGGCCCGAGTCCGACGACGAGGGGAATGCCCAGGGCGCGGGCGACGATCGAAGCGTGCGAGGTTGGTCCGCCGAGCGCCAGCCCGATACCTGCGACGCCCGCTCGAGCGAGGCGGGCAACTTCCGAGGGGCCCAGCTCCGCCGCGATCACGACGGTAGGCGCGTCGAATCCTGCCGGTAACTGGGCGACGCTTCCGGTTAGCTCCTTCGATACCTGGCGGCCGACGTCGTCGACGTCAGCCGCCCGCGCCCTGAGGTACTCGTCGTTGACGGCGCGGTACCGCGCGGAGACCAGTGCGACTGCCTGGCGCCAGGCGGTCGCTGCGCTCAAACCTCGCTCGAAGATTGCCTCTCGACACGGATCTACAAGCGCCGGATCTTCGAGCAGGCGCAGCTGGACATCGAAAATGGGCGCCGCATCCACGTTCCGATCGACCGAGTTTCGGGTAGCCTCGATCTGGAGGCGCACCCGTTCGATGGCGGCCGAAAGGTCACTCCATACCGCTTTGGGATCGGGAACCGGTCGGTTGGTGTTATCCGGTGCGTCGAAGCGTAGCCGCTGAACACGCGCGACGGCGATGCCTGGCGACGCCGCTACTCCGTTGAGCCGCGTTGGTCCGAAAATGTTATCCTGGCCGGAAGGCTGGACCGGGTTCGTCGAGGTTGGGGCCGAATCCTCGTCCAGGTCGCCGAAATTCGCATTCGCCAGACTTTGGATTTCGGCGAGCGTCGCTTCGGCATCGGGGCCGGTCGCGCTGACGACAATTTCGTGGTTCTGGAGCACTCCGAGGGTCGCGACGTCGGTCAGGCTTCGGGCGTCGACCGGTCCTCGGCGCGAGGTGAGGTCGCTGAGCTGAACGTTGGCGCCGTGGGACGCGGCCGCCTGGACGAGTCGGGCCGCCGGCCGCGCGTGAAGTCCATGGCGATTCCGAACGACCATCCTCAGCTCACGAGTGGGACTCCCATCCGCGGATGGCGGCTCAGCGGTTGATCCGCGGAACGGCGAGGCGCCCACCTGGCCGGCGACCTCTTCCGACGAGGTGCGCAGCTGCTCGATCTTCGGGCGAAGCGCGTCCTTTGCCTCGTCAAGCACTCGATCGACCGGACTACCCAGGCGCGCCTGCACCGCGGCGGCGATGGCTCCCTCGACGAGGGGCGCCTCGCAGAGATGGACGTTGGCGCGGTGATCCGCCGGAAGCAGGTCGAGGGCGACGCTCGCGCTCAAGAGGGCGCTGCCCACGTCCAACAGAACCACCACGCCGTCGTCGGAGTACACACTCTCGATGGCCGTCGCGATCTGATCGGCGTCGGTTCCCAGCGGATGGTCGGGGAGCGGCAGTCCGCCAACCGCGACGATTCGGGTGTCCGGTCCCGCCATTTGGCGCGCTAGCTCGAGGACCCCTTTGGCGAGGCTGAAGCTGTGCGATACGATGACGATCCCGACCGAGTGGCCATCGGCGCTGGACGCACCGCTCGACGAGCCAACAAGAGCCGCGCCGGTCATCAGCCGGGCTCGACCGGGGTGACCTCGGCGGCGGCTCGAAGAAGCAGCGCCGCCGAGGTCGCACCCGGGTCCTGGTGTCCCGCGCTTCGCTCGCCGAGGTAACTCGCCCGGCCCTTTCGAGCGACCAGCGGCACGGTGCTCAACGCGCCACGCTCGGCGGCCGCCGCGGCCTCGGCAAGCCCGACGGCGGGGGAATCAGCCCGAAGCGCCGCGGCCTCGAGCGCGGAAGCCGCCGGAGCCAGTGCGTCGATCATCGTCTTGTCGCCCGCGCTGGCCTTGCCGCGGGCCATGACGCCCTCGACGCCGAATTTCAGCGCGGCGGCAACCTCCGAGAGATTCGGATTGGAAGCTCCCGGCAAAGCGCTCGCCATGCGCAGGAAGAGCGTGCCGTAGAGCGGTCCGCTCGCGCCTCCCACCGTCGAGATCAGGGTCATGCCAACTGTCTTCAATATGGCGCCGACGTCGGTACGATCGACGGTGGGCAGTCGCGCCAACACTGCTTGCAAGCCTCGGTCGAGGTTCGCGCCGTGGTCCGCGTCGCCGATCGCGGCGTCCAGCTCGGTGAGCAAATTCTTGTTTGCTGCCACCGCGGCGGCGAACGCGCTAATCCAGGCGACGAACCATGCCGAGGAGAGCGCCCGGGCCATCATAATCCCTTTCGGAGCGCCGGAGTCAGGACCGGCGCGTCCCAGAGGTCGAGCAGCCCCGCGTCGACTTTCAGGAGGGTGATCGCGCAGCCCGCCATTTCCAGCGAAGTCACGAACGATCCGATCAGGTTTCGCTCGATCCGGATTCCTCGTTTCCGGCAACTGGCTTCAAGCTCACCGTAGACCAGGTAAAGCTCGAGCAACGGCGTCCCTCCCAGGCCATCGACGAACGCCAGGACCGAATCGCCGTCTTTGAACGGAAGGTCTTCGACGATTGGCGACAAAAGAAGGTCGACGATGTCGTGGGCCGGTGCCAGCGCGACGCGGCGCCGCCCCGGCTCGCCGTGGATACCGATTCCGATCTCCATCTGGTCTTCCGGGAGATCGAAGGTGGGCTTCCCGACGTGCGGAACGGTGCAGGAGGTCAGGGCCATCCCCATGCTACGCGCCTGGTCGTTGATCCGTCGGCACAGGTCAGCTAGCTGGCTAAGGGAACTCCCCTGCTCCGCCGCCGCACCGCAAAGCTTCTCCGCCAGGACGGTTGCCCCGACGCCGCGTCGTCCGGCGGTATACAGGCTGTCTTGGACCGCGACGTCGTCCGAGATCACGACTGACTGGACGTCGATTCCCTCGGACATCGCGAGCTCCGCCGCCATGTCGAAGTTCATCACGTCTCCGGTGTAGTTCTTGACGAGGTAAAGGACGCCCGCGCCGCTCACGGCGGCGCGCGTCGCCTCGAGGATCTGGTCGGGGGTTGGAGAGGTGAACACGGCGCCCGGGCACGCGGCGTCGAGCATCCCGCGTCCGACGAATCCGACGTGCATCGGCTCGTGCCCGGATCCGCCTCCGGACACCAGCGCGACTTTGCCGGATACCGGCGCGTCTGATCGAACGACGTAGGCGGGATCCAGCGAGACGCGCACCAGGTCGGCGTGGGCCGCGGCGAATCCGCGCAATGAGTCGACGACGACGTCCTCGGGTCGATTGATCAGCTTCTTCACCGGCGAAACCTCGCGAAGATTGCAGTCGTCACGGCTCCGCCGATCCTGACGACGGCGCCCCGGGTATTATCCGTCAACCGTCGCGGCCAGGCAAATACGTCGCGTCGTTCTCCGCCGTGAGCGCGGCGGGGTGATACAATACGGCGG